>JBGPDI010000168.1:0-9044 GCA_041482215.1 Candidatus Acidiferrum sp. | reverse complement strand
CCGAAGAGATGGCGGACATATGGCGCGTATTCGCTTACGGGCGGACCGTTCGCCTCCCGCCAACGTTGCATGATCTCGACCTGGGCATCTTCGGGAACTCCGGTCATGGTCATCCCAAATCTCATCACGCCGTCCTGCGGCGAACCATCAAGATAAGCGTCGGTCATTGTTTTCACTTCGAGGAGTGATTTGGGTTTTCCCATCAAGAACCATCTCTGAAAATACACATACTCCCGGTCGTGATTGACATTACAAAGGTTTCTGCGCCAGTTCTTAGCAAATTGCCGCTCAACGTCGAGAAAGTCACCCTTGTACCAGCGGTCGAGGGCTTCTTCTTCAGGAGACTTTTCGTAGTAGATGCCTTGTTTGCCGTCCAGTTCGACGACCTTGCCCTGTCCGCGCGGAATACGGCCATCAACGGGTATCTCGTGGCCGTACAGAACCGCACCGGCAAGGCGGGTGTGATGCACACACGCCGTGGAGTTCATGTCGGGAGTTTTGTGGGCGAGGGCGCCTACGACCTGCTCCGGTGTTTTTCCTCTGCCAACTTCTTTCTCTAGGTCCGCGAGAACTTCAGCGAAGAACAACGGCGTTATGACGGTGGTATAGAAGTGGTCAAGCCAGTTCGTCTCATCCAAGCTGAACGATTGGAGCGCCGATTTATCGAAAATGAGGTGAAGACCGGCCGGCATGTCCCATAATAGCCGTGGAGAGAACGTGATGACAACTACACTACTTCTTAGAAAAGCGGGTGGCCGCGCCTTGTACCGGGGACAGACGGGAAGTTTCCCTTTACTCTGAAAGTCTTCGCTTCATCTCGCACCATTGACCTGCCTCCCTGTTTTTGCCATCTCCTTTCCCTTCAATCCTTTCGACGCGCAAGCTTTGTATTGACAAGTACAGTACTCTTCTGGTAACATCAATTGTGATCGTCAGCCATCATTCCCGACCAGCCTCTCTGTCGCATTACTACGACGAAAATCCAGGCTCCGCTTACCCTGAAAAACGAAAAGTAACTCCTTTAAACGCAACACCTATGAACCACCTTGCAAGTGTTGCAAACAAAGCACTTACTGTAGGCCTAAATCCTTTAGATGCAACACTTACAAAAAACACGGGGCGGGGGTCTAGGGCGCATGGCTGTCTGGCTAAGTTCCGTGGAATCATATCGTTTGCAGACCCCCCTCAGCTAACCACAACGAAATCATATCGTTTCAAAAACACGGGGGATGGGGATACGAAACTGGCACCGCCTGTGGACCTGGCATCCATCCGGGAGCATGGGCCAAGGCAGAGTCAAGGAACTCGGATCAGGTGCCGTCTTGCTACACCGGTCGCACGAGCCTAAACTGAACGTATGATTCCCGCATCCCTCCAAATTCGCCACCGGCGACAAGCTGCCCCGCACAACGCCGAACCAAACCTGACTCAGGTTTTGCCGTTCGGGCGCTACGGCGGAGGCCTCCTGACGGGCCATCCCATTGGTCTGGTCATTGTGATTGGAGTGCTACTTCTTGGATTGATAGGAATTCCAGAGGCGCGCTGGTTCTTTGCAGCCTCTCTAGTCCTGGGCGCCCTTTTTGGATTCGTACTCTGGAGACTTCATCAATAGAAATATGATTCCGGCCAGTTTCAGAGTTGGCGACGTGGCCCTTAATCCGAGCGCAATACGAGGAGAATAGAGCTCGGATGTCTGACTAACAACTAAGAACTAAGAACTCAAAACCGAGAACTGAAGACTGACCGCTGAAAACTCAAATGATTCCCGCATCCTTCCAAATTCGCGACCTGACCATCCGCCCAGCGGCGGTGCTTGCTCCCATGGCGGGCGTGACGGATACGCTCTTCCGCCGTGTGATTCGCGGCCTCGGCGGCTGCGGCCTGCTGATGACGGAGTTCACCAGCTCCGAGGGCATCACGCGCAGCGCGAAGAAAACTCTGCGGTATCTCTACTTTCAGGAAGATGAACATCCGATCACAGCGCAGCTTTTTGGCGCGAATCCCGCCGTCATGGCTGAAGCCGCGAAAATGGTCGAAGACCTCGGCTACGACGCGGTGGACATTAATCTGGGCTGCCCTGCAAAGAAAGTAGTGAAGTGCGGCGGCTCAGGGCTACTGCGCGATTTGCCGTTGCTCGAAGACATTTTTAAGTCGGTGCGCGCCGCGGTGAAGATTCCGCTGACGATCAAGCTGCGCGCGGGCTGGGACGAAAACTCCATCGTCGCCGTCGAAGTCGCGAAATTGGCCGAAAGCATCGGCGTCGAAGCCGTCGCCGTACACCCGCGCACGCGCGAGCAGGGTTACAAGGGCGCTGCCGACTGGGGCATCATCGCCGCCGTCAAGCAAGCCGTGAAAATCCCTGTCATCGGCAATGGCGACATTCAGAAGCCGGAAGACGCCGCACGCATGGTGCGCGAAACCGGCTGCGACGCTGTGATGATCGGCCGGGCCGCGGCCACCAATCCCTGGATTTTTCTGCAGATGCAGCAGCACGCCGAAACCGGCCGCTACGACATTCCAGGCGACGAAGTCCGCTACCGTTTACTCATGGGCTACTATAGGCAAATTAATGATGCCCACCTGCCCGATGGTGTAGGCAAAATGAAGCAGTTCGCGTGCTGGTTTACTCATGGCGTGGGGAACGGCAGCGAGCTTCGTAGCATCGTACATGCGGCGCGCACGCCCGCGGAAATCCTCGAGAGTGTCGAACGTTTCTTCGAGGGCCGAGCTGCCGCAGTCAATAGAAACGAGGACCCAGCCCATGGTCCCGCTCAGCACCACCGTATCGAGGCAACGCTCGGAACGTAGAATCGCCGTCCGCCTGCCGCTGCAAGTGCGTGGACGCGATGCCCGCGGGTTTGCCTTCGAAGAATCCACTTCCAGCGAAAATCTTTGCCGCAATGGCGCCGCGTTCGTCACGCGTTTCGACGTTGCCATCGGCTCCAATCTCGAAATCCGTATTCCGTTTTCGCAATACGCTTCGCGCAGATCCGATGCGGACTTTGCTACTCAGGGCCGCGTCGTCCACGTTGTCGACGCACAAGCCCAAGGCGAAAAGTTGGTCGGCGTCCAGTTCACCGGCCCCCGCTTTCAGCGCGTCTTTCGCTCCGAATCCGCCGCCTGATTTTTTGGATTGCGACGAACTTCAATCACATCTCTTCTTGCTTCGTTTGAGCGTCGACTAGTTGGGTGTAGGCGTCGCGGCGCGTGAGGCCGCGCTCTTTGGCGGCTAGCTTCAGGGCTTCTTTGCGGTCGAGCTTGGCTTGGCGAATGAGTTCTTCGACGCGGTCGGCGAGGCTTTGCGTGGAGTTGGCGCGCGTTCGAACGTCGCTGGCTTCTTCCGGACCGATCAGCAGCGTGATTTCTCCGCGCGCAGGACGTTCTTCCAGTGAAGTGGAAAGTTCGGACAATTTGCCGCGGCGGAATTCTTCGTGGAGCTTGGTCACTTCACGCGCGATGCAGGCGTTGCGGTTGCCAAGCACTTCGCGCGCATCTGCAACGCACTCGGCGATGCGATGTGGCGCTTCGTAAAGAATGATGGTGCGATCCTCGATACGCAGGCGTTCGAGGGCGCGGCGGCGTTCGCCGGTGCGCGCCGGTAAAAAACCGACGAAAAGAAATTCTTCATTGGGTAAACCCGAAGCGGAAAGGGAAGCGAGCAGCGCCGAAGGACCGGGAATCGGTACGACAGAAATGTGATGACGTACGCAGAGCGTGACGAGGCGATGGCCGGGATCGGAAACAAGCGGCGTTCCCGCGTCACTCACCAGCGCGATTTTCGCGCCTTGCTCCAGCGCGACTACCAACTCTGGGGCGCGGGTTAGTTCGTTGTGCTCGTGATAGCTGACCAGCGGTTTGTGAATGCCGTACTGCGACAGAAGTTTTAAGGTGTGCCGGGTATCTTCGCAGGCAATTTGGTCGACTTCTTTGAGGATGCGCACCGCGCGAAGCGTGATGTCCTCGAGATTGCCGATCGGTGTCCCGACCAGATAAAGACAGCCGAGGGCTGCGGAATTCATTTCGGCTGGAGGTTTGGGAGGAGAACTCTTCGCGCTCATGTGCACGAGTCTAGCACGCGTTCCGCCATCATCAGGCGCGGTGGTGTGCGTTTCGGGCGCGTCTTTGCACGTGGCAGGCGCGTTCACACGCAAGAGCAATGGTATACTTCGAGTTTTGAAATACTGTTTGGAGGAGCGTCTTTGCCCCTGTACGAATACAAATGCTTGAAGTGCGGCCGGCACACGGACAAAATCGAAAAGGTGTCCGGGCCGCATTTGAAAAAGTGTCCGCACTGCGGCGGAAAAGTGGAATCGGTAATCACGGCGCCTTCGATCCAATTCAAAGGCGCGGGCTGGTACGTGACGGATTACGGTGGGAAAAAACCTGGCGGCGACGGAGAAAAAACGGACAAGCCTGCGACGGAAACAAAAGATGCAGGCAGCAAGGATAAGGAATCGGCAAGTAAGGATGGAGGGTCCAGAGAATCGACCTCCAAGGACTCGAAAGACAGCAAGGAAAAGAAATCCGCGAAAAAGAAATAAGTTTCTGGAGAGATACGCTGTTTAGAGTTTGAGCGTTTTCAAGTAGCTGCGAAATGCGGCGCCGAATTCAGGATTTTGCAGCGCGATTTCAACGGTGGCTTTCAGAAAGCCCAGTTTGTCACCGGCATCATACGAAACGCCCTCGTAGATGTAAGCCCATAGCCCCTGTTCCTTCGCGAGAATTCGCAGCGCATCGGTAAGTTGGATTTCGTTTCCGGCGCCAGGCTTGGTGCGCTCCAGGCAATCGAAAATGGCGCTGGGCAAAACGTAGCGTCCGGTAATGGCGAGATTCGAAGGCGCATTTTCGGGCTTCGGTTTTTCCACCAGGTCGCGGATGCGCAGCAAACGTTCGCCGAAAGGCGGCTGCGGAGCGGGTTCGCCATCCACGATGCCGTAGAGATGGGTCTTGTCTTTGGGGACTTCCTCCACGGCGATGGCGCCGACGCCGGTGGCTTCAAAGACTTTTATCAATTGTTTGGTGGCGGGATTCGCACCCGGAATCAAAACGTCGCCGAGCAAAACGGCGAAAGGTTCGTCGCCGACGAGATCGCGTGCGACGAGGACGGCGTGGCCAAGGCCGAGAGGCTCCTTCTGGCGCGTGTAGCTTACCTGCACCATGTTGCTGATCTTTCGAACGAGGTCAGCCTGATCTTTTTTCCCTTTTGATTCCAGGAAATGCTCGAGCGAAGGAGATGAATCGAAGTGGTCTTCGATGGAGTTCTTGCCTTTGCCGGTGACGATGATGATGTGTTCGATGCCGGAGGCTACGCACTCTTCAACGACGTATTGAATTTGCGGCTTGTCCACAACGGTGAGCATTTCTTTCGGCTGGGCTTTGGTTGCCGGAAGAAAACGAGTGCCGAGCCCGGCGGCAGGGAGCACGGCCTTTCGAACTTTATTGTGGGTGACCGCGGGGCGGCCGGAGGGGGCAGTGTTGGTCATAGGCTCGGTTTTTGCACACTCTTAAAGGATGAACACCATTCTTCGATGCGGGCTCAAATCCGTCAATGGATTTGCGTTGGAAGGGTGCCTGTTGCGTTAGTCGGGTCCTTTTGCGGCGGTGTGCTAGCATAATTCCATTGCACGGGAATGTGCATTTGAGGCGGATGGAAAAGTGAGAATCCTGGGAATTGAATCTTCGTGTGATGAGACGGCGGCGGCGGTGGTCGCCGACGGGCGCGAAATTTTGTCCAGCGTCGTGGCATCGCAAATAGAAGTGCACCGAAAATATGGCGGCGTAGTGCCGGAGCTGGCGTCGCGCGAACATTTGCGGCAGATCGTGCCAGTGGTGCGAGAAGCGATTGCACAGGCGGGGATGAAACTAGCGGATGTGGATGCCGTTGGAGTGACGCAGGGGCCGGGGCTGGTGGGCGCGCTGCTGGTTGGGATTACGTATGGAAAAACGCTGGCGCAGGCGCTGGGGAAGCCGCTCGTTCCGGTGAATCATCTGGAAGGGCACGTCCATGCGGTTTTTCTGGAGGCGCACAAGGCGGGTCGCGCGGCGAAACTGCCGGCGGTGTGTTTGATTGTCTCGGGCGGGCACACGGTTATTTATGAAGTGACGCCGGAAGATGCAAGTGTGCAGAATGCCAGCGCGCGTTTGCGCTATCGAAAGATCGGGCAGACGCGGGACGATGCGGCGGGCGAAGCGTACGACAAGGTGGCGAAATTGCTTGGGCTTGGGTATCCCGGTGGGCCGATTCTCGACCGATTGGCAGCGGTTCCGAATGGCGCGGCTGCTCCGGTGAAATTCGGGCCGACGAAGATGAAAGGGAATACGCTGGACTTTAGTTTTAGCGGCTTGAAAACAGCGGTGCTGTACCACGTGCGGGAACATCCGGAATATTCGGGTGAGATTCGCGCGCGGGAGGAAGCGCTCCAGCGCGGCGAGAGAAAAGTTGAACAATTGCTGTCGTTGTGCAGTCCGCAAACGCTGGCGTTGGTTCGTGAGTTTCAGAATGCGGTGGTGCGCGATTTGGTGGAGCGCACGATGCGCGCCGCGGAAGAATTGGCGGTGGAAAGTGTGCTGGTTTCCGGTGGTGTGGCGGCGAACAGCCAGTTGCGCACGACCTTTGAAGAGCGCTCGAAATCCACTGGCATCGAAGTGTTTTTCCCAAGCCGCGCCCTCTCGACCGATAACGCCGCGATGATTGCTGCGGCCGCGTATTCGCGTTTCCGCGCGGGCATTCTTGCTGACGCGAGCCTCAACGCCGACCCCAGCCTCGTCCTCGCTTAGAAGAGCCGACTCGTAGAGGAATCGAAGGACTTGATGGTCCTCTCGCCGACCAACTCCGCTTCCGTCAGGTGAAGGAAACCGCCCAGATCTTTAGACGCAGATCATTCGGAGCCCATTTTCGGACCGCGACGGCACATGTCCGGTTAGACGACTTATCAGGACTTAGCACGTCGGGAGTGCTCCCGCTGAAAATCGTTTCACATCGTAGCGAATAAGAGCGGGACAGGTATACCATGATGCCGTTTTCAGCCGTATGCGGGGCAGCACTTTGTTAGATGTGTCACACAAGAGGTTTTCTAGGAGGCTTCACATGCGGGGCAAGTTGCTCTCCTTATTTTTTGTTTCGATGTTCCCGGCCATTTGCGCTTTCGCGCAGACGGCTCGACTACATGCCGATCGAATCTTTGTGAACGGCAAGATATGGACTGAAGACGACGTCAAGCCCCAAGCGGAAGCCCTAGCAGTAAGCGGCGATAAGCTCCTAGCCGTCGGCACGAATGAAGAAGTGAGAGCGCTTGCCTCGCCGGACACAGCGGTCGTCGATCTACACGGTCGCGTGGTGGTGCCCGGATTTCAGGATTCCCATCTCCATTTTCCGGGGCAGTCCGTGAATGAAGTGGACCTACACGGGGCAGAGACGCTGAAGGACTTTCAGCAGCGCCTTGCTGATTTTGCCAAAGCTCATCCCAAGCTTCCCTGGATCACGGGGCATGGATGGGGTTACTCGGCCTTTCCAAATGAAACCGTCGACAAGAAATACATTGATGAGGTGATTTCCGATCGTCCCGTATATGTGAGCGAACGAGACGGGCATATGGGCCTTGCCAACTCCAAGGCCCTCGCAATCGCCAGAATTACTCGCGCCACGTCCGATCCGCCTAACGGTCATCTTATGAAGGACGCGAACGGCGAACCCACAGGCGAATTCAAAGAAGCTGCGCAAAGACTCATTGGCAGTCATATCCCCCCTGAGTCAGCCGATGATCGTTATCAAGCCTTGATTCAACACATGAATGAAGCAGCAGAATCCGGTCTGACGTCAGTGCAAGATGCGGTTACAAGCCTTCGCACTTTTGACGTCTACGAGCGGGCTGCTAGCGAGGGGGCCTTGAAGCTGCGATTTCGTTTTGCTCCTCTCATTTTGCCAAAAGATGGAGGCGCACCGAGAAATCACAAGTTAGAAACGCCTCTGACCGAGGCAGACTTGGCCAAATACAGAGAACTCCGAGAGACGTTCAAGGGACCAATGTTGAAGTTCGGAGCCATCAAAGGAGTACTCGACGGAACGGTGGACGCAAGGACGGCGGCGATGATTGAGCCGTACGTGGGCGGAGGCACGGGAATCCCGTTTTGGGATCAGGACGACTTGAACAAGACCGTAGCGCTCTACGACAAAGAAGGATTTCAAGTTCTATTGCACGCGATCGGAGACAAGGCCATCAACATGGCATTGAATGCGTTTGAGTATGCGGCGAAGGCGAACGGGACGAGGGGGAGGCGACATCGCGTCGAGCACGCGGAAGTCCCGTTGCTTTCCGACCTGCCGCGCTTTAAACAGCTCGGTGTCATTGCGTCGACCCAGGCCATGTTCGCAAATCCGGACGCTACGGTATTAAAGAATTTTGCGGTACTGCTTGGTCCGGAGCGAGCTTCCCATGCGGATTCCTTCAAGATTTTTGACGACGCAGGGGCAGTGCAAGCGTTCGGCAGTGACTGGGGGGTCTTCTCGTTTGCTCCGTTGCCAGCGATCTATTGCGCGGTGACGCGTATGACGCCGGAAGGTACACCTGCGGGCGGCTGGTACCCAGCGGGACGCATTTCGGTCGAGGCTGCCTTGCGGCACTTCACGCGTGACGGGGCGTATGCGAGCTTCGATGAGGACGTACGAGGTACGCTGACCGCAGGAAGGTTGGCGGACTTCGTTGTGCTCTCCAAAGACATTCTTAACTCGCCGCCACAAGAAATCTTGAACACGAAGGTTCTTCTGACAGTTATGGGTGGCAGAGACACATATCGGGCACCGGAGTTTCCCTGATGTGGACTAAGAAGCGAAAGAGGAAATGATGGTGGGTTGACCCGTTGGTCTGTCAGCTTACCCACATCCATTCGCTTGGTGTGCCCAATCAGCTCCCTGAGCTCCGTGGTTGCTAAGGACTACGAGTTGGCTTACGGCACGGTTTGTCCCTGCCAGTGCCTGATAAACGCGCGACCGGACCTCAAGTGCCGATCAGCGAATCCACATGTCCGGTAATCCGACTTCCATGATG
>JBGPDI010000167.1:0-9146 GCA_041482215.1 Candidatus Acidiferrum sp. | reverse complement strand
CGATCTATTTCATCGTCACGCCCCGGCCGTACGCGACTACGCCCATCCGGGCGTTTTCAATCCGGGACGGGCGTGCGATGGAACTCGAAATTCAGGTCCTGCCCTAACGTAAACGCGCAGCGGTTTATGCGATCAAGTGCACTTTGCATTGCCGAGGTGCTGGTTCGAACAACTCTGTCCCTCAGGCCAGCTGCGGGCCGACGAGAAGAGCTGCCACAATTTGGCTAGCTGTTGCGTTAGTTGAAGATGGCGACATTCATGAATTCGATCCCCTTAGGATATTCAATATGAAAAATCGGACTTCGGCCTTCGCTTTCTCGGCTCTATGCGTTTTTCTGGTAGCCTCCTGTAACAGGCCTACGGATTTCACAGGTTTTTGGAAAGTGGATTGTACGGACGCGTTCGGTGTTCAAATCAAAAAACAGTCCGGTGATCTGTTTTCGGTCTCTTTCTGCGGGCCGGGAGGGTGCTTTGCCCCAGGAGAATGGATGCCAAACACTCCCATAATCGGAGACCCTAAATACAGGGTGATCAACCCAACAACGATAGAGATTGGACAGGAAAAAGGCTCAAAACGATACACAAAATGTACGACGGACACCAATCCGAAATTGGACTATGCGACTATGCCCGCGCCGAACAACGATACTGTCAGTGGTGGTATCGCAGCTTCAACGCCGAATCGTGAGGACTCAAGCGCCGAGACTGAGCCGGATCCTCATCGACCCCCTTGCACCGACGTTTCATGCCGAAAAATCGAGGCTTTCTTGAAGACGCATTATTGTGGTGACTCGCCAGCCGGGAATGGCCCCGACAACGGCTGTGACCTCAGAGAAAGAGACAAACGAGGTCCGAATGTTAAGGTTATCGCCGACTACAATTGTGAGTGGAATGAGAGTACGAACGAGGGAGTGTGCAAACAAGAGGGGCAACTAACTCCAGAACTCCGAGCAATTTTGGTCCGCGAGTTGCGACAACGCGGGGTGCCGGACAACGCTCCCGGGGACACCTACTTTACACTTTGGCAATCGGACCGTGCCAGCTGGTCGCTGGCTAGGGCCTACTACTCACATCGGATTGGGTCGGACATTGAAACTTGCGAAGTGATCGTTGTTCTTGACCGAAGCGCCCGTGTGATCGTTCTCCGGGAACTACCACTAACGAAGACCGATGTTGACGTCCCGAGAGTTACTGAGTGGGATCCTCTAGACCTCGCAGACACGCGTGGCAATGGCGAAGTGGATGTGGTTCTGGCCGGGGATGCTTACGAAGACCATTGGCTCGAAGTCATCAGCATAAAAAATGGTTCTGCCAAGACAATTTTTTCTGGCCTTGGCTACTATCTGTAGATACCCGAACTACGACCTGACAGCGAGCAAAATGTCCGCAAGAACCACAGGAAAATTAGGAAGAGGCGCTCGCGTGGTGCTGGCTGCCCTGCTGAGTCTCGTTTCACTGCCCTACTTGGTCTTTGGCGGTTACCTGCTCACATGTTGGATTCGCATTCACATCTCCAATCCTTTCTATGTCGATTATCCATATGTCAGCGTGGGCTTGGGGTCTATCGCGATTGGATTGGCGTGCCTAGGAATGGCACTCTTTTCGGCTCGGCGGCGTAGCTTCTACGGGGCCTTTTATGTGATCCCCGTTGTATTAGGGTTGTTCGCGACGCACTCCATTCCAGACGCCCAGCCTCATATCGGACGGAGTATGTTGGCTGACTCAAATCATGTCGGGCACATCTCATCGTACCTTCGAGTCTGGTATGAGTCACACAACGCGTTTCCGGCAGACGAGTCCGAGTTCGCACAGGCGATGGCTGAAGGCCCTGCCGAGTGGCGGAACAATGCGCCCTTGACGCCTCAAAGCCAATACAAGCGCTTGGGACAGGCCCTGCCATACCAGGTATTGGTTTTCACGAATGCCATTGGCCCTCGTCTTGATAACTTCTCGGACCGTCCGGGCGTTGTCTACTACTGCGTTTCAGGCGATTTGCAAAGGTTCTGGGCTACGATGACCGGCCTCGACGCTGATTTCGCCCAATCAGCAAAGATCAAGAGGGTTGCAGACCTTTTCGATGAGAAGCCAGAGATGGCTCAAGGAATTGGCGGTGATTATCCGAGGGATGAGAAGGCGCTACAGGAATACCGGGAAAAGATGAAAACCGACCCATCTGGCTATCGCCATCCCCTAGCGGAGACGCTAAGTCATCTTGGTGTTGTGTACGCACAAACGAAGCGCCCGAAGGAGGCTGAGGAAGCCTACAAAGAGGCTCTGAAGGAATATCGCGAGCTGGCAAAAACCTACCCATCGTGGTATTCGCCAAACATCGCCTCAACGATGAACAGTCTCGGCGACCTATATGGTGACACCTTGCGGCTAAAGGAGAGTGCTGATGCTTACATTGAGGCTCTGCAAATTCGCCGCGAATTAGTGAGGGAAAACTGGGGCTGGTATGCACCTGGCTTGGCTACAACCCTGCACAGTCTCGGTAAATTGTACGAACGCACGCATCGGTCCGACGAGGCTGTCCATTCATACATGGAAGCGCTCCAAATTCGCCGAGAGCTTGTGAAAACCAACCCAATAGCATATTCGCCCGACTTGGCCTCGATACTGAATGGGCTCGGAACACTGCGTGAGTCTGAAGGCCGGAAGGAAGAGGCATCTCGCGATTGTGAGGAAGCAGCAGCCGTTTACCTGCAACTTTCAGTCAGCAACCCAGCGAAGTACGGTCCATTGCTAAACGCTACATGTATGCTCCGACAAGGCGTTCCAAATAGCGCGTCAGTGCCTGAATAGTCGGAATCCCGGACAAGTGGACATCGCGGTCTAGATTCAGCGTTCGTGATAATCTCTTTGCGTTGAATTGATAGTTCTTGCGTCTCGTTCATGGCGCCGAGATCCAATTTCCAAGTGTATGCAAAGGGAGACGGGGTCCCTATGACTTCCACCCCGCAGAGAATAGTCGTTTTGATGGCGTGCTTCCTAGCGGGAATCATTTCGCTCTCCTTGCACATGAAAACTCGTGCCGACGGCTCCGAAGCTTCGAAAGCACTAGCGATTCATGCTGATCCGCCTGAAAGAAAAATCGCCAATTCCTGGGATCAGAAAGCTGCTGCTTCTTACCTTGATCAACGCGCGACCTGGTGGATGGAATGGCCCAAGTCCGCGCGCGATCATGAAACCTTCTGTATTTCCTGCCACACTGCCGTCCCGTACGCGCTCTCGCGCCCAGCCCTCCGCAAATCCCTCGCCGAATCCGCCCCTTCCCCCAACGAACGCCGGCTCCTCGACAATGTCACCAAGCGCGTCCGCCTCTGGAAAGAAGTCGAGCCCTTTTATAAAGACGCCGATCGCGGCGCGTACAAATCCGTCGAATCCCGCGGCACTGAATCCGTCCTCAACGCCCTGATCCTCGCCAGCAACAGCGCCCAGACCGGCCAACTCAGCCCCGACGCCCGCACCGCTCTCGATAACATGTGGGCCGAGCAGCAAACTACCGGAGACAAAAAAGGCGAATGGCTGTGGCTGCGCTTCGCTAACGAACCATGGGAAGCTGACGATTCCGACTTTTATGGAGCCACCCTGGCCGCAATCGCCGTCGGCACCGCACCCGAAAACTATCGTGCCCGCCCCGAAATCCAATCCAACCTCAAAATGTTGCGCGATTACCTGAATCGCGAATTCGCCGCGCAGACCCCCATCAATCGCGCCGTTCTCCTGTGGGCTTCCGCGAAACTCCCCGGTCTCCTCGAACCCGAAAAGCAAAAGGCCATCATCACCGAACTGCTCTCCAAGCAGCAGCCCGACGGCGGCTGGAGTCTCTCCGCGCTCTCCGGCTCCTGGAAGCGCCACGACAGCACGCCCCAGGAACCTTCAAGCGACGGCTACGCTACTGGCTTGATCACCCTCGCCCTCCAACAGTCCGGCATGCCCCGCGATAATTCTCGGCTGCAGCAGGGAATCGCTTGGCTGGCGGCTAATCAAAGCAAAACGGATGGCAATTGGCCGTCCTCCTCCCTAAACAATAACCCCGCCCACCACATCGCCCCCACCACCGTCCTCTTCATGAACGATGCCGCCACCGCCTACGCCGTCTTAGCCCTATCCGAAGCCAACCGCCACCAAATCCCCACCGACCGGTCACCATGAGCGCCACGCTGCCCGGTTTTCCCGGAAGTTTTTCTTGATCTCTGGTTACCCAACCGGTACACTACGCACTGGGTTACTCTGATCCACAGCGCGACAGGTTCTTGTCGCGCTTTTGCATTTCAGGACGAGTCTCCTCTGAAGCCCTTAACTCTTTTAAATGCAACATTTTTGAGAAAAGCATCTGCAACCATCTTTAGAATCAACACTTAGGAAAGTGCCCGCAAGTGTTGAGTTTAAACCACTTACACGAATCCTAAGTTCTTTAGATGCAACACTTACAAAAAGCATAGGGGGTAGGGGGGTGTTATGGTTAACCAGTCTTTTCCTAAATGGTTCCTTGGGGGTCGGAGCTTCAGCCTGCCTGCCGCAAGCAGCCCGTCTGCCGCAGGCAGACTCCGCCATTGACCGATTTCCATCGTGTGGTTTTAGCCCCTGAGGAAACGCCGCCTCATTCCTTCACAAGATACAGCGCCCGTTCCAGTTCCAGTTCGAGCTTGGCGCCTTTGGGCAGATTCAATTCATGCCCGCGCCCCGACTCCATCAGATACGCCGTGAACGCACCTAGCGCCGCCCCTTCCGCCGCCTCCTTCTTGTCCTTGTCCTTCACACCCTTGACCGCGCCAATCGCCGCGCCCGCCGCTGCCGCTTCCGCCGCGTCCTCTTGCGAACTGCTCCGCCCCTCGATCAGCCCTTCCTTCTTTGGCCCCGATCTCACACTGTGGTCCCCCGGCACGTCCACCACTTCCGCCACGATCGGCAGATCGCCAAACTTTGTGTGGATCTCATCAAACGTCAGCCAGAGTTTCGCTCGCCCCGCAACTCCCGCCGGTTCTACATGGCTGATGTGCCCGCGAATCTCCGCCCCCGCCGGCAAGTAAATCCCGCTCCCCGCCTCCAGCGGCTCGAGCGTCTTCACCCGAAACTTCGCGTTCTGCTGCGTCCCTTTCGTGCCAAGCTCCTCATCGAGCCGCACCAAAAACTTAGTCCCCGGCACCACCGCATAAGTCTCCACCGGCAGCCCCCGCCGCTCCCCATCCGCCTGATGCCGCGCCTGCTCCGGCCCCGCCGCAATCGAGTCCCGAGACACCACGGGTGGCTGCTCTTGCCCCAAGGTATCTCTGGACGTCACGGGCGGACGGTCCTGCGCCGCGCATGCGCTCCCGACCACCAGAATCACCCCCATGGTGGCCCCTCCCACTGCTGACATCGCAATTCTCAATCTCTTCATAATCTCCTCCTGCGGAGAGCTGAGCAACCAATCACTGCACACGAGAAGCCACAAGCATCCGTTGCGACCGTCCGCAAAGGATTGAAAAAATTGCACTTGGAGGTGTTGCCCGACATCAGACGTGTAAGCAGCTAGAACTGTCCGCAATTTCCTGCATCGACCCGCAGGAGAGTTCCGACACTTTCTGAGCTTGGTCCGGTTGTCAGAGGTGAGTCCGCTCCTCTGCGCGCTTTTGTAGGGCTGGCCTTCCTAGGCCAGCCACTCTTCTATCCCTGGTCGAGAAATCGCCGAATCCGCCCCAGCACCTGCGCATACATCGCCGGAGTCACGCGACCCGTCTGCGTATTCTGCTGACTCGGGTGATAGACACCAAAAAGTCGCTGCGTGCCGGGCGCCACTTCGGCCTCCGCGCCGTGGGCAAATTTGTAGAGCGCGCGCGACGCAATCACGCCGCGTTGCTTCGAGATTTCGAGGTACGCGTCCCAGGCGATTTTTCCCAGCGCAAGAATCGCGCGAGGGTTGAGAATTTCCAGTTCGCGTTCAAAATATCCGCGGCAATTCGAGATCTCTTTTGGCAACGGTTTGTTATCTGGCGGAGCGCAACGGCACGTCGCGCTGATGTATGCATTCTTAAGTTGCAATCCATCATCGTGGTGCAGGGAAGTGGGCTGATTCGCAAGACCGGCTTTGTGCAACGCCGCGTACAGAAAATCGCCGGAGCGATCTCCCGTAAACATACGGCCAGTGCGATTCGCTCCGTGCGCCGCGGGCGCGAGTCCGAGGATCAACAGTTGCGCTTGCGCATCGCCAAATCCTGGAACCGGCCTGCCCCAGTAGGTCCACTCGCGATACGCACGTCGCTTTTCACGCGCCATTTTTTCGCGATGCTTCACTAGTCGCGGACACAAACGGCATGAAATAATTTCTTCGTTCAGAATGCGAAGCTGTTTTACATTTTCCGCCATTGCGCTACGGATTCTTGCGAGCCATGATTTGATTTATTTCTGTCCATGGCACCGCACCTTCCAGCAAATGCGTATACGTTCCTTCTTCCATCAATTCTTTGCCGATGCGGCGCAGCAGGCCCAAAATGGCTCGCATGGCGCTGGAGCCGGCACTGACCCTTGCCACGCCCATCGTTTCCAGTTCGCGAATCGTCGGACAGGTTGCGCCCAGGAGAATATTCAGCGGCGCCTTGATTGCCGCCACCAACTTCGTGATCGTTTCGCGATCTTGCACTCCCGGGGCAAATAGGCAGTCCGCTCCCGCCCGGCGATAGGCGCGTAGCCGCTCCACGGTTCGTTCGAAGCGCGATTCCGCTGGTCCAATGGGCATCAGATAAACGTCCGTGCGCGCATTCAAGACGAGAGGAACGCCGAGGGACTTTGACACTTCGACGATGGCGCCGATTTTTTCAACTTGGAGGTTCATCTCAACGTGCGAAGTTTCGTCATCGCCGGTCACATCTTCCAGGTTCAGACCGATTGCCCCTGCGGCTATTAGGGCTTTCGCTGTTTCACCCATCTCCTTGACCGTTGTGCCGTAACCGGATTCCATGTCGGCAGTGACCGGGACGCGAACACCGCGCGCGATCCGCGCAACGGCCTCCAGCATTTGATCGCGGGAAACGCGCTGCCCATCGGGGTACCCAAGAGAAAAAGCCACCCCCGCGCTGGTCGTCGCAATCGCGGGGTAATCCAATTCTTCCAAAATTCGCGCGCCGGCTACGTCCCACGCGTTCGGCAGGATAAGGATGCGTGGTCCTAAATGTAGTTTTCGAAACTTCTCAGCTTTCTCAGCTTGTGCGCGAACGTCCATAAAAACCTCCAGGTGAGAGACCCAGGAATCTCCAAGGCACAAAAGATTACGGAATGCTTGCGCCTGGGGGAACGGCCAAATTGGAGAGCGATTCCTGAACTCTCTTAATTCAACGTCCCTGCCTCAGCGTAAAATCGTGAGCACTTCATCGTGAACTTTTCCATTCGTACTCACCAATTGCCCTGAATAAATTGTTCGCTCGCCGCTCACATTTGTGGAACGTCCCCCCGCCTCTTCTACGATGATTCCCAGCGGTGCCAGGTCCCACGGCTGAGAGGTTAAGTCCACGGCAACTTCCACGGCGCCTTCAGCGACGAGCATATGCTGCCAAAATCCACCGATGGCGCGGCCATTTCGCGCGGTGTCCGCGAGTGAACGCAATTTTGTGCGCATGGATGGATCTTTTTTCGGGCCGGTCCCAGTTGTGAAAATCATCGATTTGCTTAGAGTGTCGACATTCGAAACGTGGATGCGCTTGCCGTTTCGAAAGGCACCTTCGCCTCGATAGGCCCACCAGCGCGTGCCCAGCGCAGGCGCGCTCGCCATTCCCACGACGATCTCACCGTTCTCTTCGATTCCCATGAGCGTGCCGAAAGTTGGAATGCCGCGCGAAAATTCTTCGGTGCCGTCGATTGGATCAATGATCATACGGGCGCGGCCGGATTTGCTCGCGGAGTTCGAATCAGCGCCGCCCATTTCCTCGCCGAGAACATCGAGCGCGATTCCGCTTGCGACTACTTTTGCGCGCGCCATTTCTTCCACGCCGCGGTCGGCTTGCGTCACCGCCGTGCCGTCGCCTTTGCGATCGATGCGCAACTCCTCCGCGCGGAAATAGCGCATCGCGATCGAATCCGCTTCCTTCGCGATCGCTTCCAATAGCGGCCCGTACGTTTCCCCGTATCCCATTCGCTCTCCCATTCGGTTCGAATGCCGCGGTCACTGCATTTGACTCTCGCTCCCCGCACCCCTAGCATACAAAGTTATCGAAATGTCTGCTCAAGCCAACACCGGAAGCGTGCTGGACCGGATTGTCGAAGCGCGGCGTGCGGAAGTGGAACATCGCAAACACGTGCTGCCGGAGACCGCACTCAAGTATGGCGCGAAAGCGGCGACACCGCTGCGCGATTTTTCCGCGGCGCTTTGCCGTGACGGATTGAACGTTCTCGCGGAGCTGAAGGCGGCTTCGCCTTCGCGGGGAGTGATTCGCGAGGCGTTCGAACCGGTGGCGCTGGGGCTGGCTCTCGAATCGGCGGGGGCTTGCGGTCTTTCCGTGCTCACCGAGGGCGAGTTTTTCATGGGCTCGTTGAAATATCTTCGCGATGCACGCAAAGCCATTCGAATCCCGGTGCTGCGCAAGGATTTTATTTTCGATACGTGGCAGGTGTGGGAAGCTCGCGCGAACGATGCCGACAGCTTCCTGCTTATTGCCGCGATTTTGAGCGATGGGCTGCTTCGCGAACTGATCGCGCTTGGACGCGAGATTGGGATGGAGCCGCTGGTGGAAGTTCACACGGGGGAAGAACTTGATCGAGCGCTCGCGGCGGGGGCGAAGATTATTGGAGTGAACAATCGCGACCTGAAGACGCTTACGGTTCGGATTGAGACATCGTTCGAATTGATTGATCGCATTCCTGAAGGGTGCATAGCCGTCAGTGAGTCGGGGCTGCGCACGCACGGGGATCTCGAGAAACTTCGCGAAGCGGGTTTTGATGCTTTCCTGATTGGGACGCATCTCATGCTCGCTCCCGATCCGGCTGCGGCCCTTTCCGCCCTGCTGATGGCTCCAAAGGGAACGCCGTAGATAGCCATGATTCGCGTCAAAATCTGCGGAATTACCAATGCGGCCGATGCCCTCGCTGCCGTTGAAGCGGGCGCGAATCTTATTGGTTTTAACTTTTACGCGAAGAGTCCACGTCACATCACGGAAGCGGAGGCCGCAAAGATT
>JBGPDI010000166.1:0-9219 GCA_041482215.1 Candidatus Acidiferrum sp. | reverse complement strand
GACTCGTCCTTTTCGGTCTTGGCTGCGGCGAAGAGGTGCTCGTGATCACCGCTCACCATGTAGCTGCGAAGGATGGCGTGCTTCACGGCCGCATCGCTGCTGGAGGCGTAAACGTCCGCCAACGTTTTGCGCGCTTCGGCACCGCCGAAGATTCCAAGATATTCGACGGCCTTCCGCTGCAATTCCGGATTGCTCTGCCCCCGCGCGATTCTGCCAAGAATTTCGCGCGCTTGGGGTGAGCCGCTCTGTGCCAGGACGAAAAGGGCTTTCGATTTTTCTTTTGGAGTAGACGTGCCGTTAATCATTTTTTCGAGCAGTGGCAGCGCGCGTTCAGAGTCACTGTTCATCAATCCCTGGATCGCCAGAGTCTTCAATTCTTCGTCGCTCTGGTCGGCTGGATGTGCGGGATTTCCCGTGGACTGGCGCACTTCGATTTCGAGTGCGCTGGCATCTTTTTGCCAGCGGCTCTGCGGGTAGCGCTGCTTCAGGGCAGCGATGCTTGCCAGCGCGGTATCGCGCTTGCCGAGACGGTTCTCCGCGTATGCTTTCCAGTAGAGCGCGGCGTCCGATTGCGGGCCGTTCATGTCCGAGAGTTTCTTGAATTTTGCGGCAGCCTTTTCGTAGCGATCCTCGTCCAGGTCATCGCGGCCGTCGTCGTACAATTCCTGAATTTGATCCAACTTTTCTTGGGCACGGTCGCGGGCTTCCTGCTCACGTTCAAGTCTCTCTTGTTCTCTGTCGCGTTTCTCCTGCTCGCGGTCGCGCTTTTCTTGTTCTTTATCCTGGTCGTCTTGCGAGTCCTGCAGAGATTCCACAGCTTGTGCAAGGGTGGCCCTGAACGCACGGGCTCGCGTGGCGGCAGGCGCAAGTAGCAGGGTAGCAATGGCGAGCCAAGCCGTGAATGTCTTTCGAATGGAGTTGCCGATGGTCATACTCTGTTCCTCTCTCTTTTCGTGGAATCGTTTTGTGCCGGCGCGGGCTTGGGGGCCTGCTGCCGCTGTTGCAGTTCCTGGTTGACCACCCGAACTTTGAACAAAATTCCCTGCGCTTCGATTTTTTTGCGGATTGCTTCCAACTGCGCTGGCGTGACTTCGTCGGGGCTGTGCGCTACGTCAAGGAGCACGCGCTCCAGATCGTCCAGCACATTGGCGAGACCTGCGTCGCCTTCCTGCAACGCGGTCTGCCGATACAAGCGGTTGTCCTCCAGCAAGTCTTCCGCGCGGTGCTGTTCGGTGGAGATGTTCACCTGTTTCTGCGCGGGATTTGCGGGACTGGCGTTCGAAAGCTCCATGAGCATCATTTCGGAGCGGCCGAGGTGGCCGCCGACGGCAACGATGAGGACGCGCTCGCGAACTTGCTGCTCGGTCGCGACGCTATCGGGGGATCCGGTTCGCTTGGTGATTCGCCCGGCAAGGAAAGCCGCGATGATCAGAGCGAAAACCGCGCCTGCTGCGGCGAGGCGGCGAGGTTCGAACCACACTTGCCACCAGCGTTCGGGTTTCTCCGGCAAGCGTGGCGCAATTTGCTGCCACACCTGGCGGCCGTAACCCGCGCCGGCGTCGGGCACCGGCAGGGAATCGAGGGCCGCGAGTACTGCTTCGATTCGTTCGAGTTCGCCGCGGCATTCGCCGCATGCAGCGAGATGTTCTGAAATCATCGTTCGCTGCTCGGCGATTCCTTCGCGGTAGGCTATCAATTCTTCTTCGGTCATGTGTTTCATGATTCCGTTCCCATAGCGCGCGCTTGCGCCTTTGTGGTTACAAAGGGCTGCAATGCGTGACGTAGTTTTTGCACAGCGCGAAAGACGGTGTTCTTGGTTGCGTTCGAGCTGGATTTCAAGACGCCAGCGATTTCTTCGATTCCGCAGCCTTCCCAGTGGCGCATTACGAATGCGGTGCGCTCGGCTTCGGAAAGAGCAGCGAGGGCTTGTTCCATTTGCTTTCGCAGCTCGATGCTTTGTGTCAAACGCTCGGGCGTGGGGGCATCGTCGCGAACATTGTTCAAAGGATCGTTTTCCAGGCCGTCACTATCTGCAGGTCGGGGCGCTTCGCGGCGCGCATCTTCTTTTTGTTTTTGGCGCATGCGGTCAATCGCATAGTTCGCGGCGATGCGGTACACCCACGTGCCGAAATTCGATCGCGCCGCGAACTGGCTGAGTTTTTGATAGCCGCGCAAAAACGCCTCCTGGACGATCTCTTCGGCATCGTGCCGATTGCCGGTCATGCGGTAAGCCAAACGAAAAACACTGTGGCTGTGCCGCTCAACAAGAACGCGATAGGCATCGCGATCGCCCGCGAGCGTGCGCTCTACGGCGATGGCGTCGCTCTCAGCGATGGCCTGGGTGCTATCGACGCTTTGTTGCATCCGATTCATTAGACAGGATTCGGGGCTTGCGGTTAGGTCAGGCCTAGCGCCTTGCCTATCAATGACATAGCGCTTGCCCCGGCTGATTAAGGGTACTACTGGGAGGAGGCCTTTTCACTCGTAGCGCAGGGCTACGATGGGGTCGACCTTCGTGGCACGACGCGCGGGCACGAAACATGCCGCCAGTGCGACAAGCGCCAGAATTGCTCCAACTCCGACGAAGGTCACTGGATCGGTTGCGCTCACGCCAAAGAGCAGATTGGCCATGAGGCGGGTGAGGCCGAGCGCTGCCAAGAGTCCGATAGCAATTCCGATGAGGGTCAACTTCATGCTTTGGCCCAGAATCTGGCGCAGGACATCGCCCTGTTTTGCGCCAAGCGCCATGCGGACGCCAATTTCGTGAGTTCGCTGGCCGACGAGGTAGGAAATCACACCGTAGATACCCATGCTGGCGAGTCCCAATGCCAGCGCGGCAAAGACGCAAAGCACTATCATGGAGACGCGGCGTGCTGCGAGGGACTCGGCGATGATCTCTTCCATGGTTTGCACGTCGATCATGAGGTGCTCGTTGCTGATGGATTTCAACGCTCTTCGAATGGCGTCGGTAGTTGTTTCTTTGCCGGCGTCGATGCGCACCAGCGCGGTCGTCCCGCCGGAAGTCAAACGCATGATTTCGTCGGGCGCCTGCATGAAAGAGGTGTAAAGCTGCGCCCGCAGTGATTGCTTGTCATCAGAATCGAGGCCCCATTGTTTTACATGTCCGACGACTCCGACTATTTCTGCAGTGCCTCCGAGTGAGACCAGGTTCACGCCTCTGCCGATGGGGTCCTGATCGCCAAAAAACTTTCGCGCGAAAACATCGTCGATGACGACTACTTTATGCGAGCGTTCGCGATCTTGCGCAGTGAAAAAGCGCCCGCGTTGCAGTGGAATGCCCATCACTTTCAGATAGTTTTCTTGAACGACGTAGCTGATGGCCCAGCTCATGTCGTTTTCCGTCGCGGGTTTGGGCTGGCCTTCCAGCCAGAAAAGCTCCTCATCGTCGCCGGCCAGTGGCACGGCTCCCCAGGATAGGGAGATGGCCTGCACTCCGGGAGTCGCGCTCACTTTATTCTGGATTTCACGCAGTGCTGCGCGAATCGCGTCGGGGCTTGCATTTCTCATGGATGTAGGGAGAGCAGCTCCGAACGTCATTACATTGTGCGAATCGAAGCCGGGGTTCACATTCCAAAGTGCGTTCAGGCTGCGGATCATCAAGCCGGCAGCGACCAGCAACACCAGCGCGAGGGCCATCTCTACGACGACAAAAACTCCCTGCGCGCGCTGTTTGCCACCGCTGGAACCGCGACCGCCTTCTTTCAAGGTGTCCTGCAAATTCGGTTTCGAAATGCGCAGAGCTGGCGCGAGACCAAACAGGATTCCGCAGAGCAGCGCAATGCCCGTGGTGAACAGCAAAACTTTCCAATCCATTCCGACTTCGCTGGCTCGCGGCAATCCGGAGGGCAAGTGTTGCAGGGCAACTTTCGTGCCCCAAGCTGCCAGTAAAAGGCCGAGTCCGCCTCCCGCGAGTGCCAGAAGCATGCTCTCGGTCAAGAGTTGCCGAATGATTCTGCCCCGGCCAGCGCCAAGGGCCGCGCGAACGGCAAATTCGCGGCTACGTCCCATCGAACGCGCCATGAGCAGATTGGCCACGTTCACGCAGGCGATCAAGAGCACGAATCCGACGGCGGCTAGCAAGACCAGAAGCAATTCTCGTACGTCGCCCACCATTTGTTCCTTAAGCGGGAAGAGAGTCGCACCAATCCCTTTGTCCGCATCGGGATAGGCTTCAGCTAAGTGCCCCGTCACGCGCGCCATGTCTGCCCGCGCTTGTTGAATCGTTACACCCGGCTTCAGGCGGCCGATTCCGTGAATGCCCAGACCCGCAGCCCGGACGTGCAGCGCGGAATTCGACCATTGGCCGATGGGCACATAGAGTTCGCTGGCGCGAAAGCTTCCAAGCTGCAGGTTAAAACTCGCCGGCACCACTCCCACGATTGTGAAGACTCGCCCCTCCAAGGTCAGACCCTTTCCCACGACATCCTTTGCGGAAGCAAACTTCCGGTTCCAGAATCCCTCGCTGATGATTGCAACGGGGCTCGCGCCGAATTCGTCCTCACCCTCCTCGAACAACCGGCCAATCACCGGCTTCACACCCAGCAAAGGAAAAAAATCCGTGGAAACAAATTCCGAGCGCACCTGCTCGGGGTCGCCAGCGCCGGTAAGGCCGAAAGCATAGCCACGCGAGATGCCCATCATCGAAAAAGTTGTGTTTTCTTTTCGCCAGTCTCGAAAATTCGGAAAAGAAATCGAGCCCGAGTCAAAGTTCGGCTTGCTCTCGTGGAGGGTGACGAGTTGTTCCGGCTCGGGGTAGGGCAGCGGATTCAGCAGAACGCCATTCACGACCGAGAATAGCGCGGTGTTCGCGCCGATGCCCAAGGCCAGCGTCACAATCGCAATCACCGCAAATCCCGGCGATTTCGCAATCATCCGCGCGCCAAACTGTAAATCCTGCGTCAGCCGATCTATGAATCCGGAACCCCATGCATCACGCGTCACTTCCCGCACCAGCTCCACATTGCCGAATTCGCGGCGCGCGGCGCGCTCCGCTTCCTCCGTGGCTTCGCCCCGCGCCATCCGGTCACCTGCCGCCATCGTCAGGTGGTTGCGCACCTCTTCTTCCAATTCCTGTTCCCGCTTTTGTTTGCCAAAAAACTGGCTCAACCAATTCATTGCGTCACCCTTTCATCCAGTTTCAGAGCCATCATTACCGTTCTCAAGATTCTATTCGTGCCTGAGTGCAACCATCGGATCCACTTGCATCGCCCGCCTCGCCGGAATGTATCCAGCCACTAGTGCTACGACAACCAGTAAGCTACTCACGATTAGAAAAGTGATTGGATCCGTCGCTGCTGTGCCGTAGAGAAATGAGACCAGCATGCGGGTCAAGGCACGCGCAGCGATGATTCCTAACGCCAGACCCACAACTACTAATCGCAGGCTTTGGCCGAGCACCATATTAAAGATGCTTCGCTTCGAAGCTCCCAACACCACGCGCATTCCGATTTCGAGCGTCCTCTGCGCGGTGGAGTACGACACCACCCCATACGTGCCTATGGCTGCCAGCAGCAGAGCTACACCGGCGAAGCAGACGAAAAGCCAGGTCATGGAACGGGACTCCTGAGTCGAGTCATTGACCAGCGACTTCATGGTTCGGACTTCCGTCACCGCCACATCAGGATTCAGGTTTCTTACCAACTCGCGGATGCGGCTGGCCACGGCAGTTGGATCCGTCGCCGTCTGCATGATGAGCGTCATGTCGGCTGGCAATTGCCGCTCGTTATTAACCGATTGCGGATAGGGCATGTACATGGCGCCGCGGATATAGCCCGGGGAATGATCCGCCAAATCATATTGGCGGACGTCGCCTGCTATCCCAACCACTGTCCGCCAGTTGTTCTCAAAAACCACCCGGATGTGCTTGCCGATTGGATTTTCGCCCGGCCAATAACTTCGCGCCATCGCGGCGCTGACGACGACGACAAGCTCGGATTTTTCTGCGTCACTGTTGGCAAGCTCTCTTCCTTGAAGAATGGGGATATGCATCACCGGAAAATATTCCGGAGTAACGGCTCCAGCCCAGAACATCGGCGTAGTGTGCTCCGCAGGCACGTACGGATGTCCTTCTACTGCCACTGGGATGGAAGGGATATTGACGGACAGAGGGACAGTGTTCGCCGCGGCGGCATCACGAACCCCGGGAATCTCCGCTGTACGCCGCACCAATTCGTTGAAGAAAGCGATGCAGGCCGCCCTCTCGGGGCACGAAGACTGCTTGGGCGAGACGCGGAGAGTGAGAATCTGCTCTGGCTGGAAACCCGGATTGATATGCGCAAGTATCCAGAGGCTCTTGACCAGGAGCCCGGCGCCAACCGCTAGCACGACCGCAAGCGCAACTTCTCCTATGATGAGAGCGCTTCGCACGCGAGTTCGGGAGGTACCCGCTGAGCGTTGCCCCCCTGTCTTTATCGTTCCCGCCAGATCCTGTTTGGAAGCGCTGAGCGCGGGAGCCAGCCCAGAGACCAAGCCTGTAACCACGGAAATGATGCTAACGAAAACTATGACCTGCCAACCCAGGTGGATGCTGGATAGACCCGCCATGTTTGCGGGCAGAGTGAGCTTTAATAGTGAGAAAGTACTAAGAGCTAGCGCGATGCCGAGAGCTCCGGCAGTGAGCGCCAGAGTCACGCTTTCGGTCAAGAGCTGCCGCGCAATTCTGCTCCGGGATGCTCCCAGAGCGGCGCGCAATGCTATTTCTTTCTGACGGGAAATGGCGCGCGCCAAGGACAAACTCGCTACATTAACGCATGCAATCAACAAGACCAGCCCAATGGCACACTGCAAGACGATCAGCTTTGCGCGGACATTGCTTACCATGGACTGCTGCAGCGGTAGGGCAGTTGCCTCAGGATTCCAATCACGGCCCATCGGATATGGAAAGAGCGTGATCATTTGGCGCGTAAGAGAGCGAAGCTCTTGTTGCGCTTGTTCCAGTGTCGCCCCGGCACGCAATCTCCCGATAATGGGCATAAATCCCCGAGCCCAGTACGCACTCGAATCACGGGGATCAAGGTGCAACGGTATCCAGAACTGGGTGGCTGCATCGGGAAACGCAAAATCCCGGGGCATTACACCAACGACTTGGCGGTCAACACCCCCGAGAGCGATCACCCGCCCGATGATCGCCGGATCGCTGAGGAACTTCTCTTGCCATACCGCATGACTCAGGATGACCAAGTTGTCTTGACCGGGCTGGTCGTCTCCAGGTTGGAAGCTGCGGCCTAGACTCGTTTCCGCGCCAAGTACCTTGAATAAGTTGGCGGAGACGGAGCTCCCCTCCATCCGCCACGCTTCTCCCTTGCCAGTGAGGTTGAGGTCAATGCCTGGGTTGAAGCCAGCGAACTCCGTCGTCGTGCTCTCATTCTGCAGCGCGACAAGGCCTCCAGGGGGGTAATAGCCATCGTTCGCGGCCTGGACTAGTCGCGCCGAGTCCGGGTAGGGCAAGGGACGAATCAAGACAGCGCTTACCACGCTAAACATTGCCGCGTTACCGCCGATGCCAATCGCCAGCGACAATACTGCCACGGCTGTGAAACCGGGATTCTTCCACAGCATGCGCAAACCGAAGTGCGCATCCTCGTACAAATCTTCCAGCCACCGCCATCCCCATACATCTTGGGTTGTATCTTTGACCAGACCCACATTTCCAAATTCCCGCCGCGCGGCACGCGATGCATCGCTCACAGACTCACCTTTGTCGATGAGTTCACGCGTTGCCATTTCTAAGTGGCTTCGAACTTCCTCCTCAAAATCCGCTTTTCGTTTCTTACGCCACCAGAAACTCACCGGCTACCTCCACCGATTAAGAGAATCTCTATTTAATTGCTTCCTTACTTCGTTTCTTTGCTGCGTCATATCTACTCCTCGGGCCGCAGAACTCCTGCGATCGCATCGGAGAGTTGTGACCACTTGGAGCGCTCCCTTGCGAGTTGCTTCTTTCCGGCGGCTGTCAGTTGGTAGAACTTTGCTCGCTGGTTGTTTTCGGAGATTTTCCACTCGGCCTTGATCCATTTTTGTTTTTCCAGCCGGTGGAGTGCGGGATAGAGCGAGCCAGTATCTACTTGCAAGATTTCGCCGGAGTGATTTCGAATGGCCACGCTGATGCCATAGCCATGTTGTGGACCCCACTGGAGGGTTTGCAGAATCAACAGGTCCAGCGTTCCCTGCAAAAGCTCAATACGGTTCTGATACCGTTCCTTTTTCTCAGCCATTGCTTTGTTCCTCAGTCCAGCAGTTCCAATGTCTCAACACTTTGGTCCCTAGTAGAGACGTTATGAGTGCCCCAATTGTTCCATCCAAGGCAGTGGACATTCTACTCCCTGGCCTGTAGACATTCTACATCCCTGCCCGTGCAACTTCTTTGCCGCTCGGTTCTGGCCACTATCTCCTTTTTTCTTAGGAACTTAACCTTGCCGCGCTTTGCATTTCCGAGTGCCAAGTAGCCGATTCCGCGAATGTCCATCCCATTTTCGGCCGCTTGGCTGGGCAATCCTCGCTCCGCGCACTTGTCCTCATCTGCGGTATCATGGAGGTAGGAAACAACGGGAACTGTCCGCGTAATCTTCTTTTTGCTTTTGGGGAGAAAGCATTGATACCACGCTACACGCGTCAGGAAATGGGCCACGTTTGGAGCGACGGTAACAAGTTTGCCCAGTGGCTGGAAGTCGAGTTGGCGGCCACGGAAACGCTTGCTGAGGCCGGTCAAGTTCCGAAGGATGCCGCTGCGACGATTCGCACTCGAGCTAAGGTTGACGTTGCGCGCATCCACGAACTGGAAGCCCGTGTGAAGCACGACGTTATCGCGTTCACGATGACGGTTGGCGAATCCATCGGTGATCCGGCTGCGGCGCGCTGGTTGCACTACGGCATGACGTCGAATGACGTCGTGGACACCGCGCAGGCCCTGCAGATTCGCGACGCTTCAAAATTAGTCGAGCGCGGCTTGGTGATGTTCGGAGAAATCCTCGATTTGCGCGCGCATGAGTTTCGCACCACGCCGCAGATCGGCCGGACTCACGGCGTTCATGCTGAACCCATAACGTTTGGACTGAAAATCGCGAATTGGTTTGCAGAGAACCAGCGTAATATTGTGCGCTTCCGAGACGCCGCAGCTCAGATGGCGGTCGGGAAAATCTCCGGGGCGGTTGGCAATGCTTCGCATCTCGGTCCGGAAATGGAAGAGCGCATCTGCAAGCG
>JBGPDI010000165.1:0-9227 GCA_041482215.1 Candidatus Acidiferrum sp. | reverse complement strand
GCTTTGTCCTCGCGCATCAAGCCGAGCAGCAAATGCTCCGTCTCGATGTACGGGCTGCCATACTGGCTGGCTTCGTACCGGGCAAAAAATATGACGCGTCGCGCTTTCTCTGTATAACGTTCGAACACGTTAGCTCGCTTCTCCCCCGGGAACCCCGCCCGCCGAGGCCGCAACCTCGCGGGTCCGCAGAACGCCATGCTCCAGTACCAGTACACGGTCGCACCGCGCGGCGAGCGACAGGTTGTGCGTCGCGATCAGCGACGTCAACTTGTGCGTGCGGTGCAGCCGTTCCAGCAACTCAAACACGGCCCAAGCATTCTTCTCGTCTAGATCTCCCGTAGGTTCATCTGCCAGCAGCACTGACGGCCCGGCGACGAGCGCCCGAGCAATCGCAATTCGCTGCTGTTCCCCTCCGGAGAGCTCCCCTGCACGGTGATCGGCCCGATTTTCCAAGCCAACTTCCGCTATCCACTTCCGCGCCACCCCAAGTGCGGAAGCAAAATCTTCGCCGCGCACCAACAGCGGCATAGCTACATTCTCGGCAGCCGTAAAATCCGGCAACAGCTGGTGGCGTTGCCACAAAAATCCAATGGCACGATTTCGGAACTCCGCCAGCGCCTCGTCATTAATCGATTCAATGGCTTTCGTTGCGAAGTATACTGCACCGCTCGTTGGCGTGTCTAGCGCAGCCAGCAGGTGCAGCAAAGTACTCTTGCCAGCTCCCGATGGCGCCACAATCGCCACCATCTCGCCTTGTCGCAAAACCAAATTCGCATCCACCAAAATGTGCAGACTTTTTTCGCCCGTGCCGTAAGTTTTTTTCAATCCGCGCGATTCCAACACCACCGCCGCGCTATTAATTTCATTGGCTGGCTTTCCACCCGCGAATTGTGTCTGCTGCATCATTCTGTTGCTATGCCCTGCGGACCCCGGACGCGCAGGTCCATCCACTTACTTAGATGCTTTATGTGCAATCCCCGTGCCCTCTTGTCCTTATCGGATCCGTGCTCCAGAAGACCCAAAGTGTTTCCCTTTTCCGCCAGCCGATTACCTGCCAAAAAAAGGGGGCATTCCTGCGCCAATTTGAAACACTTATAATCTTTTTGTTTTCAACAACTTGCGGCGGGTTCTCGCTACAACCGAGGGTTGAGGGATTCGCCCCGGTCTCTCCCACCTGCCTCTAACCCTGATAGGAGCAAATCTCACGCCAAAGCCTCTCCAGAATATGCTTATTTCTTTGCCGCCACCTGGCCCTATTCATACCTCAATATTTCCACCGGCAAAAGGCGAACCGCCGCGCGAGCTGGCAAAATTGTTGCCGCCAGCGAGATACCCATCGCGATTGTGGTAATCCACACGCCATCCAAAACACTGGGATGAAACGGAACGTAGGGCACGGCATACACTTGCGGATCGAGAGGAATCAAATGGTAGCTCCCCGCAATGAAAGAAAACCCGTAGCCGATCACAAGGCCGATGAGTGTGCCGGTGGCTCCGATGCTGATTCCCTGCCAAAGAAAAATCGTTCGAATCTGCGCACGGCGCGCACCCATGGACCGAAGCACAGCGACGTCGCGCGCTTTGTCGGTGACCGTCATGGAAAGTACGACCAGAATGTTAAGACCGGCGACGAAAGTAATCAGTCCAATGAAAATCGCCGTCACCAATTTTTCCAGACGCAGCGCTCGGAACAAAGCCCGGTTTTCCTCCATCCAGGTGGTCGTTGAAAAACCTTGCCCGGCCGCTTTCCGGACTTGCTCCGCAATTTCCCTCGCGCGTTCCGGCTGATTCAGGCGGAACTCCAGGACATTTGCAACATCTCCCGTGCCGGCAAGTCCTTGTGCGGCGGCCAACGTCATAAAACACCAGTTTTCATCGTAGTCGTAAAATCCTGAATCGAAAACGCCCGCAACACGGAAGCGGCGCGTCCGCGGCATCAGTCCAAACGGCGTCAAGCGGCCCTGAGGACTCGTGAGTGTCACATAATCGCCCGGCGCGACCGTCCACTCTTCGGCAAGTTGTTTGCCGATAAGCAATGCTTCAATGCCATCCGCGTCTGGAGAAAAATCCAGGCTCCCGGATGCGATGCGCTGCAGGGCCTCATCGCTTTTGCGCTCGCGCTCCGGATCAATACCTTTGGTTACCACACCTCGCGCTTGCCCGGAAAAAGAAAGCAGTAGTGTCTGGTAGACCGCAGGCGTAACGGAGCGTGCCCCCGTTTCCGCGGCAAGTTTGGTGGCCAACTCTTCGTAGTTCTTGATTCCACTAGAGCCGGGGCGCGTGAGCGAAATGTGTGCCGTCACGCCGAGCAGCCGGTCCTGCAGCGTTTCGCGGAATCCCGTGTTCATGGAAAGCGCAATCACCAGCGTCGCAACGCCTGCAGCCACCCCAATCATCGAAAATAGCGTGACCAGCCGCAAGACTGCAGGCCGGTACGGCGACCGCAAGTACCGCTGCGCTACAAACCATTCGAATCGCATCGTAGTGGGAAGAATACGTTACGCGCCGGGTGCTTCGGTAGCGGTTTCGCCGCCACCCTCGGCACGCAGTAGGGGAAAAAGGATAACGTCGCGGATCGAAGGCGAATCCGTCAGCAGCATCGTCAAGCGGTCAATGCCGATACCTTCCCCGGCAGTCGGTGGCATGCCGTGGCAGAGCGCACGGATGTACTCCACGTCAAGCTGCTTCGGCACCTCGTCACCGCCCTGCGCGATCTGCGCCAGAAAGCGGCGTTCCTGCTCGGCGGGATCATTCAATTCGGAGAAGCCGTTGGCCACTTCCATGCCCACAACGTAAATCTCAAATCGCTCGGTCAGCGAAGGATCTTCCGGCTTCTGTTTCGAAAGTGGCGAGATTTCGATCGGAAAATCATAAAGGATGGTGGGCTGGACGAGTTTGTCTTCAGCCATAGTTTCGAAAAGCAGTCCAGTCCACTCACCATTTGCCAATGTTCCCTTGGCCCCGGCATACGGCGCACCGGCGCTTTTCGCCCAAGCGTTATAACGATTCGTCGCTTCCTGCGCGCCCCCCGGAGCTGCCAATTTCTCGGTTGTGGGCGCTTCTCCCGCTTCCGCGGGCCAATACTTGACGATCGCTTCGCGCATCGAGAGCCGTTGCATTTTCGAAAAATCCAGCTCGGCATCGCCGTACTTTACGGTCGTCGAGCCAGTGATGTTTTTTGCCAGCAGCGCAAAGAGCTGCTCGTTCAAATCCATCAAGTCACGATAATTACTGTATGCCTCGTAGAACTCCAGCATGGTGAATTCAGGATTGTGTTGAGTGGAAATACCTTCGTTCCGAAAATTTCGGTTGATCTCGTATACGCGGTCGAATCCTCCGACCGTCAGCCGCTTCAGATAAAGCTCGGGAGCGATGCGGAGGTACAAATCAATGTCCAGAGTGTTGTGGTGCGTACGGAACGGCCGCGCCGCGGCGCCTCCCGCGATGGGGTGCATCATCGGCGTTTCCACTTCGGTGTAGCCGCGCGCGTCGAAGAAGCGGCGTAATTCCTGAGTGATGCGAGCCCGAATCACAAACACCTGGCGCGACTTCTCATTGGCAATCAGATCGAGGTAGCGCTGGCGATAGCGAAGCTCCACGTCCGTCAAACCGTGCCATTTTTCCGGCAGCGGCAGCAACGCCTTCGAAAGAAAAAAAATCTCGTCGACCCAAATGGAAAGCTCGTTGGTCTTGGTTCGAAACAGGTGTCCCCGAACGCCGATGGAATCGCCCAGATCCAGTAAGTGGAACAATTGAAATCCGTGTTCCCCCACCACGTCTTTCCGAACGTAAATCTGGATTCTCTTGCCGGAGCCTTGCAAGTGCGCGAATCCGGCCTTGCCCATTAGCCGATACGAGAGGATCCGCCCGGCAACACGCACTTCGTGCTTGTTTGTCTCTAGTTCCGCACCGCTCGCGTCGCCGTATTTTTCGACCAGAGCCTCTGGCGTATCCGTCCAGCGAAATTCGCGTGGATAGGGCTCATGCCCCAGCGCCTGAATTTGCTCTAGTTTCTTTTGGCGCTGTTCGAATTGATCGCGCGGCTCAAATTGCAAAGGAAAATCCTTTCGGAACCAATGGAATTCGAGTATAACGGCGCGGCTCGTCTTGGAGCAAGGAACATGCACCTCTGCCTTCGCTTTAGGAGACTGCGTGGCACAGGATTGGGGTTCGAATCGCTGCTTAGATTAAGTACGCGCAGGGAGTTTAGATACATTAACGTTACCTCTAAACAATACTCTGGCTTATTGGAGCGGTTTTGCTATACTCCCCATCCTGTCCTAACGGAGAGTTCCAGTGAAAGACTCCATCCGCCCCCCCTCCACCCGCGGATCGTCTGTCAAAGACGACTGGCGCGCCTGGCTACCGGAGGCAAAGGCTCAGCTTTTCCACAGTCAAGTTCATCAGCTCGAATCCTGCTATGTGATGTTTAGCATCTCACTCGATGAAGCTCTCGAACTCCGGCATCACGGACATTCCGGCAAATCGCTGCTGGCAGTAGGCATGACATCGGACCTTTGCAAGCTGCTGACCCGACCGCTTGGAGGTTTGCTTCGCGCCTTGTCCGAACACGCCAAGCATTACGGAACGATCCCGAACGCCGCTCCTTTGGACCCTGCCAATTTCAAAGGACAAAGGGGCCAACGCTCGGCGCGCATGAGTAGCCTGCTTAATCATGTGTTGCTCTCCAGCCGGCTGCAGTTCTTGAGCAAGGTAAGCACTCTGGAAGAAATGGTCGATGATCTTGGCAAGGACTTCCGCCATGCCGCTGATGACCTCGCCGACGGAATGTCCTCGAATCCCAGGAAGATGTGGGCCGACGTGGACACGGACCATTACGACCTGAACACCTGCCTGAGAGAGTCTATTGTTGTGTTTAAGTCATTCTTGATTGCCATCCCAGACGGCCAGCTTGGCGCATTTCAGGATTCCGTGCGCCAGCAATCTCAGCCTCCAGAAGCTGGTGCATTTCTGCGCCAGAATGTCGGCCATAGACGAACGACCACGATCGCGGGAGAATGATCAAGCCTGCTTGCCCGCAGGCCCCGGTTAAGTCCGCCGGGGAATAAGCGCCCCTTTGGGGGTGTTTCTTTAAGACATGCGGGCTTCTGTCAGGACAACTCATGGAGGTATTCGGTGCATCCGAAGTGATGGATGCGCCGCTAATGGACCGTTGGCCCGAACTCGACCAAGCGATCCCAATGCGTCGACCTCTCGGCAGTCCACCAAACCGGTGACTGAAGCGGAGGCCATCCGCCTGGCTCAGGCCGGCGATGCTGCGGCTTTTGAATTTCTGTATCACTTGCATAGCCGCCGCGTCTACGCCCTTTGCCTGCGTATGGTGAACAACCCTTCCGATGCGGAAGACTTGATGCAGGAAGCGTTTCTGCAGCTTTTCCGCAAGATTGGGACCTTCCGGGGAGAGTCGGCGTTTTCGACTTGGTTACACAGAATGACGGTCAATGTGGTGCTGATGCGGCTGCGTAAAAAGTCGCTCCCGGTGGCCTCTCTGGAAGAAACGACGGATCCCGACGAAGAAACGGGCGGCCCCAGGAAAGACATCGGCGCACCGGATTTGCGCTTGAGCGGTGCCGTGGACCGGGTCAATCTCGAACGTTCGGTTGAAAAACTGCCTCCGGGTTACCGTACGGTGTTCGTGTTGCACGACGTTCAAGGTTACGAGCACAACGAGATCGCGGACATCATGGGATGCTCGGTAGGAAATTCGAAGTCGCAGTTGCACAAGGCGCGTACTCGTTTGCGCGATCTGCTCCAGGAAGAAGTACGCGAGCAGGCGCGGCAGGAACGCCACGCGGCAAGAACTCAGACGGGTCAGGACGATTGAGCTACAATGGGCCCAATCGAGGGTGTGCAAGCGACTTCATGGCGCGAATTCAGGGCTTTGCGCCGAATTGATTTGAGAAGTCGAACGGGGTGGGCTTCCAGTGCCTGCTCTCACGGAGTGCAGGGTCATGCAGTGTAAAGACGTGGAACTCGCTGTAGAGCAGGAAGGTCTGGCGCCACTGCCGGAAGCCGCTCGGGCGCACGTGGCCACTTGCTATCGTTGCCAGGGCTTTGTCGCCGATCTAGCGACCATTGTTTCTACTGCTCATCAATTGCCTGTCGAAGTGGAACCACCCGCTCGTGTGTGGCTTTCTCTCCAGGCTCAACTTGAACTTGAAGGAATAATCAAGACGCCCGTGATTGCGTCGCAGAGAGATCGTGCTTCCTGGTGGTTTGGCTATGACGATCTCTTCCGCAGCCGCGCTATGGCGACGGGAGCCGTAGGCTTGCTGATCGTCGCCGCTGGAATTGTTGAACTCCGCCAGCCGCCCATTCCGCACTCAACAGAGACCGCCAAGGTTGCGGGCGGACCTGCCGAGCCGGGTTGGCAAATTCCCTTCAAGCAAACCGCCATGGTCCTGAATCAGCAGGAAGTGGATCTGCGAAATATGCAGCTTGCCAGTACGTCTCCGATGGCTCCGGTGGACGATTCCTACCGGCAGAGTCTGCAGCAAGTTGATGAATTTATTGCTGACTGCGAGCGCCGCGTAAAGTCCGCGCCCGAAGATGATTTGGCGCGCGAGTATCTCTCCAACGCTTATCAGCAAAAAGCCGAATTGTTGTCCGCGATGATGGATCGCGAGGGGAGTCTCCACTAACATGGAAATTCGAATGATGGGTTTGACCCCGGCACGGTCCGGGCCATTCACGAAGCGCAGCATTCTGCCGGTACTTGGGGCCGCGGCCTTTCTCTGCCCCGGTTTGATTGCCGCAGCTCCCGAACAGCATGTAGAGAAACATTTCGCCGTCAAGAGCCGCCCGGTCGTAGTGATTCACAACGTCGCCAATGGCCGCATCGAAGTGAAGTCCTGGAAGAACGCCGAAGTAGACGTCGTCGCTAGCCAGACTTCCGACAAGATCAGCTTTGATATGGAACAAGCCGGTGATCGCATCGACGTTACTGCCAGTATTCGCGATGCTTCGGCGCACCCCCTGGAACTCGAAGCCAGCCTACAGCTCACCGTACCGGAAGAAACGGAATTGCAGCTCACCAGCGAGACGGGCTTGATCTACGTCGAGCAAGTCATGGGCGACATGACTCTGGAAAGCGTTGCCGGCGATGTTCACCTCAAGGAAGTGTCCGGCTACATCATCGTTCGAACGACGGGCGGCTCGCTTGTCTGCAGCCAGTGCGCCGGCAAATTGGATTTCAAGTCCATTAGCGGTGGCGCTCAAGTTTTGCAGCCTGCGCTCACCAACGTCAGCCTTTTCACCACTTCGGGAAATATTCTTTTTGATGGCGATTTTGTCCGCACTGGCCTCTATACCATGAAGAGCGGCAAAGGCACCGTCGAAGTCCGCTTCTCGGGCAACGATTCTTTTGACCTCAAGGCGGAGACGCGCTTGGGCACGGTAGACAATCAGGCCGCTGCTTTCCTCAAACCGGATTCGCATGGCATTCGGCGCGCGGCTTCGAAGTTCACCCACGGCCTTTTCGGCACCGTTGGCCAGGGCCTCGCGAAAGTCGAACTCTCCTCCTACAGTGGTACAATTCGCATTCTGAAGCGCGATTAATTTCTCGCGCCACGATCGCGTGACCACAACACCTTTTTTGCGCGGGCCGCAATCCCGCGTTCCGATTCTCTGCCTCGCCGGTTTCATGGGTTCCGGCAAGACTACCATTGGCACGCTCCTCGCGCGTCAACTCGCTTGGCGCTTTGTAGATCTCGACGACCGCATCGAGGAATCCGCCGGCCTCCCGATTCCGCAAATTTTCGAACGCCTCGGTGAACCCGCTTTTCGTCAAATCGAAGCGGATCAGCTCCGCGCTGCTCTCGGCCGCGCCTCTGAGCTGAAAGAAAGCACCATTTTCGCTCTTGGCGGCGGCACCTACGCGCAGCCCGGCTGCCCCGAATTTTTGCGGGCTGCTGGCATCCCTGTTCTATGGCTGGATTCCCCCATCGAAATTCTGCTTTCGCGCTGTATGACAATGACTGGCCGCCCTCTTTTCCGCGATGAAGACAGCTTTCGAACACTCTACGCCCAGCGCCTCCCCTCCTACCAACTTGCCGACTACCGCGTGGACAGCTCCGGCGAAACGACCCAGGTCGTCGCGGAAATCCTGCGCCGCGGCATTGTTGCATCCGGTGGAAACGAAGCGCATCTAGTGGTTGAGAAACCGCTCCCCTGAGAGAGAATAGACGCGGGGGGTCGAAGCACCTTGAAATTCAAAACTTATTTTATTCCATTGGCTCTCGGCATTCTGGCCTGCGCCGTGTTTTCTTTCGCAGCTCAGAAAAAGGGCGCACCAAAATCCGGCGCGAGCGTTTTCACCCAGGACAAGGGGAAATTTTCTATCAAGCTTGCCGGGCAGACCGTCGGCCATGAAGAATTCGAAATCGCGCCCGCTGGTGGCGGCTGGCTCGCCAAAGGCACCACGGAGATCAAGCCCCCCGAAGGCGCCGCCAGCAAAGTCTCCGGCTCACTGACTCTGCAAGCCGATGGCGCTCCGATCAGCTATGAATGGACCGCGCAATCGGAAAAAACAAATGGCGCGCACATCCTCTTCGCCAACGGCGTCGCCAGCATCACTCTGGAGATGCAAGGCGCGCGCCCCTTCCAGCAAGACCTCACTTTCAATTCGCCGATCATCGCCGTGCTGGACAACAATCTCTACCACCAATACGCCGTCCTCGCGCGCGTTTACGATTGGTCCAAAGGTGGCGTGCAAACTTTTCCCGTAATCATTCCCCAGGAATTGACTCCCGGCACAATCACCGTGCAATCCACCGGCTCCGGCAGCGCCGACGGTAAAACCTACGAAGGCCTCAAGGTGAGCACCGCCGACCTCGAGATTCTTCTTTTGCTCGACACCCATCACCGCCTGATGCGCCTCGAAGTTCCCGGCGCCAAAGTCGTCGTCGTCCGCGAGTAACCGCACTTCCAGCGTTTTTTCCGCGCACAAAAAAAGTGGGACAAGCATTTCTGCCTGTCCCACAAGTGTGCGCTGGCTGGAGAAACTCTTACCGCGCGAGCGGCCTTTGAAACGTTGGCGTGCCCGGACGCCGCAGCTGATGGCCCTGCGGGTGACCATGAGCCTGCGTGTGTGCAAACCCATTCGAATGCCCGGCACCGATGTGACCGTTGCCGTTGCCATTCGCCGACGCGGGCTGCGGCAGCCGCGCCGGATTACCGATAGGGCGGAGCGTGATCGGCGCTGCATG
>JBGPDI010000164.1:0-9252 GCA_041482215.1 Candidatus Acidiferrum sp. | reverse complement strand
GGATTCATCGGAATCGGCGCGTACTCGACCTCGATGATCTCGAGATGCTCCGTCTTCGCTGGCGCGCGCAGTTCCACGCGGTCGCCGGGGCTCGCCTTCATCAGCGCATTAGCGAGAGGCGAGCGCCAGCTGATGTAGCCGCGGTCGAGGTCCACCTCGTCGATGCCGACGATCGAGACGACGTGTTCCAGCCCGGCGGCGTCTTTGTAGGTCACGGTTGCGCCGAAGAAGATGCGCGTAGCGGCTGACCCCTGCCGCGCAGCGGCGGGATCGGTGACCACGGCAGCGTCGATGCGTTTCGTGAGAAAGCGAATCCGCGAATCAATCTGGCCTAACCGTCGCTTGCCGTAGAGGTAGTCGGCGTTTTCACTGCGGTCCCCATTACTAGCAGCCCACGCTACGACCTCTACCACCGCGGGCCGCTCGCGCCTCAGTAGGAACACATGCTCGTCTTTCAACCGCTGCAATCCGGCGGGCGTGATGTAGTTCTTGAGCGTCGGCCCCGCTGGCTCCGGCCGAGGTCCTCGGAGTGGCCGCTTTTCTCGCATTTGCCAATCTGCCATGGGATTTCGTGTACTTGCGGATGACCCAATCTCGGAAGTTCCGCACCTCGGCCCCGATAATTCTTCGCACGGTGAACGTAACGCACGCGGGCTAGAGCCCTACGCAGCCTAGCTTTTGATCCCAAAGGAGATCACTCTGCAGTTTTCAGCTCGCGAATCCAAATATTGCGATAGCGCACGGGGTTGCCGTGATCTTGCAGGCCGAGCGGCAGTTTTTCCGCGTGCGCTTTGTAGGGCGGGCGTTCGCCATGCTCGGTGGGTCCAGTGGGCTCCACGTTGTCTTGTACGAGTACTCCGTTATGAAGAACCGTCACTCGTGCGGCTCGAACCAGTTTTCCATCTTTGTCGAAACGCGGGCCGTGAAAAACGATGTCGTAGCTCTGCCATTGGCCGGGCGGGCGTGAAGCGTTGACGAGAGGCGGATATTGGCCGTAGACCGATGATGCTTGGCCATCGGCGTAGGTTTTGTTTTCGTAAGAGTCGAGAACCTGGATTTCGTATAGTCCCATCAGAAAGACGCCGCTGTTGCCGCGTTCCTGGCTTTCGCCTTTTGGCGGAACAGGCTCAGTAAACTCGACATGGAGCTGGCAATCGCCGAAAGCTTCGCGCGTGTAGATGTAGCCGGTCTTGGCGGTAACTTCTGCATAGCCGTTTTCCACTTTCCATTTCGCGGCGCTGCCGTCTTTGTGGGACCAGTGCGAGAGATCTTTGCCGTCGAAAAGCACGACGGCGTCGGACGGTGCGCGCCCTGCCGAGTCTTGGCTGCTCGCGGTTCCAGGAGTGATCACCGTTGGGAGCGGACGAGCGAGATCATGGATTTTCCATTTGGGGTCGACTTGCGCGTTGCAAATTGCGGGCACAACTCCGAGCAGCAGAGCAGAGATTGTTGCGAACCAAAATTTGCGCATCGTTTGCACCTCGGAAAGAACTGGCGGGATTGTACCCCGGTTTCGTCAGAAAGAGAGGGCTTTGGTGACGGCTTTCTTCTTCTGCCGCTGCTGCCGCGTGCGACAACTCAGATCTTGTACGAGGACGCCGCGTAAATTTTGGAGTGCGGGAGCCCGGTTCCCGCTTTTACGGTTCAACCTTAGCGCAACTCCAAAAGCGGCAGCCCGGCTGCCGCACTCCAAATGAAGCGGCGCCTGTGACGGCGGGCCCCTATTTCTGCTCTTGGACTGAGGACTGACGACTGAAAACCAAGAACAATTTCAGTGTGCTGCGTCTTCTCGGATGCGCATGCCGTAAAACGAACGATAGACGAAGACAAAGGAGACGACGAAGAAAACCGCCGCAAGGATGTGTGTCAGGCCGCTGCCCTGCGTGGCGGTCAATTGCACGGCCAGCTCGACAGCGAGCAGTCCGAAGAGCGTTGTGAATTTAATAACGGGATTGAGCGCAACGGATGAGGTGTCCTTGAACGGATCGCCTACCGTATCGCCAATGACGGTGGCGTCGTGGAGTGGCGTACCCTTCTGCTTCATCTCGACTTCGACAATTTTCTTGGCGTTGTCCCACGCGCCACCGGCGTTGGCCATGAAGATGGCTTGATAGAGGCCGAAGATGGCGATGGAGAAGAGATAGCCGATGAAGAAAAATGGCTCGACGAACGCGAAGGCCAGAGTGGCGAAGAAAACGGCGATAAAAATGTTCAACATGCCTTTCTGCGCGTACTTGGTGCAAATCTCGACGACTTTTTTGCTGTCGGCGACGCTGGCGGCCGCGGCACTTTCCAGCTTGATGTTGGCCTTAATGAATTCGACAGCGCGGTAAGCGCCGGTCGTCACCGCCTGAGTGCTCGCGCCGGTGAACCAGTAAATCATGGCACCGCCGGTGACCAGGCCGAGGACGAAAGGCGCGTGAAGCAGCGAGAGATTGTTGACGTTTTCGGTTAGGCCTTTAGTAAGCGCCATGATGATCGAGAAGATCATGGTGGTGGCGCCGACGACGGCAGTCCCGATAAGCACCGGTTTTGCGGTGGCCTTAAAAGTGTTACCGGCGCCGTCGTTGGCTTCCAGCATTTCCTTGGCACGCTCAAAGTTCACGTCGATGTTGTAGTCCTTTTTGAGTTCTTGCCTGATGCCTGGGATTTGTTCGATGAGCGAGAGCTCGTAGACCGATTGAGCGTTGTCGGTGACGGGGCCGTAGGAATCGACAGCGATGGTCACAGGTCCCATGCCGAGAAAACCGAAGGCCACCAAGCCAAACGCGAATACAGCCGGAGCGAGCATTTGCGTGCCGAGTCCCATCGTGCTGATCAGGTAGCCGAGGGACATCAACAAGACCATCGCGAGACCGATGTAGTAGGCAGAGAAGTTGCCCGCCACGAAGCCGGAGAGAATGCCTAGAGATGCGCCGCCTTCTTCGGCAGAGGTTACAACTTCCTTTACGTGACGCGATTCGGTGGAGGTAAAAACTTTTACAAGTTCAGGAATGATGGCGCCGGCCAGCGTGCCGCAGGAAATGATCGTGGCCAGCTTCCACCACTGAGTCGGATCCCCACCGAGTGTGGGGATGATCATCGAGGAGATAATGTAAGTCAGGGCGATGGAGACAAAGGAAGTGATCCACACCAGCGAAGTAAGCGGCGCTTCGTAGTTCATTTGGTCGACGTTGCCGTACCTGGCCTTGGCGATGAATCCGTTGATGAAATAAGCCGCGGCGCTGGCGATGAGCATCACGATGCGCATTACGAAAATCCAGACAAGCAGCTGGACTTGCAGGGTCGGGCTCTTCACCGCGAGGAGGATGAAGGTAATGAGCGCAACGCCGGTAACGCCGTAAGTTTCGAAACCGTCCGCGCTGGGGCCAACCGAGTCACCAGCATTGTCGCCCGTGCAGTCTGCAATCACGCCGGGGTTACGCGCGTCGTCTTCCTTAATCTTGAAGACGATTTTCATCAGGTCCGAGCCGATGTCAGCAATTTTGGTAAAGATGCCGCCGGCGATGCGCAGTGCGGCCGCGCCGAGCGATTCTCCGATGGCAAAGCCGATGAAGCACGGCCCGGCATATTCGCCCGGAATGAAGAGAAGAATAAAAAGCATCATTAATAACTCGACGCTGATAAGCATCATGCCTATGCTCATGCCCGCTTCGAGCGGTGTGTGATAAATCGGATAGGGCTTACCGCGCAGACTGGCGAATGCCGTGCGGGAATTGGCAAAAGTGTTCACGCGGATACCGAACCACGCAACGCCATAGCTACCAGCAATTCCGACTAAGCTGAATAGCAAAATGATGGGGAGAGTAACGGCCACCGGAGCTACCGGGGCGAGCCAGCCAAAGTAGAGAATGATTACTACTGCAATAAATACCCACAAGATCATCAAGAACTTGCCCTGAGTGAAGAGGTAGGTCTTGCAGGTCTCGTAGATGAGCTCGGAGATGTCACGCATGGACTTGTGAACGGGGAGGTTCTTCAGCCGCGAATAGATCGCCAAGCCGAAGCCCAGGCCGAAAATGCAGATGACGATGCCGAAAAGCAGAAGCTTGTGCCCGTCGATGCCGAGAAAAGTGACAGAAGACAGGTCAGGCAGCTTTAGATTGGCCTCGCCACCGGCTTCCGCAGCTAAAGACGATGCGGCGGTGAGAAGCGTAAGCACTGCCGCTGTGACACCAAACTTGGCGAATCTACAACCGAGTGACCAGGCACTTGCAAACCAGACTCTCATTCACATTCCTCCATCAAAAGTTCATTTTACCGGGCAAGTGCTTCCCGGCAGAATCGTTTCCGGCACACTTATTCGACCGAGCGCTCCTGGGCGCGACCACTGAGCAAGTTGTTCAAATTCCTTCGGGAAGAGGCCACCGCGCGCCGGTCTGAGACTACCCCAAAACCTGTCGAATCAGCACCCCAAAAGAGGGCACGGAGGCTGACACAAAACGCAGATTTATAACATTTTACGGGTGGCGGGTCAAACAGGCCGCGATGGTAGTGAGGGCCGTCCCGTATCGTCTCGGATACAGTAGCGATACGATTTTCCCAACCGATGGTAACATGCCTAAATCATTTGGGGTCGAGCGATCCTGATTGCCGGGGTTCATGGGTATTAAGAAGGTGTTGGGAGCGGCGTGAATCGCCGTCGCCAGTAGAAACTTGTGTCACAATTGAAAATGATCTCGACTCGCTGAGGATGGACCCATTCGTTTGCAAAACTCTCTACTAGCCAAGCCTAACCAGGTGTGCACGGCCTCCGCGGCGGGGTGTGCATGAGGCATCATTTCTTTATCATCGGGACGGACGCGGGAGTCGGAAAGACGGTCCTCTCCGCGCTGCTATGCGCGGCGCTGGACGCGGTTTATTGGAAGCCAATCCAGACGGGCACCCTGGAAGGTTCAGATCGCGTGACCGTAATGCGGCTTGCGGGGATCGGCACGGACCGTACGCTCGACGAAGTATACAAATTTGTGCCGCCGGTTTCTCCTGATTTGGCGGCCCGCTGGGCGGGCGTGGAAATCGATCTCGGCCGGATTAACATGCCGAGCAGCCTGATCAACGACTGGTTGATTGTTGAGGGCGCGGGTGGCGTGCTGGTGCCGGTGAACCAGAAACAATTCATGCTGGACCTGATGGTGAAATTCAAGCTTCCGGTGGTGGTGGCGGCGCGCAGCGCCCAAGGAACAGTCAATCACACGCTGCTTACGCTGGCGGCCTTGCATGCTGCGGAATTGCCTGTACATGGTGTGGTGCTGATCGGGGAACAGAACCGCGAGAACCGCGAAGCTATTGAGCGATTCGGGCACGTCCGGGTGATTGGTGAAATTCCCAAGCTGCCGAACCTGCACCGTACCGCGCTGATGCAAGTTTTCATGAATCACTTTGACCGCGCTGCTTTTTCGCAATAGTTGCGCGTGGGCGTCCTTCATCTTCATTCAAGTCCAATGCCTTACCCACACTAGTTGAGAGAGTTGAATCGGAGGAACCGCTTTTGCAGATGAATTTGAGCGGATGGAAACAGAAAGTCGTGGCGTTCGCGAGTGGGCTGGGCGCGCCGGGGCTTTTTCTCATTTCCTTTCTGGATTCATCGGTGCTCACGTTTCCGATCATCAATGATCTGCTGCTGATCGAGCTTTCTATCGAACATCCGGCGCGGATGCCGCTGTATGCGTTGATGGCGGCGTTGGGGTCTGTGCTCGGCTGCGTGGCGCTCTTTTTTATCGCCGAGAAGGGCGGCGAAGCACTGTTTCACAAGCACGCCGGGGATCGCGCGCACACGATCAGGCACTGGGTGGTTCAGAACGGTTTTTGGGGAATGCTCTTTGCGGCGTTGCTGCCTCCACCGACGCCCTTCAAAGTTTTCGTTGTGGCTGCTGGAGTGTTCGAGATGCGGCTGGCAAGTTTCGCTTCGGCCATCAGCTTGGCGCGACTCGTCCGCTACTTCGGCATCGGTTTCCTGGCCATCCGTTACGGAAACGATGCCTTGCCATTCCTGAAACAGCATAAGCGGGGCTTTGCCTTGGTAATCGTTGTACTAATCGCCGCAAGTTATGGACTTTCGCGACTGATCCTTCGACATCGGCCGCATCATGATACGGCTAATTAGCCGCTAATCTCCTCCATCTTTTCGCCGGAATCCCAAACCATTCGATGGAGTTAATCCAATTTTCGGGAGAGCCCTGTCGTGCTCAGATTTATTTTGAGATGGCATCCCAAGCGAGCTCTTGCGAGAGGATTTTTCCGAATGGATCAGTCTCGATCACGGCGTGGACGCGAGATCCGGAGTTGGGGTCCCGTGTGTAGGGAAATGCGCGAAGGACGACGTGAAATCCTTGCGGAGATTTCTCGACGGTTGCTTTGGGGAAACGCGCCGCTTGGAGGAAAAGTCGCGCTACGGCAGTGTCTCGAGCGGCGTCGAGCGCGACTGAGGATTCGGGTTTGTAGGAAGTGATGGCGGAATCGGGGTCGAACGACGCAGCGGGGCCGACCTTGACTTCAACATCGTGGAGTGCGCTTTCAGTTTCGACGATGCCGTGCCAGTGGAATGGCGAACTGGATTCCGCGAACGCCGCAATCTTTCGAGGGGATTCGCCGCGATAGGTGCGCGATTCCAGGGCCGACAGAGCGTTGCCGTGGAGAACTAGTCGCACAAAAACATAAAGAATCATTACGGCGAGGGCTACCGATGCGCCCAGCCTGCCGCGCGGGCCTTTCGACTTGGGCCCGATCTCTTCGGTGATCAGTTTGCTCAGCATTGGTAGCAGGATTCCTGCCAGGAGAATTCCCAAAATCCAGAGATCGAGCTGGGCGACGGAATCCTGGGCGAAGCGATGTGAGGTAAACGGCCAGAAAACTTCCACGCCCGCGCTTTGATACGTGTCCATGAGCAGGTGAAAGATCGCGGCTGCAAGCGCGACCTTGAACACGGAGAGCGGCGATGGCTGATTTTCGGCGGCGGCCGTTTTTTGAAGAACGAAGGGAAGCGTGACCAGCAGACTGAAGAACAAGGCAGCGGTGAGGGAATGAAAGTATGTGCGATGAAAGGTGAGGTAGGCGGAAGGACCAAAAAATGCGCTTAGTTGATCGAGGTCGGCGATTGTTCCGGCGAGCAACATGGCGATGGTTACGGAGCGTGTGACGCGGGGGAAGGCGGCGCGCTTCAAGGTGTAGGAAGCGAGGGCGTGGGTGAGGAGATCCATGGGTAAAGTTATCTCATGAATTTGGCGATGGAGGGGATGCGCAGCTGTAGAAGCCGATTGGAGCCAGCACAAGCAAAAGGCGCGGCCAGCCTGAAGGCCGCCGCTACGAAGGATGACCTGGGACTAGGAGTTTTAGGGCGCGGGGGACGATTTTGAATTCGACGGGGAGGCGAGCGAGCGGTTCGCCGTCAACTTGTGCGTAGACGGGATTCTTGTCGAGGGGCTCGCAGATGACGGAGTCGGATTTGTGGAAATGTACTCCATCTGTGCCGCGCAAGTTGCCCATCCAAAGGGTGGGCAGGTAGCTCAGATAGCGCAGGCCACTTTGCGTGGTGAGTGCCATGATTTCGAATTGGTCTTCGAAGAGATCGGCGCCAGTGGTGATTTTGAAAGGGCCGCCGTAATTTTTGGTGCGGCCGACGATGGCAAGAGAAGCATCGAGTTTTTGATCGCCGATGACAATTCGAAAGTGCGGGAAGCTGTAACGGAGAACTTCGCGAGCGCCCTGCCACCAGTAGGCCAGTATGCCGAGGCGCGCTTTCAGTTCGAGGTCGAGGGAATAAACGATCATGCCGTCGGGGCCAGCGCCTCCGACGCTGAGAAAATACTTTTTCTTTTCGGGTTGTTCGAGCGGAGTCGCAAGACCGAGTGCAATTTCCTTCACCGTGCCGCGAACGAGTTTTTCGGCGGCGGTGGGAATGTCCCAGGGCAAATCCAATTCCTTGGCGAGGATGTTCGCGGTTCCACCGGGTAGAAGGGCGAGAGGCACGCGGTGGCCGTTCTGGTGGCCTGCAAGTCCGTTGATGACTTCATTCAGAGTGCCGTCGCCGCCGCAGGCGATTACCAGGCCGCGCCCTTCGGAAGCGGCGCGATGAGCGATTTCAGTGGCATGCCCCGGACCGGTGGTTTCCGCGAGCTCGGATTCGATGCCTCCAGCGGCAAAAATATGGCGCGCTGTTTCGATCGTACCTCGGCGTTTGCCTCCGCCTCCGCCGGCGTTGGGGTTGTGAATCAACAAAGCGTTTCGAAGATCAGTGGTCATCAATGGCCTGGTGCCTCGCCGTTCGTGCAGCAAGACATTCATTCTATATAATGTCTGGCGAACTCGCGCAGCGTTTCTGGAGCGTTGCGCGAAGAAGGCAAAAGCAGATTCCTCGGCCGCAAAGTGCGCGGTCTCGGAATGACAAGCAAGAAAAGGTATCGAGGGGTTTCATGGCCAAGGCCGCGGCCGCTACTGTCAAAAAAGAGATCTCGGAGCTTCGCGAGAAGCTCCGCCACCACGAATACCTCTATTACGTGCTCGACGAGCCGGAGATTTCGGATGCCGCCTATGACCGGCTGATGAACCGGTTGAAGGAGCTGGAGGCCGCGCATCCGGAATTGATTACGCCAGATTCGCTGACGGTGCGCGTGGGCGGCGCGCCGCGCGATGGATTTTCCACGGTACGGCATGCGCGGGCGATGCTCAGCCTGGACAATGCGTTTTCTTACGATGCGCTGCGCGAATTTGATCGACGGGTGCGGGAAGGGATCGGGCGCGAAAAAATCGAATACATCGCGGAGCATAAATTCGATGGGCTGAGCATCTCGCTGCAATATGAAGATGGCGTGCTGGTGCGCGGCGTCACGCGCGGAGACGGCACGACGGGCGAAGACGTGACGCCGAATGTGAAGACGATTCGTTCGATTCCTTTGCGCGTGGATGCTGCGGTGGTGAAGAAAAACAAACTTTCGCCGGCTTTTGAAGTGCGCGGCGAAATCATGATGACGAAGAAAGCGTTCGAAGCGCTGAACCGGAGGCAGGAAGAGACGGGCGGGAAGATTTTCGTGAACGCACGGAACTCGGCGGCGGGAGCGGTGCGCGTACTGGATCCGGCGATTACGGCGGCGCGACGGCTGGATTTTTTTTCGTACTATTTGCTGGTGGATGGAAAAGTGCCGTTCGCGAAACATTCGGAGTCCCTACAGGCACTGAAGCAATTACACTTCCGCGCGTCGAATGACTGGAAGCTTTGCGCGGGAATCGACGCGGTGACGGAGTACTGCGACGATTGGG
>JBGPDI010000163.1:0-9257 GCA_041482215.1 Candidatus Acidiferrum sp. | reverse complement strand
TTCCCGTTCCACACCTGGCTTCCCGACGCGCACACCGAAGCTCCCACAGCTGGCTCCGTCATCCTCGCCGGCGTTCTCTTGAAAATGGGCACTTACGGCTTCATCCGCTTTTCCCTCCCGCTGCTCCCTGGCGAGGGTCCCCTGCGCTCCAAAATCATTCACATCGTCATCATCCTCTCGCTCGTCGGCATCATCTACGGCGCGATCGTCTGCCTCATGCAAAAAGACATGAAGCGCCTCATCGCTTACAGCTCCGTCAGCCATCTCGGCTTCTGCACCCTGGGAATTTTTGCGCTAACGCCAAATGGCCTCTCCGGCAGCGTGCTCCAGCAGATCAACCACGGCATCTCCACTGGCGCACTCTTCTTGATCGTCGGCGTCCTCTACGAGCGCCGCCACACCCGCCTAATCTCTGAATTCGGCGGCCTCGCCACGCCGATGCCTAATTTCGCCGCGATCTACTTGATTGTCAGCCTCAGCTCCTTAGGCATGCCATTGCTCAACGGTTTTATCGGAGAGTTCACAATTTTGCAGGGCGCGTTCCAGGTGAGCAAAGCCTGGGCCGCTTGGGGCTCGCTGGGTGTCGTGCTTGGTGCGGCCTATCTCCTATGGCTCTACCAACGCGTCATGTTCGGCCCGGTCACGCACTTTGCCAACGAAGATTTGCCCGACCTGAATCTGCGCGAATACGCCACACTCGTCCCGCTCGTGATTCTGGCGTTCTGGATCGGCATCTATCCAAAGCCCTTCTTCGCCCTGATCGAAAAGCCCGTGCAGAGAATCGTCGAGCAGGTGAATCCGCATTTTTACGATGCGGAGCATGCAAAATTGCCTCCGGCGGAACTCCACGCCGTGGCGGCGGAGACGAAGTAGCCCGCCCGCATGAGCATCCCGATCATCAACTCGTTTCTCGAATATCTCCGCGGCGACGGTGCCGTCATCCTCCCGGAGATGGAGCTTCTCCTTTTCGGCCTCGGAATCCTGCTCATTGATTTTTGGCTCGAAGGAAAAGACAAGCTCCTGAATCCTGCTTTGGCGATGGCAGGCACGCTCTTCAGCGGCTTCACCCTCTGGCGACTGCACGGACTCGTCGCGGTTAAAGGTGAAGTCTACGCCTTCCACCAAACCACCGTGGTAGATTCGTTCTTCCTCTTTTTCGGTGCCCTCTTCCTGGCCGCCACAGCGCTCGTAATTCTTCTCTCTGTGAAATATCTGGAAATCGAAGACGAACAGGAAGGCGAATACTACGCCCTCCTCCTGTTCGCCTGCGTTGGCATGATGTTCATGGCTTCCGGAACCGACCTGGTCGTCTTGTTCCTCGGCCTGGAAACCATGGCCCTCAGTTTTTACGTCCTCACCGGTTTCCTCCGCCGCGAAAAGCGTTCGAACGAAGCCGCCCTGAAATACGTCCTCCTCGGCGCGTTCAGCTCCGGAATCCTCGCATATGGCTTTTCCCTTTTGTACGGCATGAGCGCCTCCACCAACATCGGCAGGATCAGCATGATGCTGGGCCGGCGCAACGATTTCATTCTGTCTCTTGTCCGCAATCCGCGGCCAGAAACAGCGCAATTTGACCCTGCTGTACTTCAACTCCTTCCGATTCTCGCGTTCGTGCTTGTCGCGGTCGGATTGTTTTTCAAAATCGCCGCCGTGCCATTTCATCAATGGGCGCCGGACGTTTACGAAGGCGCGCCGACGCCTATCTCTGCTTACGTCAGCGTGGCCTCAAAGACAGCTAGCTTTGCTCTGCTTCTGCGATTGTTCACTTCGGTCTTCGCGCCAACTTATTTGACATGGATGTATCTCGTTGCGGGCATCGCCGTTGCGTCGCTCACTTGGGGAAACCTTGCCGCGCTAACGCAAACCAACGTCAAACGCCTGCTGGCTTACTCTTCGATCTCGCACGTGGGCTACATCCTGCTCGGCTTGGTCGCAGGGAACGCCACCGCATTCACTGGGATTGCCTTCTACCTTTTCGCCTACGTATTCATGACCGCCGGCGCATTTGCCGTGATCATCGTTCTCCGCCAAAAAGGCCTCATAGGCGAAGATCTCGACGATCTGAACGGCCTCTACCAGCGCAGCCCCGCCGCCGCATTGCTGCTTCTGATCTTTATGCTTTCTCTCGCCGGCATCCCGCCCACTGCCGGGTTCATGGGCAAGTATTTCATTTTCCTTTCGCTCATCGAAACGCACCATCCGGTGCTCGCCGTCTTCGCCGTGCTCTACATCGTTCCCGCGCTCTACTACTACTTCCGCATCGTCGTCCACGCTTGGCTTAAGCAACCGGGCGAAGCACCGCGCCCGGTCATGACCAGCGCGCAAGCCGTGGCCCTCGGCGTCGCCGTATTTGTAACTCTCGCCGCAGGGTTGTATCCTGAACCCTTCACACGGCTCGCCCAATATGCCTTCGGACCATAAACCCGAAAACCCCGAATCACCGTCGCCCGAGGTGGAGAAAGTGAAAGATGTCTCCAACCAGGCCGCGATCGCCATGGAACTCCCCTTCGTCCTCGTCTCCGCCGTTGTCGTCGGCGGACTTCTCGGCTATTTCCTCGACCATTGGCTCCATACCAAGCCGGTTTTCCTTCTCGTGTTTGGTGGTATCGGTTTTGTTGCCGGAGTGCGCGACGTGCTGCGGCGGCTGGCGGTAAGCGGCGATGGCATCAAGCGTAGCTGAATCGCCACCCAGCGCCCTTACCGAACGGCGCATCTCCTGGCTGACCCTTCTCATTGGCTTTATGGCGGGCCTGTTAGTCGCGCTACTCCTCGACCGCCTTTGGGGCGCAGGCCTTGCCATTGGCGCCGCTCTGGCTTGGCTGAATTTTCGCTGGCTCAAGCGCGGCCTGGACGCCCTTGTCCTCGCCTCCACCGCCCAGGCGGGCAGAGAAAAACCCGCCGTCCCGCTGCTCAGCTACTTCGGCATTGTCTTCCGCTACATGTTGATAGCGCTTGCCGTCTATGTTATTTTTAATTATCTGAGAATTCCCCTGGTGAGCATGATCGTGGGTTTGTGTGCTCTAGGAGCCGCAACAATAGTGGCAAGTGTGTACGAAATCCTGCATCCTGTGGACTAACGAATGGTCGAACACGTCAGCGGACTTACGCAGTTCGTGAATCACTATCTTGGGCAATTTGCCCTTGCACTGCTCTCGCGGCTTCATATCCAGCCCGAAAACCCCGAGCTACCTATTCCGGAACATGTTGTGATGGCCGTCGTGGTGCTCCTCATCGGCACGCTGCTAGCCCTCCTTCTCCGTTCGCGGCTTTCCGTCGAAAAGCCCGGAGCCTCGCAGCAAGTCGCCGAACTTCTGCTCACCAATCCGCTAGGTTTTGGCATCAAGGATCTACTCGAGGAAAACGTTCATCACGGCGCGCTGAAGCTGATCCCGTTCGTCGGTTCTATCTCCGTTTTTGTTCTCCTGTCCAACTTACTTAGTGTCATCCCGGTTTTCCTTGCCCCGACAGCCAACAAATCCGTTCCGCTGGCGTGCGCCATCCTGACGTTTCTGTATTTTAATTGGCAGGGAATCCGCCATCACGGCGCCGGCCACTACTTGCTCACGTTTGCGGGTGCACCCAAACAATTTGGTGACTGGCTGCTCGCCATCCTGCTTTTCCCCGTCGAACTTGTCAGCACCTCCGCCCGCATTCTTTCCCTCACTGTCCGCCTTTGGGCCAACATCCTCGCCAGCGATCTTCTCTACACCATTTTCGTCGGCTTGTTTTCCATGGCCACCGTGGCAGCCTGGGCCAAGTCTCCCGTTTTGGGCGCCGTCGTTGCCATACTGCCAGCTACGATTCCCGTCGCCTTCATTGGCCTGCACGTTTTCGTGGCCATCATTCAGGCTTACATTTTCACCGTATTGCCCTCGGTCTATCTAGGCATGGCCACGGCCGACGAGCACTAATCGAGATTTGCCGGGAAGCTTATTCCCGGCAATGCGCTGCTTCAGTGTGAGCCCGGCTGCACGGTGTCCGGGAACCACCCCCTGGCGGCGATTCATCGGGTTTCAGGGTTTGTACTTGCAAGCCCTGACTCGACAAGGAGGAAGTGATGAAGAAGTTTTCAATGGTGTTGTTGGCGCTCGTGGCGGTGATGTTGGTGGTTCCGTCTGCGTTCGCGCAGGACGCGGCAGGCGCGGCAGCCGGAAGCAAAGGCATGCTGGCGATTGCGGCTGGCTTCGGCATGGCTCTCGCGGCCTTTGGCGGCGCGCTGGGGCAGGGCCGGATCGCTTCCGCAGCTTGCGAAGGCATGGCCCGCAATCCCGGGGCGGCAGCGGCAATCCGCGCGGCGATGATTCTCGGCTTGGTGTTCGTCGAGACCCTCGCCCTCTTCACGCTGGTCATCATCTTCGTGAAGATCTAACTCATTACAATGGACTTATTGAGCGGCCCGGCGGCGCAAGCCAGCGGGCCGTTTTCATTTCTCCTCCGTTACGCTCATCCCCTCACTCGCCCGAATCTCTTTCAAGTTTTTCTGGACTTTTCCGCCAAATCGAATAAGCTTTTCTTAGGGATTCCTCCGAAAACATAAAAAGGCGGCAGTGGCTACTGCCGCCTTTTTTATTCTTTCCAAAGCTTCGCCCGCCCTAACCTCGTGCAGCAAGAAGCGAACTGGGTCCCCGTGTATCAAGATCTTAAGTCCTTTCTTTGCAACACTTCCAAGCAACCCCGCAAGTGTTGCATCCAAAGGACTTATAGAGTATCTAAGTCCCTTAGATGCAACATTTACGATAAACCGCGGGGTAGGGGACGGTTATGGTTAACTTGGGAGTGCGGCGGCTCGCCGCCGCTTTTCTTCCAGCCGTGCTTCGCTCCGCCGGCAAAAACACTTCCCATGGGACTACGACAAACCAAAGATTCTGGTTTCTTTTTTACTGATCACTGAAGACTGAGGCCTACCGCCCGAGAAGCGTGGGCTGCAGGATGAAGTTGATCACCGGGTTGGGATAAACCCCGAACAGAATCGTACCAACAAAAGTCACGAGCAGCACCACGCTCACTCCAAGTGGAAACCTCACCGGCCCCAACGCCACGGCCTCCGCGCTCGGCTCGCGCATATACATCACGACGATGACACGCAGGTAGTAGTAAGCGCCAATGATGCTATTGATCGCCATCAGCACCGCGAGCCACAGCAAGTGCGAATTGACCGCCGCCTTGAAGATGTAGAACTTGCCGAAAAAGCCTGCCGTAACCGGCAGCCCCAGCAGCGAAAGCAAGTAGACGCTCAGCGCCGCCGCCACCCAAGGCTGCCGCTGTGAAAGCCCCGCGTAATCGTCCAGCGAGAGATTCTTTTCGCCCGCGCCGCCCAGCTGCGAAACGATGGTGAACGCGCCCATTTTCACCAGCGCGTAGCTCAGCAAATAAAAAAGCACCGCCGCATAAGCCGGCGCCGCTTCCGCCGAACCACCCTGAGCCATGGACGTCACCGCCGCAAACGCCACCAAAATATAGCCGGCGTGCGCGATCGAGCTGTAAGCCAGCAGTCGCTTGATGTTGGTCTGCATCAGCGCGCCCAGATTCCCGGCAAACATGGTGAGCACCGCAAGCACCCAGAAGGCCCAGAACCAGAAATGCGTCGCCGCAGGAACCGTCGCAAAAATTCGCAATAGCAAAGCAAACGCGGCCGCCTTCGGTCCCGCGGAGAAGAGGGCAGTGACGGGAGTCGGCGCGCCTTCATATACGTCCGGCGTCCAAACTTGAAATGGAGCTGCAGCGACCTTGAAGCCCAGTCCAATTAGAATCAGCGCGAGGCCCATCTTCAGCAATGTGCTCGTCGGATCGGCCGTCGCCATCTTGTCCAGCATGGTCGTGCCCGTCGCGCCGTAAACTAGCGCAATTCCGTAGAGAAAAAATGCCGTCGCAAACGAACCGAGCAGAAAATACTTCATCGCCGATTCGCTGGACTTCAGCGAATCGCGCCGGTATCCCGCCAAAACGTAACTCGAAATCGAACTCATCTCCAGCCCGATGAATGCGGTGAGCAATTCCTGCGCGGAGGCAAGCACTCCCATGCCCGCCGTCGCAAACAGCAGCAGCGAATAAAATTCCGCCACGGGAAGCCGCTCTCGCTCGAGATAAGGTTCAGACGCCAGCACAACCAGAAACGCTACGGTGCCAACAAGCAGCCGGAAGAAGAAACTGAAACTGTCCGACTCCACCAGCCCGCCAAACCCTGGCCCCGCATGCATGGCCGCGCTCACGGAAGCCGCCGTCCCTGCCAGCGTACCGATCAACGCAAGAAACGTAAAAAATTGTCGGCTGCGCACGAACGGCTGCATCAGCATCAGTAAGACGCCGAAGCCGCACCACACCAGTTCCGGCAGCACGCGATACATGTCAATGGCGCGGGGAAGCATTTAGCGAGTTGCCAGCCTTTCGGTTGAAGCAAGCTTCGTCGCGCTTGCGCGAGCGCGCTTCGCGATCGGAATAGCGCTATTCGGTGCCGCGGCCTCATACGGTTCTTGAGGTTCGACTTGATCGATCACGTTTTGCGATGCCGCAGCCGTCCGAGCAGTGATGAACGTCGAGCCAATTCCCATCCAAATCGTGATCACCGCCATGGTCACCAGAATCCACTTTTCGCGCGCGGATAAATCCGGTAGCGTGCGGTTTTTCTCCACGGTGATCTCGCCGAAAAATACGCGCTGGTACGACCACAACAGATAGCACGCGGACAGAATCACGCCGAGAGCGGCCCACGAAGCCCAACCCCAGTGCCGTTGATACGTGCCAAGCAATACCAAGTATTCGCCCACGAATCCATTCAGCATCGGCAGTCCCAGAGAAGACAGCGCTACAAACAGAAAGAATGCCGCCAGCTTCGGCATCGGCGTGGCCAACCCGCCATACTCGCTGATTTCAAACGTATGCCGCCGGTCGTAAAGCATGCCTACTAGCAAAAACAACGCACCTGTCGAAATCCCGTGCGCCAGCATCTGGTAAACCGCGCCCTGCATGGAAATATTTTGGAACGCGAAAATGCCAAGCACCACGAATCCAAGATGGCTGACCGAAGAATAGGCGACGAGCTTTTTCAGATTCGGCTGAACCATCGCCACCAACGCGCCATAAATAATCCCAATGATCGCCAGTACGGCGATCCACCAAGCCGCACGCCGCGCTGCGCCAGGAAAGAGCGGCAAGCAAAAGCGAATCATGCCGTACGTTCCCATTTTCAGCAGCACGCCAGCGAGCATCACCGAACCTGCCGTGGGCGCTTCCACGTGTGCGTCCGGCAGCCAGGTGTGCAGCGGGAAGAGCGGCACCTTGATCGCAAACGCGACGAAAAACGCGAGGAAGAGCAACATTTCCGTCGATTGCGAAAGCTCGAGTCCGCCCTGCGATGCGGGCGTATGAAGCAACGTCTGAATCGTCGGCAGATCGAATGTGCCCGTAGCGTTGTAGAGCCAAATGATACCGACGAGCATCAGAATCGATCCGGCCATCGTGTAGAGAACGAACTTCACGGCCGCGTAGAGGCGCCGCTCGTGGCCCCAGATGCCGATCAGGAATGCCATCGGAATCAGCATCACTTCCCAGAAAAGAAAGAAAAGAAAGAGATCGAGCGAGAGGAATACGCCCACAACGCCGACTTCCAGCATCAGAAGCATCACGAAAAATTCCTTGACGCGAAGCGAGATGCTTTTCCACGAAGCCAGAATCGAAATGGGTGTGAGAAACGTCGTCAGTATGACGAGAAACATACTGATGCCATCAACGCCCAAGTGATAGTTGATCGGAGGCTGGTTAATCCACTTCGCGAATTCCTCCAGGTGATAGCCGGAAGACCCAACGGGCACCGCTCGCAGCATCAAAAGTGACAGCAGGAATTCCGCGAGTGAAACGATCAAGGCGATGATGCGGATAAATTTGTGATCGTCGCCGCGCAGCGCCAAAAGAGCCAGCGCTCCCACGGCGGGAAAGAAAATCAGCACCGTAAGCAAGTGTCCCGCGGGAAGCATCAGTGCACCATCCCGAGAACCGGTTTTGCGCCGAACGGCCAGAAGAAGATGATGGCAAGAATTATGATGGCTCCCACGACCACCCACACCGCGTAGCTTCGCGTGTTTCCGGACTGCGTATGCCTCACACCGTCGCCGAGCGCCGTTGTCTCGCTGGCGATTCCATTCACCGCGCCGTCGATCCCCGCTACATCCACAAATTTCCAAAGCACATTCGTCGAAATCCACAGCAGCGGTTTCACGATCGCGGCAGCATAAAGCTCGTCCACGTAATATTTGTTCAACAAAGTTGTGTAAACAGGCTTCAGCGACTTAGCAATTCCGTCTGCTTTCTCTGGTCTCATGCGATACAGCCAATAGGCGACGAACCAGCCGAGCACCGCTGCGACAAAGGCAACAAACGCGAGGGTCAACTCCAAATTGTGTGCCGCAGCGTCCCCAAGCGCTTCGGCGGATTCCTTGCTGCTAAAAACGGGCGCAAGGAAGTTAGTGAAATAATCCGGACCGCCCCAAAATGCTGGCGCCGCCAGCCAGCCGCCAACGACGGAGAGCACGGCAAGAGCTACCAGTGGTCCGAGCATGCTCCATGGCGACTCGTGAACGTGCACCTTCTTCTCGTCGTAACGCTGCTTGCCGTAAAAAGTTAGAAAAATCAGACGGAACATGTAGAACGAAGTGAGCAGAGCGGTGAGTAGTCCAACAGCGTAAAGTGGATGGCCACCCGGAATCTGAAAAGCACCAAGCAGAATCGCATCCTTGCTAAAGAATCCAGCAAGCGGCGGAAATCCTGCAATCGCCAGCGTGGCAATCAACATTGTGGCATAGGTGTACTTGATTTTTTTGCTCAGTCCGCCCATCTTCCCCATGTCCTGCTCGCCGCCCATGGCATGGATCACGCTGCCTGCTGCAAGAAAAAGCAGCGCCTTGAAGAATGCATGCGTCATCAGATGGAAGATGCCTGCCGAAAATGCTCCAACGCCGCACGCCAGAAACATGTATCCCAGTTGGCTGACGGTCGAGTATGCCAAAACTTTTTTAATGTCGGTCTGCACCAATCCGACGGTAGCGGCGAAAAATGCTGTCGCGCACCCGACGACGGCCACAACGACTAGCGCCGTTTCGGAATGTGCGAAGAGCACGTGCGAGCGCGCCACGACGTACACGCCCGCAGTCACCATCGTCGCTGCATGTATTAAAGCGCTGACCGGCGTCGGCCCTTCCATCGCGTCCGGCAGCCAAACGTACAGCGGCAACTGCGCGGATTTCCCGCATGCGCCCATCAAGAGC
>JBGPDI010000162.1:0-9330 GCA_041482215.1 Candidatus Acidiferrum sp. | reverse complement strand
CCCGTGATGGCCAAGGTGCGCATCGGACATTTTGCGGAAGCGGACGTGTTGCAGGCGCTGGAAGTGGACTTCATTGACGAGAGCGAAGTGCTGACCCCGGCCGACGAAGAAAACCACATCTGGAAGCACGATTACCGCGTGCCGTTCGTTTGCGGCGCTCGCAATCTCGGTGAAGCGCTGCGGCGCATTGCGGAAGGCGCGGCAATGATTCGAACGAAGGGTGAAGCGGGCTCGGGAAACGTTGTTGAAGCAGTGCGGCACATGCGCGCGATCGTCAGCCAGATGAAAAAGCTGACGACGATGCGCGACGACGAGTTGATGCACGAAGCCAAAGAATTGGGCGCGCCGTTGGAACTGATTCGTCAAATTGCAAAGACCGGTAAACTGCCGGTGCCGAATTTCTCAGCAGGCGGAATTGCCACGCCGGCAGACGCGGCGCTGGTTCGGAAACTTGGTGCGGAAGCAGTGTTCGTCGGATCGGGAATTTTCAAGTCCAGCGATCCCGAAGTACGGGCGAAGGCCGTAGTGAAGGCCGCGACACACTTTGAAGATCCAAAAGCGGTACTCGAAGCAAGTGAAGAATTGGGCGAAGCCATGCCGGGACTGGACGTACGGCAAATGGATGCGAAAGATATGCTTTCAACTCGCGGATGGTGAGCGTGCCTCAAGAAACTTTATCTTGGGCACGCGGCGGGCGGCGCCCCACAAGAAAACGGGGACTACGATAAGTGAAAATCGGAATTTTGGCTGTTCAGGGCGACTTTGAGGCGCACGCGGCAATGCTGGCGCGGTTGGATGCCGAAACGGTGGAAGTGCGCACTCCCGCCGATCTTGATGGCTGCGACGGGTTAGTCCTGCCGGGTGGAGAGAGCACGACACAGTTGCAATTCCTGCAGGAAGAGGGATTGGCGGCGGCGATCCAGAAATTTGCGGAGCAAGGTGGAGCGATCTTCGGAACGTGCGCGGGAGCTATTCTCCTTGCCACGGAAGTGCAAAACCCCAAGCAGGACTCCCTGAAACTGCTGGATATGACCGTGCTACGAAATGGCTACGGTCGTCAAATCGCCAGTGACGTTGTTAATGGTCCAACGAGCCTGAAGAAGGAACCGTTGGAAATGGTTTTCATTCGCGGCCCGATCATCGAGCGTACCGGGCCGGACCTAAAGGTTCTCGCCGAATATGCGGGGAAGCCTGCACTCGTCCAGCGCAAACAGATTATGGCGGCAACCTTTCATCCTGAATTGACAGACGATACCACTGTGCATGAACATTTCCTTGGTCTTGCGGCGGCAGGAATGAATTCAGCAGGACACCGCGCGAAGTCTTAATCGTGAAAAAAAAGAAGAAGGAAGATTCCGGTACGAGGCGATCGAGCAGGACGAGAGTATTGTTCGTCTGTATCGGAAACGCTTGCAGGAGTCCGATGGCGGAAGCTATCGCGCGTTACGATGCTGCGGATGTGATTGAAGCATCCAGTGCGGGTTTGAGTCCGATGGGTTTGATCCCCGAGCAAACGAAGGAGACGCTAGCGCAGAACGGGTACTCTGCTCAAGGGCTGACTTCTGATGCGCTTACGCGTGAGGCGGCCGACGCCGCGGACATCATCATTAATATGAGCGGGAAGCAGCGAGATGAACACTTCTGGAATCCGGAAAAAGTAGAGGATTGGATGGTGGAGGATCCTTACGGTGCGTTGCCGATTACGTATCAGCGCGTGTTCGAAGGACTCAAGCGGCGCGTGCACCAACTCGCTCTGGGCCTGAGGGATAAGCGAGAGCACAAGCCGGCGGCAAAATAGGAGCAGCGTTGCGTCGAGAAAAAACAAGCGTATCGCAGGAAGATTATCTGAAGGCCATCTGGGAAATGCTCGAAGAGGACCAGACGCCCATCAGTGCGCGGCTTGCCGAAGAATTGAAAGTGACGCCTCCCGCGGTGACCGCGGCTTTGAAGCGCATGACGCGCGATGGACATGTCCGCGTGGAACGAAGCGGCCGGATCGACCTGACCCAAAAAGGCAGAAAACTCGCCGAACACCTGGCACTTCGCCATCAGCTGGCTGAGATGCTGTTGACGGAGGTGATCGGACTTTCCTGGGCCAAGGCTCACGACGAGGCCGAGAAACTTGAACACGCTATTTCTCCCGAAGTGGAAGTGCTGCTGCTGAAACGTTTTGGAGACAAGAAGAGCTGCCCGCATGGCGTGCCGATGCGTGGAGGCATCGCCCAGCTTCGAAAACAAGGTGCCGTGCTGCTTGCGGAGTTGCGTGCGGAGGAGAGCGGAGAAATCCTCTGTGTATACGAAAAGGACGCGCAGTTTCTGGAATTCCTTGAAGGGTTGCACTTGCGTCCGGCCACCAAAGTAGATGTCCTCAAACGCGAATACGATGAGACCATGACGCTGCGTTCGAATGGAAAGACCATGCACCTCGGGAAGCCTGCCACCAGCCGAATCTGGGTGCGCCGGCTCAGTGCTTGACGAAAGAGTTGCTAGTTCTTAGTTTTTAGTCTTAAGTTTTGAATGAAAGAAACTTTCTGCCACTGAATCCCCGCAGCCGCTTTTCCCAAGCACTTTCACCTCTACGGCAATTTGTGACCTAAATAGATTGTGTGTCGAGGACCACCCTTTTTCAGGCGGCCGCGCACGTGCATAACTTCGACGGCAAAACTCCCTTTGCGCAAACGTTGCTCGAATTTCCTGTCCTCTCGGGCCGACCAGACGGCCAGCACTCCGTTCATTTTGAGAGCTGCGAAAGCGGCGGGGATTCCGCGGTCATCATAGAGCCCTGCGTTGCTCGAGTCGGAGAAAGCGGCCGGGCCGTTGTCCACGTCAAGCAGCACGGCATCGAATTGACCGGGACGTGAGCCGATTGTGACGGTTACATCCTCGATCTCGATTCGCACACGCTTATCCATCAACGGCTGTCCCGCCAGCGGTCCGAGCGGGCCACTATTCCACTCGACGACCTCGGGCACCAGCTCCGCCACGACAACCGTCGCTTCCGCGGGGAGGAGATCGAGCGTCGCGCGCAGCGTGAAACCCATACCGAGCCCGCCAATAAGCACGCAAGGCTGCTCCAGTTTTAGTGCTCTTCGGCAGGCGAACGTTGCCAGCGCCTCCTCCGAGCCGTGCATACGGCTGGACATCAGGCTCTTGCCGTTGGCCAGGACGATGTAATCGTCGCCGCGACGGATCAGCTTCAGGACGGTCCCGTCACGAGAGAGTGCCTGAGCGAGCAACTCGAAAGGCTTCACGCGTGTGATGTTACAGGAGAGAAAAACGTAAGTAAAAATAGCTCGCTGGCCCGCTTGCTCAAAGACATCACTTACGCTCGTCGAGAAGGGCCTTCAAACGTGCGTAACCAGCGCGGCTGACGGGCAAGCGTGTGCCGTCGGAGAGAATCGCCAGGCGGCTGTCCTTCCCGTACGGCTCGATGCGCACGACGCGTTCCAGATTCACTATGTACGAACGGTGGATGCGCACGAAGCAATCCGGATTGAGTCCAGCCTCCAGGCCAGCGATAGTTTGCTGCTTGAGGTGTTTTTTCCCCTGACTTGCCAGGGCTACGTAGTCGTCCTGTGCTTCGGCGTAGTCCAGCTTGACCACCGGAATCAGCGTAACTTTGGTGCCGTCTTTCACGACGAGGCGCTCGAGAAATTGCTGTGGTGGCCGCGCTGTTGCAGCAAGTTCATGCGCGGTCGGCATCTTCGTACCCAACCTGCCCTTCGCGCGCTCCAAGGCGGCGTCGAATCGCTGGCGGCCAATGGGCTTCAGCAGGTAATCAACGGCGTGCACTTCGAAGGCGCGCATCGCGTACTGATCGTAAGCGGTCACAAAAATAACGGGCACGTCCGTGCCAATCAGTTCCAATACATCGAATCCCGTCAATTTGGGCATCTGCACATCGAGAAAAATCAAATTCGGTTTGTGCTCTGCGACGGCCTTCACCGCTTCCATGCCATTGGCGCATTCCGCAGCGACGCCAATCTCCGGGTGGGACTCTAGGAATTCACGAATTACGTGACGCGCCAGCTCCTCGTCATCCACGATGAGCGCTTTCCATTGAGTCACTGGCGAGGGACTCATGCTCGTTCCTCGCTTTCCGCCGGAAGTGACAAGCTAACTCGGAAAAGCTCGCCCTCGGTGTCTACGCGCAGACTGGCATCCTTTCCGTAGCGTGCCTCCAGTCGTTTCTGAACGTTTTTCAGCCCTAAACCTCCAGACCGGCGTGGCGGAGCTTCGGGGTCCCATGAATTCTCGACAAGAATCGCCAACCTGCCATTTTGCCGTTCCACGGCCAGGCGTATCTCTCCGCCTTCGGGAAGGCCTGCAATGCCGTGCTTTACGGCGTTCTCGACGAGCGGTTGCAGCAGTAGCGGCGGCAGCAGACAAATCTTGGAGTCTTCCTGAATCTCTTCATGCATTCTCAATCGTTCACCAAAGCGAACCTTCTCAATGGCCATGTATTTCTCGAGCAAGTCCAACTCCTCGGAAAAGCGCACGGAGGTTTTCTCCCCCAAGCCCAGCGTCAGTCGTAAGAAGTCTCCAAGCAGCACGCACATGTCGCGGGCACGAGACGGATTGATGCTCGTCAACGCGCTGATGGAATTCAGGCTGTTGAACAAAAAATGTGGATTGATCTGCGCCTTCAGCGCTTTCAGCTCTGCTTCCCGTGCCTGGATGCTTGTCTCCATGGCGCGCGTTTCGAATTCGCGCGAAGCATCCTGCGCCAGCGAAACGTAGTGAAAAGAAACCGCCAACAAATAGAAGACGCAACCAGCCGCGTAAACAATCGTTGTTCGCTGATCAAAACGCGCGTCAATGCCGTGCAGCGATGGTACGAACGACAGCGCCCGGGCAATAAGTTTTCCGACTCCCAGCCATAGGAAACTGAGAACTTGGGCTGCTACCAGATGAGTGGTCAATAGCCGCCAGACAGGTGTTCGCTGCAGAGGAGAGATGCGGCACGAATACCAAGCCGGCAGAGAAATCAATTCTCCGGTTGTGGCCAGAGCAAATCCCAGAATTCCCGCGTCCAGCCAGGTCAATCCGTCCGGCGTGTGCAGCACGTAGGCAAGCAGGCCCGCAATGGGCAGAGCCGCAACCCTGTAAATCCTGTGTTGGCTTTTTAGTGAGCCGGTCAGGTTCATGGCGGCGGCTCAGTTCTTGATCTCAACGCCGCCGAAAACCGCCGAACCCGTCAAGAGCAGCGACTTTTTCCCGGGATTGGCGGGATTCTCGCTGCGGTAGTTTCTGGTGTTGTCCACGAAGCCGCCGAAGAACGCCTGGCCGCGCGAAACAACTTGCCAGGTATCCGGCACGCGAAGTTCGACGCCGCCAAACACCGCATTGATTTCCAGCTTCACTTCATCCTGTTGCATATTGGCGTCGCGCAGATCCAACTCCACACCTCCAAACACGGCTTGCACATAGCCACCCTGAAAATCCTGGCTGGTAATCCGGCGTTCGATGCCGCCGAAGATAGCGACTTCGTTCAGAGTAGTACGTGGATCCGTTTGTGGGTGCCCGCCCAGAGCCCCGACTACCTTGGAAACTTTTCGCGCTTGCAAAGAACTCCACATCACCACCAAACCTGCACCGATAATGGCTAGGGGCCAGAGCTCTCCCCAGCTAAAATGCGCGACCCCCAGTGTGTCCAACTGAAAGAGCACGCCCAGGATGATTAAAACGATGCCAAAAACGCGGCTGGATGCGCAGAAGAGGTTCCACACGCCGATGAATATGAGGATCACTGGCCAGAAACGATAGACGTTGCTGACCGCGTGAATTCCCATGTTGTCGAGCAAGATCAGCAAGCCCACGACGGCAAGGATTCCACCGGAAATCACGCCCCAATGTGGACCGCGACCGGAGCCTCGCATCCCCATACCGACCATGATTCCACCGCGACTGTTTTTTTCTCCACGTTCATCTTGCATTGGTGGTCTCCTTGAACCGGCGTGGCAGAGTTTCCGCCCCGTAGTTCTTCCGCCCCGACTCTCCCAAGATAAGCGGGCGAAGCAGAATGGCCCCAGCGGCGATCAGGAGTAGCGGCCAGAATGATACCAAGATCTGCATCAGACTCGACAAAAACCCGGCGTGATCAAAAATATAGGCTTGCAGTCCGCGCAATCCCGCAAGGAAGAGTGCCGGGAGCACCCCCAGGACTTCCGCGGGTGCGCCAGCGGCGCGGCTAATTTGCGCGGTAACTCCGTCCACATTGGCTAACAGCAGGAACAGCCCCAGCGCGAGAACGCTGATCCCCGATATGGATTGCATGTTCCGAGAAGTTGTTTGCCGGGCCACCATGTTGTCCTCCTGCAGGGCGATTTCCTTGCCGCACAGTGAGAATAGGGACACTCCTGCAGGTGTGCACGCATGATTCGGCCAAAAGAGGGGATTTACCGGCGAACGGCGATCGCGGGGAGGGGAATGGCGGTGCGCTCGGAAGTGAACTGGCGAGATTAGTAGCCAGCCACTTTTCCGGCGCCACGGTCGTCGTGGCCGCCTTGCATCCAGCCACCGTCGATCAGGATGCCTTCCACGCGCGCGATAACCACGGGCTTTGCTTCTTCGATGAGGTAGCCGGACTTCTTGAGTACAGCAAGAGTGTCTGGCGAAACACCGCGCTCGAAATCGAGACGATCGGGTTTCCATTGATGATGGACGCGTGGAAAATCGATGGCGTCTTGCACATTCATGCCGAAATCCATGACGTTGAGCATCACTTGTAGAACGGCGGTGATGATTCGAGATCCGCCCGGTGCGCCTAGAGCAAGAAACGGTTTGCCGTTTTTCAGGACGATAGTAGGGGCCATGGCGGAGAGCGGACGCCTGCCCGGCCCGATGGCGTTTGCTTCGCCCTGCACCAGTCCATAGAGATTAGGCGAGCCGGGCTTCGCCGCGAAATCGTCCATTTCATCATTCAACAAAAATCCGGCGCCGGGCACTGTAACGTTGCTGCCGTATCCAGCGTTGAGCGTGTAGGTAACGGCCACGACGTTTCCTTGCTCATCGGCGATGGTGTAATGAGTCGTGTCCGAGGATTCCTTGCCGACGGGGAGGCCCGGATTAATCTGGTCGCTGGGCGTCGCCTGAATTGGATCGATCGAATCGCGGCGCTTTCGAATGTAGGAGGCGTCGAGGAGCGCTTCGATGGGGTTCTTCACAAAATCAGGGTCGCCGAGGTATTCACTGCGATCCGCATAGAAGCGCCGCATAACTTCGGCCAGGTAGTGGTAGATGGTCGCGGAGCCTGCCCCAGTCTTTTCGTAGCCGGTGCCGTCCAGCATTCCCAGCATTTGCAGGATGCCGACTCCCCCGGAGCTTGGTGGGGGCGCGGTGATGACATGGTAGCCTTTGTAATCGCCTTCCAATGGTTTTCGCTCGATAGCCTGGTAATCGCGAAGATCGGCGAGCGTAATCAGGCCACCATTCTTCTCCATCTCGCGCGCAAGGATATGGGCGGTTTCGCCTTCGTAGAAGTCCTTTGCACCCTGCATGGCGATGCGCTCAAGCGTGCGGGCCAAATCCGGCTGCTGAAAAATCTCGTTCCAGTCGTAGAATGCGCCGCCCTTGAGGAAGATGGCTTTCGAATCAGGAAATTGCGAAAGGTACGGCGCGCTGCCGTGAAACGATTGCATTAACGCGTGCGAGACCGGGAAGCCTTTTGAAGCCAGCTCGACCGCCGGCTGCAGCAATTCTGCCCACGATTTCTGGCCATACTTTTTTTGTGCCAGTTCAAAGCCGCGCACTGTTCCCGGAACGCCGGCAGCGCGCCAGCCGAGCAAGCTATCGCGAGTCAGCTTTCCGTCCGTGTCCAAATACATATTGTGCGTCGCCTTTTGAGGGGCTTTTTCGCGAAAATCGATGAACGTCGTGCGGCCATCCGCCATACGAATAAGCATGAATCCGCCGCCGCCGATGTTTCCGGCAAACGGATACGTAACTGCTAGCGCGAACCCGACTGCCACAGCAGCATCCACGGCATTACCGCCCGATTTCAGGACGGTCAGGCCGACATCCGCCGCCAGAGGTTCTTGAGCGACGACCATTCCTTTGCGTGCAAATACTGGTTCGTGAGCATCCGCCTCCATTGGCACAAGGCAGAGGCTGACGATCAACGGAAAAAGGAGCAGGCCGCGGGCTGTTCTCATGGCAGCGGATTATAAGGCCATCCCCGTCGTTTGTCGCGGCCGTGCAAACTCCCGCGGCCTCCGGCGTCCAATTTGCGGTGATAATCCCGAGCTTAGACCGGATGAGAATGGCGTCGCCAAGCCACCTGGTCCCAGCCGCGTCAATAAGAGGGCTTGCAATAATTTCGGAACCGCATTAGCTTATGCATCATAAGGTTGCAACATTTCCCCTGCAAACTCACCCCCCGGGTTACCAGGAGAATCAGGATGACTTCTTCCATGGGCAGAAGTGTCAGCAAAAGTTCCGAACGATGGCGCTGGTTGTCGTATGTGGCGTTGGCATTAGTCGGCGCATTGCTAACTTTTGTAGGAGCCAGGGCACAGCAGAAAGCTACGGACGATGCCACATTTCGCAAACTCGTTGACGGCCTTTGCGTGGCCTGGAGCACGGGAAACGCGGAAGCGCCGGCGAAGTTCTACGCCAAAGACGCGGGCCTGGTGTTCTACGATATCGCTCCCTTTTCCTACCATGGGTGGAAGGAGTATCACGACGGAGTACAAAAAGAGTTTCTGGACGGCGCTTCAGAGATCAAGTTGACGGCGGGTAAGGAACTGAAGGTAACTCGCCGCGGAATGATCGCTTGGACGATTGTCCCGATGCATTTGCTGGAGAAATCGAAGAACGGTAAGACTACAGAAATGGATCTCCGGTACACGGGTATTTGGGAAAAGCGCGGCCCCAATTGGGTGATCGTGCACGACCATCTCTCCGCTCCGGCGGCCGAAAACTAGGGTCTTGACGAAGAGGGCTGGGCGATTTCGCTCATTGCGCAAGAAATGTTCAAGACAATTCAGTATTACTGGAATGCTGCTCGCGGTTATCGGTTTAACCCCTGGAAGAGCCCTTATATTTGTTGGCGCTTTGAGACGTTTCTCGGGAAAGAAGCTGCCAACATGACTCCCGCGAAATTCTTTCACCTCGCCTGGAAATACCGCGACCACATGGAGCGGTTTGTGGATTGGGCCGCGGAGAGACAGCGCTTCCAGCGCCGCCGCCACGCCTAAAGCTTAAATACATTCTGTAGTGCACCCCGCTAAAACTGGACACCTCATCTAGGTAGAATCAGGGCCTCCAAACAGGAGGCAACATGGGCAGGAAACCACGCGTAGATCGAACCCCGGAAGAAAAATGGCAGAT
>JBGPDI010000161.1:0-9357 GCA_041482215.1 Candidatus Acidiferrum sp. | reverse complement strand
GCTGTAGCCGGCGCGCAGCAGAAATTCAGATTGGCCGAGAACACCGACACGATTGTCGGCCACCCCATGAAATAGCAAAACCCAGTTGCCATTGGGATTTTTCGGTCGGACTTTCCAGCCGCGGAGGATCGCTCCATCCGGCGCACGGACGTCGAAATCCTCGCGCGCCCCGCCAGTGATGGCGAAAGAGGAGACTGCTTCACGAATCAAATCGGGAGTCAGTTCGCGGCGAACGGGATGGAGGAACGCAGGCCCCGCCAACCATCCACCCACAGCCGCGAGGAGCGGCGGGAAGAGCAATAAAATTAGTGCGATGCGAATCAGGCGGCGGTGCATGGGTTCTCTAGTAGAGAATACGAGAGATGGGACAGCATAGTTCAAGCGCTGTTCAGGAAAGAAGCGGTTCGATACCGGGTTGTGGTCCCCTGTGGAGAGAGACTTTTTCAGTTTTACTTCGGTGTCGTGACAAGCTTGCCTGCGTGGGAGGCGGCGCGCTGCTCGGCCCGCCTTTCTTCCTCAACATGCTGGGTGCAGTCGGCAATTTCGTCGTCGAGGGCTTTGATTTCTCGCGCGAGGTGGAAATTCTGAAAATCCTTTGTGTAGGTTTCAAATAGCGCGGTTCTCTTCACTTTCAAATCGTCGCGCTTTCTCTTCCAAACACCGGCAAGTGCCGCCATGGACTTAACCTCGCAACCAGTGTGCGCCTTTTTAGGGTTTGGCGATACACCCAGGAGGTATTGTGCTCGGATTCGCAAGTTGCCATTCTTCAAACACGGTGGTGATCACGCCTCGGCCGAAGCGACGTTGACTAAACGTTCTTCGCGCAACTAACATGTCCAAGCAATGGCGGACCCGCAGTCTCTTACCGGAAAAACACTCTCGCATTACCGGATACTCGAAGCGCTTGGAGCCGGAGGCATGGGTGTCGTCTACAAGGCGGAGGACACCGAGCTCGGGCGATTCGTGGCGCTGAAATTCCTACCGGAAGCACTGGCACGAGACGCGCAGGCTTTGGAACGATTTCACCGCGAGGCGCGCGCGGCCTCCGCGCTGAACCATCCCAATATTTGCACCATTCACGAAATTGGCAAGCACGAGGAACAGTCGTTCATCGTCATGGAATTCATGGATGGCGCGACGCTGAAGCACCGGATCGGTGCACGACCGATGGACATCGAGACAGTGATGCTGCTGGGAATCGAGATTGCCGACGCTCTGGATGCTGCACACGCCAAGGGCATCATTCATCGGGACATCAAGCCTGCCAATATTTTTGTAACCGAACGCGGGCACGCAAAGATTCTGGATTTTGGGCTGGCGAAGGTTGCGCCCGGTGCGGCATCCGACAGCCGAAGTGGAGAAAGTGCTGCGGATGAGAAGACGATGGATGCGGAGCACCTGACCAGTCCGGGCACGGCGATCGGTACGGTGGCGTTCATGTCGCCCGAGCAAGTCTGCGCCAAGGAATTGGACGCGCGCTCGGATCTGTTTTCGTTCGGAGCAGTGCTGTACGAGATGAGCACGGGAGCGATGCCGTTTCGAGGCGAAAGCTCTGCCATGATTTTTGACGCCATTTTGAATCGCACGCCGACGCCGCCGACAAGATTGAATGCCGACATTCCCTCAGGGCTGGAACGCATCATCCATACCTGCCTGGAGAAAGACCGCAAGCTTCGTTATCAGAGCGCGGCCGAGATGCGAGCGGATTTGATGCGCGTGAAGCGGGACCTGGATTCGAGTGGCAGCCGGAGAGCGGAGCAGCCGAAGACTCCGAGCCGAGTGAGTGGCAAGCCGGCAGCCATTGGGAAGAACATTGACTCGCTGGTGGTCTTGCCTTTCGTCAACGCCAGCGGAGATTCCGCGAATGACTATCTGAGTGAAGGAATCACCGAGACGATTATCAACAGTCTGTCGAAACTGCCAAAGGTTCGCGTTGTGCCGCGCGGTGTGGCGTTCCGCTATCGCGGAATAGACGTTGATGCGTTCACAGCGGCAAGCGAACTCAACGTGCGCGCGGTGGTTAGCGGCCGTGTCCTGCAGCACAAGGAAACGCTCATCGTAAAAGCGGAGCTGGTGGACGTAGTGAAGCAGGACCAATTGTGGGGAGATTCCTACAACCGCAAAATAGCGGATTTGCTTGAGGTCCAAGACGACATCGCGCGAGAAATCGCCGATCGCTTGCAGCAGAGACTGACCGTGGACACGCGCAAACGGTCGCAACCGCAGCCGGCGCAGAATCCAGAAGCGTACCGCCTGTACCTCCAAGGAGTTCATCAGTCCTACAAGTGGACCGAGGACGGGCTACGCAAGGCGACGGAATTGTTTCAGCAAGCGATCAACGTAGATGCAGCGCACGCTCCCAGTTATGCAGGCTTGGGCTATGCCCTGGCGATGATGGGGTTTTATGGATACATGCCGGGCCTGGAGGCCTATAGCCGCGCCCAGGCCGCTGCAACGAAGGCCCACGAGCTTGACCCTTCCCTTGCAGAACCACACGCCACACTAGGATGGGTGGCTCTGCAATATTTGAACGATGGGAACGAGTCGATGAAACAATACCGGAAGGCGATTGCGCTGCGACCGGATCTGGCGATTGCTCACCACGGCATGGCTGTCAATTGCGTAGTCCGGCGACGCTACGCAGACGCACTGCAGGAAATTCGAAAGGCCGTGGAACTCGACCCCCTTACGCCGTTGTTTCAAGCCCATTTGGGATGGATTTTGCATTGCTCGGGAGACGACGAGCAGGCGCTTCGCGTTTTGCAAGCCGCATTGGAACTTCATCCCAATGATTACTATATTCTGCGCATCCGGTTGTATGTTTGCACAACAGCGAAGCGGCCCGACCTGGCGGCGGAGGCGCGGCACCTCGTTGGCTGGCATACCAAGAACAAACAGGTTGCTAGCAGCCTCGAAGGGTGGGCCTGCGCCGCAGCTGGGGACTTCGATCAAGCGCGCAATATTCTCGAAGGGCTGCTGGCATTGCCGAAACTTGAAGCGGGAATCGCCTATTACGTTGGCTTGATTTATTGCTTGCTGGGAGAGAAGGACGAGGCGATCACTTGGTTCGAAAAGGCCAGCGAAGAAAAATTGGGGATACTCGTTATCCTCGGCGGGGAACCCGTTTTTGCTCCATTGCGGTCCGAGCCGCGATTCCAGGCATTGCTGCGCAAACTGGGTTTGGCGGAATAGGCTTCTGGTACACCGGGCGAGTGCCTTTCGATTGCTTACACTCGGTGGAAGTGAAGGCTGCAAAAGCGGCAGTTGGACTGCCGCACTCCATATTAAGAGCGGAAGAGGACGGATTCGCGCTGGAACATTTTGATGGCGATGAAGAGTGCGGCGGACGCGTACACGCAAGTGGAAAGAAAAATGATGCCGATGTAATTCCAATGGTATGTACCTGCCACCAATTCTTTGCAAAGTAAGCTGACGTTCAGGATGGGAATGAGCGCGAGCTTGGGTGTGAGTTCAACACCGGGGAGCATTGCCGCGATGGCGGGGATGATAACGACAAAAGTCATCGGTGTGAGATAGCTCTGCGCCTCTTTGTAGGTCTTGGCGAAGAGTGCGATGGTCATCAAGGTGGCGGAGAAAAGAACGGCAACTGGGAGAGCCATCAAGAAGACGGAGATAACTGTCTTGGGTCCAAGCTTGAGAATCATGCCTGCAGCAGCTTCGCGGCCGTTGGCAGATTGTGAAGTGTAGTGGCCTAGGACTGAGAAAGAAACGCCCATCGACAGAACGGAGAGAGCAGCGGTACCTAGGGCTGCCGTGAGGATCAAAAAGAATTTACCCAGGACGAGATGCATGCGGGAGATGGGACTGGAAAGAATCGTTTCCATGGTGCCACGTTCTTTTTCGCCGGCAGTGAGGTCCATGGCGGGATACATTGCGCCGGTCATGCAAAGAAGGATGACCATGTATCCGATGATGCCGCCGAAAGCGGCGCCGCTGACTTTCTCCGGAGGGGCGACGTTTTCGCGCTTCACTTCGAACGGTTTCAATACTGTTTCCGGTAGATTCTTGGCGGCCAGGCGGTCTTTTATCACCTGATCGCGGTATTCCTTCATGTACTTTTCGACCTTCTCGGTCGCAAATTCGGACTTCAATTCACCTTCGTAATTGTAGATTTTGACGGTGTCGGACTTCTGCTGGGTAACATCGGCCTGAAATCCGGCAGGAATCTCCACTGCGGCGCGGATGTCCTTGTTGATGATCTGGTCTTTCCAGTTGGGCGTCTCGAGAACGATCTCGATCTTATCGAGCTTCTTAAGTCCTTCGACTACGGCGGGGGAATCCGTACCACCGCGAAGCATGACTTTGGGAGTCTCTTCCTTGGCTTTGCCGACGAGGGCGACTGCGAGCGAGCCAAAGCCAACGCTGAGAACGGGGAAGAGCAGGAGCGGGACGAGTATCGTGGAGATGACGGTGCGGCGGTCGCGGAGGGCTTCCGTCAATTCTTTGCGATAGACGATGCCTACGTTGCGCATGGACATGTCAGTTGGCCTCCTCGGCAGCGTAGTGGGGCGTGACGACTTTGACGAAGATTTCTTCGAGCTCGTGCTCGGCGTATTTGTCGCGAAGCTGGCCGAGGGAGCCTTCGACAAGGAGTTTTCCGGACTGGATGATGCCGATGGTGTCGCAGAGCTTTTCGACTTCACTCATGATGTGCGTGGAGAAGATGACGGTCTTGCCATTGTCGCGGCATTCGCGAATGAAGCCAGTGATGGTGCGGGCGGTCATGATGTCGAGGCCGTTGGTGGGCTCATCGAAGATCATCACGGGTGGATCGTGGACGAGGGTGCGGGCGATGGAAGTTTTCTGCATCATGCCGGTGGAGAGCTTGTCACAGCGGCGGTCGCGGAAGCCGTTCATGTCCAGGCGATTGAAGATGTCATCCACGCGCTTTTTCAGGACAGCTTCGTCTAGACCGTTGAGGCGGCCAAAGTATTCGACGAATTCCTGGGCCGTGAGCCTGCGATATAGGGCCGTGGCGGTGGAGAGGAAGCCAACGTTGGCGCGGACTTTTTCGGGGTGCTCGACAACATCGTAGCCGCAGATGACGGCGGTGCCGTCGGTGGGTTCAAGGATCGTAGCAAGCATGCGGAGTGTGGTGGTTTTGCCTGCGCCGTTGGCGCCGAGAAGGCCGTAGATTTTGCCGGGCTGGCAGGTAAAGCTGACGTTATCAACAGCGCGAATTTCACCGCGCTTCTTGTCCTGAAAACGCTTGGACAAGCCACGAGCTTCGATCATCGGAAGACCCCTCGCAAGGTATTCGTAAAAGACGGCGTAAAGCGTTCACAGTGTACTACGCAGGGAGCGGGGAAATGTTACGGGAGGGATGCGGAAAATGGGAAGGGGAAAATAGAAAACGGGGAACAGGATCACGCCCAAATGTCAGCCTTTGTGACAATTGGGGCACTGCTTGGCATCAAATCTATCCGGGGTAACGGGGAACATGTTGTTGCACTGGATGCAAACGCGGTGGAGCACGGGGCTGACGACTGCGCCGGCCTGGGTTGGTTTAGCCGCGCCGGTCGAAATGGGAGCGGCGGTTGTTTCGTGACTGCTTTCAGCGGACATGGGCGGATTCTAGCATGCCGAGGTACCGCGTCCAAAGCTTGCCTACGGCATCCCTGCGAGGCGGCGGTGCATCCCTCTAGCGTTAGATGATTGGCAAGCAAAGTAGTCCAAACTCGAACACGCGGCGCAACGAATATGGAGAAAGCCGCGCCGCTCTTGCTAGAATGAGTTGCCTTGGCGCCAATCGGACAGGGGCCAAGCAAGCCACGGACAAGTGAGAGAATCGCCGCGCCGGAGGGATGTGCCCGCACGCCTTGCGTGGTGCGAAGTATGGGCCCTCGCGAAATAGGAAAGCATGGATCGTAAGCTGCGAAACCGAATCTTGCTCTACCTGCTGCTGGCGGGCGTGCTGGCGTACGCAATGGTGGAGTTGAGCGGGCGTAAGCCGGTGCCGAAGATTTCGGCGGTTACGCCGATGCGCGAGAACCTGGTGTCCTCGATCAGCAGTAACGGGAAAGTGGAGCCGATCTCGCCGTTCGTGATGCGCGCGCAACTGGATACCTTTGTGGAAAAGGTCCGCGCGACAGAAGGCCAGTCCGTGAAAAAAGGCCAAGTGATTCTGGAATTGGACGTTAAAGATGCGGCGGCGAAGCTTTCTGAAGCGAAGGGCAAGCTCCTGAAAGCGCAGGACGATTTGCGTGCCGCGAATGCCGGCGGAAGAACGGACGATGCGGCACGTGCGGCGGGCGACTTGGCTAAGATGCAAGCGGACCGCGACCGTTTGCAAAAGAATCATGATGTACTGCAGCGGCTGATCGCGCAGCAAGCGGCGACACAGGACGAGCTTGCTGCTAACGACCTGGCCCTGACGAAAGCTCAGGCCGAGGTGACGCGGTTGGCGGCGGCGAAGCAGGAGTTCGATCGAGGAGTAAAGCTGGATACAGGGCAGACGGCTCTGCACGTGCAGCAAATCCAAAACGAAGTGGCAGCACTCGACGAAAAAGTCCAACAGGGCCGAATTGCTGCGCCGGCGGATGGAACGCTCTACTCGTTGCCCGTGAAAGCTGGGGATTACGTGAAGCTGGGAGATCTGCTTGCGGAAATGGCGGACCTGCACAAAATTCGCGTGCGCGCTTTCATCGATGAACCTGAGTTGGGAGCACTCGAAGCGAATGAGCCTGTGAAGATCACTTGGGATGCGTTGCCGAGCCGGACCTGGGAGGGCAAGACTGAAATTATCCCAAAGCAAGTGGTGTCGCGAGGAACGCGTAGTGTCGGGGAACTTCTCTGTGCCGTGAACAACGACAAGCTGGAGTTGTTGCCGAACATTAACGTGAACGTGCGCATCAATTCGCACGAACGAATCGGCGTGTTGTCCGTGCCGCGCGGCGCGGTGGAAGCGGATGGTTCCAGGCGCTACGTTTTCGTGGTGAAAAAGAGCCAGCTGAGTGTGGGTAAATCCACGCTTGAGAAGCGTGAGATTCACGTGGGCATTGCGGACGCCACAAATTACGAAGTGGTGAGCGGACTGCAAGAGGGAGAGTTGGTGGCGCTCCCGGGTGACGTTGATTTGCGCGATGGGATGACGGTCATCGTGATTGCAACGGAAGTTGTGATTTTCCGGGGACGCTGGAATGGTTAGTGCGAGGAAATGGCCGCTCGCCGTTTTGTTTTTCGCCGGTGCGGCGCTGGCGGCGACAAATAGAAAACAGGAAACAAGTTTCGAAGCGGGAAAAGTAGCGTACGAAGCCAGCGAATATCCAAAAGCCATTCAGGCCTTGCAGGCGGCCGCGGCCAAAGATCCGCAGAATGGCGAAGTGCAGTTGTTGCTGGCGAAAAGTTATCTCGAGCTGCAGGAGCACGAACCGGCGATCAAGAGCGCAGAAAGAGCCGTGGCCATCGACGCAAAGAATTCGATCTACCATGAGTGGCTTGGAAGGGCGTACGGAGAAAAGGCCGCTCATGCCAGTTGGTTCACGGCCATTTCTTTTGCGAAGAAGACGCGTAAGGAATTCGAAACCGCGGTACAACTCGACGCAAAAAATTATCCGGCTCGGCAGGCGCTGATCGAATTCGATTGCAGTGCGCCAAGCTTGGTTGGCGGCGGCGAAGAAAAGGCTCAGCCGCAGATCAAGACATTGGCGGCGATGGACGCCGCCGAAGGACATTTCGCGGCAGGAAATTGCCGGCGGCAGAAAAAGGATTTTGCTGTGGCGGACGAGGAATTTGCGAAGGCGCTGGAGAGCAATCCAAAATCCGCGGAGCTGATCTACGACATCGGCGATCACGCCTTAAAACACAGCCAGCCGGAACGTCTGCTGGCGGTAGCAGACGTCGGAGAACGTGTTGCGCCCGGTGACCCTCGAGGAAAGTTTTACCGGGGCGTTGGACTGATTCTGAAAAAGGAAAAACCGGAGGAAGCCGAGCGTCTGCTGAACGAATACGCGAAAAAAGCGCCGACGCGATCGGGATATCCGCGCCCTGCCACTGCGCGCGTTTGGTTAGCGCGCCTCTTCGAAGAGCAGAACAGGATGGATGACGCGGCGAAGGAACTTGAGCGCGCGGTCAAAATGGATCCTAAGAACAAAATGGCGCAGGAAGCCTTGAAACGGCTGAAGAAAAGCTAGGCGTTTTACCGGTAGCGGCAGCAATAGCTTCTGGTGAAAGATGCGTCGGTAGTTCCCGTTAAAGGGCGAAGATGGATCTCCGAGAAACATTTTCAGTGGCGATTGACGCGTTGCGTGCGAACAAACTACGCGCAATGCTGACTTCGCTTGGCGTGATTATCGGAAGCGCTTCCATCGTCCTGGTCGTCACCGTGGCCTTGACCGGCAAGAAATTCGTGCTGTCACAGATTGAAAGCATAGGCTCCAACCTCGTCCAGGTGGAGCTGATTCGGCGACCGGACAAGCCCCAGCCACTGAGCTATGAAATGACGCTGGAAGACATGGAGGCGGCTAAGTCCATCCCCAATGTGACTGTTGTGGCGGGGTCCCGCGAACTTCCCATGACCGTCGTCGCGGGCGGAGTGGAGCGCCCCGTAAATCTTGTTGGGGTAACTGAAGGATATCAAGCGATCCGGCGATTGCTTGTTTTGCGGGGGCGCTACCTCGACGCCGGAGACATGCAGATGCGCAGCAAAGTTTGCTTGATCACCACGCAACTCGAAGAGCGGATATTTGGGCAAGAAAACCCAATCGGTAGATCGATACGCATGGGAGAGTTGACATTTACGGTGATCGGGGTGTTCCGTGAGCGCGTGGAAACATTCGGCCTTTCCGATATTCAGGAAAACTCGGTGATCCTCCCCTTCTCGCTCATGAAGTATTACACCGGCATCGAAGTGGTGCGCCTGTTGAACGTACAAGCTGCGCGGGCGGAAGACGTGCCAGGCGTCGAGCGGCAGCTGGGCCAGCTGTTACGAAGCCGGCATCCCGCGGAAGCCGAATACAAAGTGTTCACGCTAAGGGCGATTCTGAACGCGGCCAAAAATATCTCGCTGGCACTGACCATAGTGCTCATTGTGATTGCCGCCATCGCGCTGTTGATCAGCGGAATTGGAATCATGAACATCATGCTGGTGACGGTGACAGAACGTACGCGCGAGATTGGGATCCGCAAAGCCATTGGAGCAGCGCGGCGCGAGATCATGTATCAGTTCTTGATCGAAGCTTTTGTGATCAGCGGAGGAGGAGCGGTAATAGGGATTTTGATTGGCATAGCGATACCCGTGGGCGCGCAGTTTTTCCTGCCAGGAAATTTGCGGGTTCCGGTTTCAAGCCTGAGCGTGGTGATCGCGTTTGTGGTGTCGTGTTCCACGGGACTTTTCTT
>JBGPDI010000160.1:0-9358 GCA_041482215.1 Candidatus Acidiferrum sp. | reverse complement strand
TGCTGCGTTTGCCGCGATTCAAATCCTGACCCGTCGAAGATACGGCTTCGGACATTTGGGTCGCGACTTTGAGGGCGCCGGCGATTGCGGCTTTCGGATCTTCCAGTCCTGGTGGGCGAATTCCGGCCGCGCGCGCCACAGCCAGCACCTCATATAACGCGCCTTCGACAACTTTCCAGGCGTCGGCGCTCGCGGCGATTTGGCCATACTTCGCGCGACCGAGTGCGGAGATGGCGTTCAGTGCGCAATTCCAAACGAGCTTGGTCCAGAGTTCGCCTTGGATGTTATCGGAGATTCGGCACGGTACGTTTGCTCGCGAAAAAAGTGCGGCGATGCGCTCCGTCCTTTCATTCTCCGGGCCGACCACGAGATCACCGCGGCCGACGTGTTTGACGCGGCCGGGTTCGGGGACGGAGGCCGCGACGTAAACGACAGTGGGAAGTGCTTCGATCTGCGCTGCCGCGCGAATTTGCTCCACGTTGTCTACGCCGTTTTGCATGCTGAGCACAACGGCCCCTGATGCAAGGAGTGGAGCAAGCGCTCGTGCTGTCGCAGCGTTGTCCGTGGTCTTCACGCAAAAAAGAACAACCTCTGCGCCGCGTACCGCATTGAGTTCAGTGGACGCTTCGACTTGCACACTCTGTTGAAATTGCAATGTGTCGAGGAAGAGTCCGTTCTTCTTCACGGCTTCGACAAATGCTGCGCGTCCGATCATTATCACCGGTGCGCCGGCGCGCGCCAGAAGTCCGCCGAAATATCCGCCGACGGCTCCTGCTCCAACGACGGCAGTCTTAGGCCAGTTTTCCTGTGTGGTCACGGAGTAACCACACTGATCAGGCGATCAATGTCGCGCTCGGTGTTGTACAGGTGTGGAGAGACGCGAATGTTGCCTTCGCGCAAACTCACGACAACATTTTCCTTGCGAAGGTGATTGTAAACTTCCACCGTTTTTTCCGGGCTGCGTGCTGCAAAACACCCGTACGGACCCCGGCGTGCAGCATCCGCTGGACTCGCCAGGACGAAACGGTCTTTGGGTAAACGCTCGAACATCAGCTCGACTAGTTTTCGATTGTGGGCCGCGACCAATTCAGGGCCCATGCGCGCTACAAAATCCACGGAAACATCCATGGCCGCCAGGTTGAAATTAAAATAACTGGCCCATTCCGGCGAGTCCCACCGCTGTGCGCTCGCCGCTGGTTTTGGATCTTCGAAATTCAACTTTGCAAAATTGTGAGAGTCCGCAACGGCCATCCAATAGAATGGGCCCGGCCGCACCATCGCAAGATGTTCGTGCTTCACCCAGAAAAACCCCGTGCCGAATGGACTCAGCAGCCATTTGTATCCGGCGCAGACTAGGAAATCAGCGCCCAGCTGATTCACATCCATCGGCAGCGCGCCACAGCATTGGCTGACGTCGAGCAATAGCAGTGCGCCTTGTTTGTGACAGGCAGCGGCGACGCGGGGCGCGTCCAGCAAAGAGCCATCGTCGAAGCGCACCAAGCTTACCGACACGATGCGCGTCCGAGGAGTGATGGCGGCAATCAAATCATCCGCTGTCATAAATCTTTCCTTCGGTGCAACGATCTTCACCTTCAATCCTTCGCGCTCCTCCATCGGTTTCCATGCGGTGTATTGCAGTGGAAACTCACCCTTCGCCGTGATGACTTCGTCGCCAGGATTCCATTTGAGACCGTAAGCAACCGTTGCCACGCCGGCGCTCGCGCCGCTCGTTAGTGCGACTTCTTCCGGTTTACCTCCGATCAATTTCGCGATGGAGACGCGGACGCGATTGGGCACTTCGTAAAAAGTGGAGTCCGCCAAGTGGTGCGGATATTTTTTCGCTTCGAGCGAAGCTTGCACTGCACGAAGGGAGACTTTCGGCATCGGTGCCTGACCGGCCAAATTTAGATATGTTGCATCTTCAATCTCAAACCATTCTTGGCGCCAGTCAACGTATGGAGTTGCTGCGGTGGTAGCCACGGGTCACTCCCTTTCGAAAATCACGTGAAGTTAGATTGGCGCAAGTATTCGCGGGTGCAACGTCCAAATTGGGCAGCCCGTCGGAGCCTGTCTGCGTGCTATCTGCCCACGTTAGAAATGACTGCGAAGTTCGCGGAACGCTGGGAGGATCACCAGCTTTCCGGCGCCCGCCACCACCGGTTCGTGTTCGAGAGTCCACGTGTGCTGGTGCGGAATGTAAACGGCGTTGAGCCCGATCTTCATCGCCGGATTGATGTCGCTGCGCGGGCTGTTGCCAATCATCCAGCCGTGGGTCTTCACAATTTTGTGTTTGCGAACCAGCCCGCCATAAGTCTCGGGATCCTTCTCGGGAACAATCTCGATGAATTCGAAAAATCCCTGCAGGCCAGAGCGCTCGACTTTGGCGGCTTGTTCCGCGGGCTCGCCTTTCGTAAACAAAATCAGCCGGTGCCGCTCGGTGAGATATTTGAGAGTCTCCGGCACGCCGTCCAGAATTTTCGGTGGCGTGCGTTCCAGATCAATCACGCGCCCATGAATCAAAGCGAGCGTCTCGCGCTTCGCCATCTGATCCGCAAGCTTTATGTAGGTTTCCTCAAGCGAACGTCCGAAGCTACGCACACCATAACCGTACTGCCGGATATTTTTGCGTTCCGTTTCGTTGAGTATGTGGCGAATGTAGGCGCGGGTGTATCCGTAGGGCTCAACGATGCTGATGAAATCCTCGATCAGCTTCTCGAAGAAAACGTTGTTTTCCCAGAGCGTGTCGTCCGCATCAATCAGCAGTGTGTGGCGTCGCATTGAACGTGACGATTGGCAGCGCACTCGCCGCGAACCGCTTTCCCCCAACTTCTTCCCACAAAGTCCTCAGTCTAACAGCCGCAGGGCATCTTCCGCGATGGCCGCAGCGGCGCCGGGCCGGCCCAGATTTCGTGCGGCGTCCTTCATCCGTGTAAATCTCGGGGAATCATCCAGCAGGGCGGCAATTTTCCACGCGGCCGCGGGTAAATTGTTGCAGCGAATCGCAGCTCCAGCTTCCAACAAATGATCGGCGTTGCGTTCTTCTTGCCCAGGGATCGGCTCGATGAGTGCCATGGGAAGTCCCCGCGCGAGTGCTTCCGAAGTGGTGAGCCCGCCGGCTTTGCCCACCATCAAATCTGCCGCGGCCATGTATTTGTCCATCTCCGTTGTGAATCCGACGGGGCAAAGCCTTGGAAAACCTGATGAAAGTTTACCGGCGCCCTTCGCCAATTCTTCCAGACGCTTTCGAGTTTTCTCGGATTTTCCCGCGATTGCGGCGATTTGCCATGGCCGATCCAGCGCGAGCAAATCCTTCACCAGTTGCTCGACGGGACCGATGCCGTATCCGCCGGCTGAAATGAGAATCATCGGCGCAGCCACGTCGAGTCCCAACTCTTTTCGCGCATCCGAGCGATTTACAGTTATTGCGAACAGTGGATCAACCGGAATTCCGGTGACGTGCAATTTTTCCCGCGGCACGCCGATGCGCGCCAAATATTCCGCGGCTTCATCAATGGCCACGTAATAACGATCCACCGTGCGGCACAGCCACATGGCGTGAACGTCGTAGTCAGTGACTACAATGGCGTTATGCGCGCGAAGTTTTTTCTTGGCAATCAGCCACGCAATGATTTCCGCGGGGAGAAAGTGTGTTGCCAGGCAGAGATCCGGCTGGACGCGTTTCAGCATTCGAATCATCGGGCCGGTATTCAGCCGGTCCAGCGCAAGGCGCCGCCGCGGGTGCAGCCAGGGCTGATCAGTACGATCGTAGAGCACACCCATTAGCGCGGGCGCGCGCCGCACCATCGAAATATAAGCCTTGTCGTAGACACGCTGGAAGAGTCTGCTGACATATTGCAGTGCATCAATATGCTCGACGGCGCAGTCGCCGCGGGCCACGAAAGCTTTTTCGAGGGCTTGCGCGGCGCGAACGTGGCCGGCGCCAGAAGTTGCGGAAAGCAACAAAACGCGCGGTTTCGTTTTCATTTGTGGAGAATTCCTTCGAATGCAAGCGGCATCAGGAAGTTTTGCGCTGGCCCGCGGCGATTCTCTCCAGAATTCCGCGCGCGACTTTCTGCAAATCTCCGAAGCGCGTGAGGTAATCCTGAAAATCGTGATTCAGGAGCTGTGCGTCCTGCGGGCCCAGCTTGGTGCGTAGAATCATGTCGCGCAGCTTTACGGGATGCGGGAGGAGTGCCTCTTCCTGCAATTCCTCGAGCGCAATCTTGGCGTCGTAGTGATACATGGCTTCCCTCAGCGGAAGAATCCTTCCAACGTATTGTACTCAGTTGGGGCCGCAAGGGGGGACTTGCAAGAAAAAAGAGAATGAAGAAAGGAATCAAGCAGCCGTTGCTGCAGCGGGCACGAATTCGTAGCGTGCAATTCTTGCGGCAATGCCGACCCTGCCATCTCCAGCGGGATCGATGCGGACAATGTCGCCCGAGCAGCGGATATTTACATCGCCGGATTGCGTGACTTGCTGAGGAAGTGTGATGACAAAATCTATTTCACTCCCGACTTTGAAATTCGCCTCGGTGAGAAAATACAGCCCGCGGTAACTGACATCCCGCGTGTGGGCATCCAGTTCGCGGCCTTTGGATTCGCGCGGAAGAACGCGCATTGGAAGGCTCATCGTGAATCGCCGCGCTTCGCGGCGTTCCGCTCCATCACCCATCAATACCCCCTGGGGCTGTAGGACAGGCGCAAAGCTAACATCGGTATGGGTAAACTGCAACGCGAAAATCAGGAATTTATGTCCTAGTACGAGGTCATGGCGGTTTATCTACGTGAGTCATATACTGAGCGTCACACCAGCTCTCAAGGCAGTACTGTTACGCCTATGTACAGCCGCGAGCACCGCCGCGTGCAAATGCGCCTTCCGGCGCGCCTACGGTGGAGCACGCCTCTTGGGCAAAGAATCGAACTGGGAAAAACGATTGACGCGTCGCGGGGCGGCCTGCTTGTTTCCACGAAGGAGCGTCACACACCGGGCGTAACGGTGTGGGTGACATTTCCGTATGATGCCTCGCTCGCGGACGGCCAACCCGAGGTTGTAGCGCGCGTGGCGCGATGCGGCGAAGTGCTTGAGGCAATTCGTGCTACTAGTGCGCGCGAAAAAATTCAGACCAAAAGCGCTTTGGAGCAGGAGCGCTCAGCGAAATCAGATCAACTCGCTTGCGCGGTGGGTCTTGCCGATGCGCCGGCTACTTTTGCAGTGGCCGTTCAATTCGAATCGCGGAATGGAAACCATTCTCGCGAAGACTCCAATGGCGATTTTCTTCGAAGAGAAATCGAACGGCGAGGCACTCCACGGCGTTCACTAGCTGTGCCAATTCACGTCCGTCCCCGGGAGATTCCCTGGTTCGAAGAAGCCATGACGATCGACTATTCGGCGAAGAGCATGCGTTTTCGCAGTCACCGCGAATACCAGTTGGGAGATCATCTAAAAATTGCCTTTGAAGATTCCGTCTCCGCGCCGTGGACCGGTGCTGGCGAGTTTTTGTCCGAAGTTGTGCGTGTTTCTCCGGGACCGGAGAGCATTGCTCTCGAAGTAAGCGTCTGCCGCATCGAGTAAACGCGTCGGAAACTACCGTCGGCATTCGGTCTTTTTCCTTCCATGCGCTAAACTGAAAATCTGATCTCGACGCATCCATGACCAGTACACACGACTCCCGCAATTTCTTTTTGGAGGGGCCCGCCGGACGCTTGGAAGCAATCCTCTGGACGCCGATCGGCGATGCGCGTCCACCGTTTGCCGCCGTCGTATGCCATCCGCATCCGCTCTTTGGCGGCACGATGCACAACAAAGTTGTTTATCAGACGGCGAAATCCCTCGATGCCCTGGGTATCCCTGTATTGCGATTCAATTTTCGCGGCACCGGACAAAGTGCCGGCGTACACGATGGCGGCCGCGGGGAACAGGGTGATGTTAGCGTGGCGCTCGATTTTCTTGCAAAAGAATTTCCGAACGTGCCGCTCTTATTGGCCGGTTTTAGTTTTGGGGCTTCGGTGGGGATGCGGGCTGGCTGCGGAGATTCACGAGTCTCCCGTTTGATCGGACTGGGGATTCCCGTGAACGGCATCGATTTTTCTTTCTTACTGCAATGCGACAAACCAAAACTTTTCGTTCATGGAAGCAATGACGAGTTCGGCGCAATCGAAAAAGTCAAATCGCTCATCCCCACATTACCTGGCGACAACCATCTTGTAGTTGTCGAGGGCGTAGATCATTTCTTTGCCGGCAAACTCAACGAACTGGGTAGTGCCATCAATGCTTGGTTGAATCCCACTTCTCTTCTATCCCAGTGAACTCTAAGTCCGACGTGGTCCACGCGTTAAGCCTTTTCAAGCTCCTTCGCCGCGCGCAAAAAGTTTGGTGAATTCGTCGACTGTAGCTGGTGGAACGCCCACTAGCCGTGCGTTGGCTTTCACGTGTTCGACACTCGACATTCCCACCAGCGCTGTCGTGATTCCCGGCGATGACCTTACGAATTGCAGAGCGCGTTCCGCGTCGCTCTCCAGGCCAAGCGCTTCGGCGACGAATCCTGGGAGGTTTTTCGCTACTTGCCCTTGAAGCAGGGAAGCACTGGCGATCAATGTGATGTCCAGTTCGCTCGCGGCTTCCATCACCGTCCGGTCGCGGCCACGCAGTGATTGATTGCCCAGCGTGAGTGCTTCCGTCATTCCCAAATTGAAGGGCAGTTGCACGAAGCGGAAGTGGTGCCTGCCTCCAGCGATTTCTTGAGCTATCTGGGCAATTTCGCCGAGTTGCATAGCGTCTCGCGCACGGGCTTCCTGACGGAAGCCGCTCCACGTAGCCATGCCGTAATACTGAATCTCGCCGGCATCCACGGCCGATTCGAGGAACGTGAACGCCTCGCGCACGCGGATCAGAAAATCTTCCTTCGATAGTTCGCTGAGCTGCGTTTCCGGATTGTGAAGGTAGTAGACGTCCACGCATTCGATTCCAAGATTCTTCAGGCTTCGCCCGAGCTGGTTTTTCAGAAATTTGGGAGTCATGCAATGGCTGCCCGCGGCGATATCTTTCGCGGTGAAAACGCAGGGCTGAATGTATTCGCGGAAGAAATATTCATTTGGATCGCCGGGCATGGCGCTGTCCGGTGTCAGGTATCCGCCCTTGGTGCAAACCACGAACTCTTCGCGTTCGAAACCCTTTGCCGCAAGCTGCTGGATGGCAACGCCGATGTTTCGCTCGCTTCGCTGGAATCTGTAATTCAGGGCGGCGTCCAACACGTTGATGCCGTTTTCGACAGCAGCGACGGCAGATGCGGCGTAGCCCTCGTCCGTCTTCGCGTCCGGCTTGCCGAGATACGTGCCCATCCCCAGGGAGGACATCACGAGCCGTTGCACTTCTCGAAAGTGGCCTTCGGCGGCGCGGCCGGCAAACCTCTGCGAGTAGCGCGTTGTTCCTTCTTTGGTGGCGGACTTGCTCATGACGCTCCTTCGGTTGATTGTGGTGGTTTGGGAGTTTGATCCGATTCGGCTTCACTGGTCTTCGGAGCGAGAAGCCGCGAACACGCCCGAAGAATCCTACGATAGGGCCAGTCTTTATCGCGGAAGAAAATTTCGCCTTCGCGTGGATTACTGTAAAACCATCGGGCCAGGAGCCAGAGGTGCTCGCCAAGATCGCCGTTTGTCGTTGCCGAACTCGCTTCAAAATGATCGCGAAAGATTTGCTCGACCGAACGCGGCTGGCTGGCAATCTCGGTGAACCGCAGGAAAAATGGCTCCGCGAGTCTTCCGCCGCGCACAAGATAAACGCCAATCGTTTGGTCTTCCGCGGCTGGTTGCAGAATCACCGCGTCCAGATCCTGGATGCGCCGGGTGAGTTCGGGCCTTCCGCGTAATACCTCGTCAAGCTTCTCAACTTTTTTGTGCAGCGCGGCGGCGCGTTCGAAATCCAATTGCTCGCTGGCTTTCTCGCGTTCTTCTTCGATGGTGGAACGCATGGAGCCACCACTTGTTTCGAGGAACTGCACCAATCTCTGCACTTCGACGTCGTATTCTTCTTTCGAGCAGCCTGCAAAGCAAGGCGCAAGGCACATTTTCATTTCGGAGTATATGCAGCCTGGGAACGTGGGATCGCGGCGGATCTTGATTTGGCAGCGGCGCACTTTGAAGAGGTCGAGAATTCGTTCGGCAAATGCTTGCGCGGATCGACGCGAAGGGAATGGGCCATAGTAGGCGCCGCCGGTAGGGACGCCAGCTTCGTCAACGGGGATGCGCCGTGTTACATAACAGCGGGGATAAGCATTCCGCAAATTCACCTTTAGGACGGCTGCGGGCCGCAAGCGCATGAGGTCGCGATAGCGTTTAGGGAAGAGTTGCTTCGCGTGCTGGTAGTAGGTGAGTGTCTGTTCGAACGGAGAAGCAGTTAACCGGTAGCGAATGGCACGCGTGAAATCGCTCAAGTTCAGCCGCTTGCTTGCTGGATCGACGGGGCCCAGCAGGCGTTGCAACCGGCGCTGCAGATTTTGCGTGCGAATCAGAAACGGCTCGGCATTTTCTTTGCGTGGTTCGATGAGGCAGACCGCCGCGCGCGGTGGCAAGGCAGGGAAGAAGTCTTCCTCCGCCAGCGATGTGTCAAATTCGAGTCCGCAATCAAATTCCAGCACGCGGTCAGGATACTACGGGGCGGCTAAGACTTCAGAACCCAAGAAGAGATCACTAGACGCTGGATTTCGCTGGTGCCTTCGTAAATTTCGGTGATGCGTGCGTCGCGGTAGTTGCGCTCGACGGGATATTCGCGGCTGTAGCCATTGCCGCCATGAATTTGAATTGCTTTGTGCGCTACGCGCGTGGCCATCTCGCTGGCGAATAATTTTGCGATGGCGGAATCCATGGTAAAGCGTGCCCCTGAGTCCTGCTTCCAGGCAGCCTTACGAATGAGCATGCGGGCTGCGTCGATTTCCGTGGACATATCCGCGAGCATGAACTGGATGGCCTGAAATTTTGAAATAGGGTGGCCGAAGGCCAGGCGTTCCTGCGAATATTTCAGGGCCGCTTCGAAGGCGCCCTGGGCGATGCCCATGGCTTGGGCGGCTATGCCGATGCGGCCGCCGTCGAGCGTGGAGAGTGCTACCTTGTAGCCTTCGCCTTCGTTGCCGATACGATTCGCCAGCGGTACTTCGCAATCGGTAAAAATCAGTTCGCTGCAGGCAGTGGCGCTGATGCCGAGTTTCTTTTCTTCCGTGCCAACTTTGAATCCTGGGGTGCCTTTTTCAACGACAAGCGCGGTGATCCCTTTTTCGCCTTTGGCCGGATCGGTGTTTACGTAGACGATGGCCGCATCCGCTGCGCCGCCGTTGGTAATCCATGCTTTCGTGCCGTTGACGATGTA
>JBGPDI010000159.1:0-9392 GCA_041482215.1 Candidatus Acidiferrum sp. | reverse complement strand
GTCACCGCGCTGATGTGCGGCGAAGCGTATGCGCAGTCTTCCAGAATTGCAGAAAGAATGGGGCCGTTCCCGGGTTACGAAGTGAACCGCGAACCGATGCTGGACGTGATTCGCATGCACCGCGATGCGATGCGTGGAATCAAGCCGGAGCACGTGCAGACGGAATTGTTCATGGCCGCGCAGGAATCGTGGGACACCGCGCTGGCGCTCGGCGAAAAGTACGGCTACAAGAATTCACAAGTCACCGTGCTGGCGCCGACGGGCACGATCGGCTTCATGATGGATTGCGACACCACGGGCATCGAGCCGGATCTGGCGCTGGTGAAGCACAAGAAGCTGGTAGGCGGCGGGTTGATCAAGATTGTGAACAACACGGTGCCGCAGGCGTTGATGAAGCTGGGCTACACCCCGGAACAAACCAGCGAAGTCGTTTCCTACATCGACAAGAACGGAAAGATTGAAGGCGCTCCGCATTTGAAGATGGAAGATTTGCCGGTGTTTGATTGCTCGCTGGCACCACTCGGAGGCGGGCGTTCGATTACCTGGACCGGCCACGTGAAAATGATGGCGGCGGCGCAACCGTTCCTTTCTGGCGCGATTTCGAAGACCATCAACATGCCCGAGGAGTCCACGGTCGAAGACATCTCGAACGCGTATATCGAATCGTGGAAGATGGGGCTAAAGGCCGTAGCCGTCTACCGCGACAACTCGAAGCGTTCGCAGCCGCTGAACGCCGGTGGGAAGAAAGAAGAAAAGCAAGCCGAACCCGCACCAGTAGTGGAAGCGATGCAGCGCGAACTATTTGCGCGGATGCAGCGCGAGAAGATGCCTGTGGAACGCGCCTCGGTGACGCACAAGTTCAGTGTGGGCGGCCACGAAGGCTACATCACGGTCGGGATGTATGACGATGGGCGGCCAGGCGAAGTCTTCATCAAGATGTCCAAGGAAGGCTCGACGCTTTCGGGGATGGTGGATGGACTCGCACTGACGGTTTCGCTGGGCTTGCAGTATGGCGTGCCATTGAAAGTGTTTGTGGACAAGCTGCTGAACACGCGGTTTGAGCCTTCGGGCATCACGCCGAATCCGAATATCCGATTTGTTTCTTCCGTGCTGGATTACATCGCGCGCTGGCTGGGCGGACGATTTATCTCCGCGGATTATTTGAAACTGAATAGCAGCGCAGCAGTGGAAACGACCGCAGTGGCCGCTCCCCCAGCGCCACTTCCGCCGATGACCAAAGCGGCGCTTGATACGATGCAAATGGCATTGTCCACGCCGAAATTGAGCAATGCGCATGAAGGCGCGCCCCCGTGCAGCGAGTGCGGCATGCTGATGGTGCCGAACGGCGCTTGCTACAAATGCGAAAACTGCGGCAGCACGAGCGGCTGCAGTTGAGAAAACACAGGACGGTGAGAACCCAAACGAGATGAGCGCCCTCCCCTCCGGCACAGGAGTAGCAGCACGGCTCGCCCCGGCAAAACCCAAGACCCGCGGGTTTCTCCACATTGAGAGACATGGCGGAGGACCCAGCGCCCTTTACATCGTGAAATATCACCGGCTGGATCAAGCCGGGACAGCGCCCAAGCCGGTGCTGGCGGAAGGCGCGCAGTCGCTGATCGAATTGTTGGAACGCATCGGCGTGGATTTTCGACTCAGTGAAGTGCGCGGCGCGCTGGAAGATATTCTTCGGCTGGGCTCAGCCAATATCCCGGATCTGTGGCTCAGCGACGAGGAGATGCTGGAGAAGGGCCTCGTCGAACAGCAGTAGATGATTCTCGGTGACTCCTGAGTAGCAACCCTCCCCCCTGTTTTTTGTAAATGTTGCATCTAAATGGCTTAGCTTTTCTATAACGTCTTTAGAATCAACACTTGTGGGCGACTGCGTAAGTGTTGATTTTAAAGGGAGTTACAGACGTTGTTCTAGCTGGGCGCTCTAGCCCCCGGAGGAAGCAGTTCTCATCAGGAGCGAGAGGCCTCGGATGCAAAAAAAAGCGGCAGATATGGCTGCCGCGCTTCAGATGCAGGTTTGTACACCTCTATTTTATCACACCGACATAGAAATCAAGGAAAAGTTTGGCGCTGGGGGGCCGGATCTTTCGTAGAAGTGGGCGAAGAGCGAGGAGAATGCCAAAGTACCCTAAGCACGCAGGAACCGCAGCCAACAAGGACAGAAAAAAGATAAGAAAAAGCTTTGGCATTAGCGCGGCCCTCCCACTTTCAGATACCCAAAGGTCATTGTAGCACCAACAAAAAAGAAGATAGAGGCGGTGCCGAAAACACCGGTGGAGGAGCAGCGGAGCTGGTTGAAGAAGAGAAACCAGAGTGTACGATTTACAAGGGATGGGTGGACTGCCTGAACGAGGCCTACACGACGCGGATTGCGGAGTTGGAGAAAAAGATTGAAGGGCAAATCAGGGTGGTAAAGGTGCACAGCGAAAGCGGTTGTTACCTAAAGTTTATACACCCAATTGTTCCTGAGTTTGGATAGGCCTGCTCTGTCTAGAGTTGCTGTTCTGGTTCCAAGTTCTCCGCGAGCATTGCGGCGAAAATCGCCAACAGAAACGCGGCCCAAGTAGACTTCTGTGAACCTCATGGGCTCTCGTTTCACCGCTGGCTCCGTTTCGCCATCAATTCGATAGACGAAGACGCACATCCACTGCGGCCGCGCGCCGTGAGTGTCTACAGCTCCTCCTGATTTCCTTGTTGTTTTGATTTCCACACCCTCGGATCCTGATTTGATTTTGTCATTCGGGTATATGCCTTGAACCAGAAGATCTGGATGTCCGTTGAAGTACTTGTTTTGGACAAGAGTCCGCGAGTGTTTTGCGACACTGGCAGCTAGCATGTCCGAAAGAAGGCCGGACATAATAGCAGGCCGAAGCATATCATCCAGTCGTTGAAGTCCTTTTCCAACCAACAGGACGTTTACGTCATAGAAAAAATCATAAATGTCCCGCATGGCCAGATTGAAGTCCTCGATCCGAAGTTCGAAAGGCAAACTAGCGCTGTGATTAAATTTCGTCGAATCGGGTTGATTGCGAACGATTGGAGACGAGATCAATGTTTTTCTGTCACCTGCAATGACTGTAGAGGTTGGAACGCCTGTTTTGCCAGACTAAAATAGTGTGGGTCCGAGTCGGTGCCAAGAGCACGATATCCGATAGCGTCGGCAGCCGCGAGCGTGGAACCCGAACCAGCAAAGGGATCGTAAATGATCCCAATTCCTAGCGGGAGGGCTGCCCGAACTAGTTTACGCAGGAAGCGTTGCGGCTTAAGGGACGGATGAGGTGCGGCGCGTTTCTCGATGCCACGTGTTGGCGAGCACCGTATTACGTCCTTAAATGGCTCATCATCTGAAATCCGAAGGAGTCCCCCAGTACCCCACGCACGTAGATTCTCTGCGACGGTCCCTTCGATTGGCTTTCGGAAAATGCCCCATGGCTCCCAACATGATCTTGGCATTACGGTTACATCAGCGAAGTCTTCCTCGGCACCCTTGGGGCGATCTCCCCCCCGGAGCGTTTGTACCAGGCGGATAATCTCGCCGCGTTTTTCAAATCCTGACTCCATAAACGCGTGAAACGTCATGGTCGAGACCAGCGGGTTCGAAGCAACAAAAACATGCCCGCCGGGTACAAGGGCCTTTAGTAATCCGAATGCGACGGAGCAGAAGAATCCGTGCAAGCTAACTATCTCTTGCTTCGATAAAACAGTGAATCGCGGAACTGGTCTTCGGTTTGCGCCGTCGAAGCTAGGGGGTATCCGCCATACACCGCCACGCCCCTTGCGGAGTTTCAATTGGTTCTTTTCGTCGTATTCGACAATTCCGTATGGCGGATCGGTTACAACTGCATGAATTGAATTTGCCGGGAAATTCGCGAGCCATCTGAATACGTCATCCTGAACGTAGGTCGCACGGTCTGACAAATGATGCCGCCGCTGCGTGCCAAGAGTTCGGATATCAGCCCATATAGCATCTTCCTGCCTTCTTAGCTTGGACATCCAAACTGGGTCATCTGCCCCCGTCCTTCTGGGTAGCGGGCTTGCAGGAAACAGAAATGGCAGTGAACCGTTCATAGAACTCCGATTCTAATTCAATGCCCAGTAATCTCCATAGATGTCGGATTATCTCGCAAACGCCAGAAATTTGCTGGGCGATTTTCACATTCCACTCCTTGAGGAGTGGATACTACCTAGGCCGCGGGCGTAGCGGTGGACGGGCGGTGAGGGAGCGGGGGCGCATGCGGAATCGGGGGCCGAGGGGCGGGGGGACGTTGCGAAGGAAGTCGCCGCAGCAGGGGCAGCGGCCGTCGGTGCCGAGGACCGTTGTGACGTCGGCACGCATCCATTGACCACGGGCTTCGCAATGCGCATTGATGCACTGCACGGTGAAGCCGGGCATGTATTGCATTTTTCTCCCTCAGTGGCCGCAAAGCTCAGGTGAATTCAGGTGAAGTACTGCGTTGCGGCACCTGAAGAATTCCGAGCTCCCCTTGGCAGCCAAAACCACTTGCAAAAAAAACCCGGGAACACCCTTCGCGAAGATTGCTAAGGGCAAACGCAACTGATGGCCGGGATTGTGGCGCGAGCGACCTGTGGTGTCAAGAGAAAAGGGTACAAGCTATTGTGGTCGGGTTGCGGGAGGGTGGAAAACCGAAAGAGGGAAGAAATTTTTCGAAGTACGAAGATTTTCGTTGACAATACGAAACTCTTCGTATTAGGCTGTGCGCATGAAACAAGAACCTCTTCAAAAGCCAACGGTTTCGGAGCTGGAAATACTTCGCGTGTTATGGGCGCGGGGGCCTTCCACGGTGCGGGAAGTCCACGACGCGATGAGCGAGAAGAAGGCGTTGGGCTACACCACGGTGCTCAAACTGTTGCAGATTATGACTACGAAGGGCACGGTACGCAGAAACGAAGACCAGCGGGCCCACGTCTACGAGGCGTGCCAGCCCGCCACAGAAACGAAGCGCCAGCTTGTGGGCGACGTGCTGCAGCGGGTGTTTGAAGGGTCGGCAAGCGAATTGATGATTCATGCGCTGGAGGGCCGGCGGACGTCCAAGCAAGAGCTGGATGAGCTGCGCCGCCTGCTGGATGAGTACGAGGGGAGATCGCGATGAGCCACTTCGTGAGCTGGATTTCGCCGGAGCTGCTGCGGACGCTGGGATGGACGCTGCTGCATTTCGTATGGCAAGGCGCGGGAGTGGCGGCGCTATTTGCGGTGGCGACAGCGGTTTGCCGAAGCGCTTCGGCGCGATATGCGATGGCGGTGGGCGCGCTGGTTTTGATGACCGCGTCACCGGTGATCACGTTTAGCTGGTTGCGACATGAAGCGAATCCGGCCGTGCGGTCTGGGGCGCAGGGAGCTTTGCCATGGGCTGGTGCAGCGGCGCGACATGCGTCCGCGTCCGTAGCATTCAGCGCCCCGGCCGCGGAATCTGGCGCGACGCTGCCCATGGGAATGCTTTGGCTGGTGCAAGCGTGGTTCCTGGGCGTCGTTTTATTGAGTTTAAGGACAGCGGGCGGACTTTTTGTAATTGAAAGAATGCGGCGGAGAGAGATCAAGCCCGTCGGACAGGAGTTGTTCGAACGATGCCTGGCACTGCAACGGAAGATGGGACTTGAACGCTTCATTCGATATTGCGAATGCCAGAGGTTGGATGCACCGGCAGTGCTGGGATGGTTTCGTCCCGTGGTGCTGCTGCCCGTGCGGGCGTTGACGGGCTTGACGGAAGAGCAGATCGAAGCGGTGATCGCGCATGAATTGGCGCACATACGGCGGCTGGACTGCTTTGTGAATCTGTTCCAGATTGCGGTGGAGACGCTGTTGTTCTACCACCCGGCGGTTTGGTGGGTGAGCCAGCGGATTCGCGCGGAACGCGAGAATTGCTGCGACGACGAAGCGATTTTGATTTGCGGCGACGCGGTGAATTACGCGCGAGCGTTGACGCTGATGGAAGAGTGGCGGACGGCGCCGGCGTTGATGATGGCGGCGAATCGCAGCCCGTTGGCGGAACGCGTTGTGCGAGTGCTGGGATTGAATGGAGCTACCGGGAGGACACGCATGGCGGGACTGGGAGTCAGTTTTGTTTGCCTGGCTGGAGCGCTGCTGGCGGGCAATGCGTTTTTGGGAGTGGCGCACGCGTCGCTGGGAACGAGCAGCTCGGCGAAAGAGCTGCAAGAAAGCGGCAGCATCATTATCGTGAAACCCGATCCGCCTGCAGCAGGAGTGCGCAACGTGCCTGCCGCGAAGGCTGCACCTGCGTCATTGGGACAGCTTGCGCCAGCACCATTGCCCGCGCCGGCAGCTTTGGCCCAGGCCGCGGCGAAACCGGAACCAGCCCAAGCGCCACAAGCGTCGAGCGATGGCAAAAAGCAATCGTATATGGACGCGATGGCGGCAGCGGGGATCAAGATTACAGATGTGGACGAACTGATTGCGCTGAAGATTCAGGGTGTGACGCCCGAATACATCAAAGGGATGCGCGATCTTGGTTTGCAACCTGATGCGGATGAATTAATCGGGATGAAGGTGCAGGGGATCACGCCGGAATACGTTCGCGAGATGAGGACTTACTACCCGAATCCCAAGGTTGATGAATTAATTGGGATGAAAGTACAGGGGATCACGCCGGACTACATTCGTGAAGTGCGGAGTCTCTATCCCAAAATTGACATTGATGAAGTGATCGGAATGAAAGTGCAAGGAGTGACGCCGCAATACCTGAAGGAATTCCACGATCTAGGGCTGCAACCGAGCGCGGATGACCTGATCGGAATGAAGGTACAGGGAATTACGCCGGAATATGTTCGCGAGATGCGCGCTACCGGATTGAAGCCGGGCACAGATGAGTTGATTGGGATGAAGGTGCAAGGGATCACGCCGGAGTACGTGAAGAATTTGCAGGCAGCGGGATTCAAGGATCTGGATTGCGACGAAGTGATCGGCGCGAAGGTGCAGGGAGTCACGCCGGAGTTCATCGAGCAGGCGCGGAAGCACGGGTTTCAGAATTTGACGCTGGAGAAATTGATCGCGCTGAAACACGCAGACATTTTCTGAGTGGCAAGTGAAGAACGAAGAGGAGCGAAGTCCCATGAATACGAAACGAACGATAGGTCTGCTGCTCATCATCGCCGGCGTGATTTTGGGCGTGGCGAATCTGCTAGGGAGCGAGACGCAGAGCGGCGACTGGACGATCCGAAGATCCGATATTCCGGGAAAGGTGGAGTTCTCCCTGATGGATTCGCGCGCGGGGCATCACTTTCACACCAGTTCGGATTGGCCGGCTAGCGATTTTACGGGGTTAGATTTTTCGAAGTCCGGACGGCAGGAAGTGCAATTCACAGTCGCGCGAGACGCAGGGAAATTCGAATGCCAGGGATTTTTGCAGGACGGCGAGGGCGCGGGGCTGTTTCATTTCGTAGCAGACCAGAAATATGCGCAGGAGATGAAGTCGCTGGGCTTTGACGGGATTGATGGCGACAAGCAATGGGCGATGGCGATTCATGATGTCAGCCTGAAATTTGCGCGGGAGATAAAAGCGCTGAACCTGCGTGGGCTGGACACGGACAAACTGATCGCTTTCAAGATTCACGGCGTGTCGCCTGATTTCATTGCGGGCATTCACTCAGCGGGTGTAAACGAATTGGACAGCGACAAGCTGATTGCGTTCCGGATTCATGGCGTGTCACCAGAGTTTGTTTCGGGGATTCGTTCGGCGGGGCTGAATATTACGGATAGTGACAAGCTGATTGCGTTTCGAATTCATGGAGTGAGCCCGGAAATGATTGTGAGCCTCAAACAGGCGGGCTACCAACCGGATGCGGACAAACTGATCGCCATGAGAATTCATGGGGCCACCCCGGAGTGGGTCGCGGAGTTGAAGAAGGAAGGCTACGACCACATGGAGCTGGACAAATTGATTGCGTTCCGGATTCATGGCGTGTCACCGGATTTTATCGGGCAGATTCAGAAGCTTGGGTATTCGCATCCGGAGCCGGATCAACTGATTGCCATGCGCATTCACGGAGTTTCACCGGAATTCATAAGCGGACTGCAATCGCGCGGGATGAAGAACCTGAGTATCGATCAGCTCGTCAGCCTGCGGATTCATGGAATCGACTAGAGCCATTCAACTAATTTGAGCGGAGTTGCCTCGCGCGAGCGAAGAAAGCGAAGAACAAAAGCGCGGCGCTTAGCGCGATATAAACAAGAGCATAGTGAATTGTTCGAGAGCCGCTCGCTGTGCCCGTAAAATCAATGCCCGGTGTGTGATTCATCGGGCCCACATACCAGATGGCAGTCAGAAGTCCTTCATACGGTTTGCCAGTGCCGCTCCAGGTGCCGAGTGCCAGAGCGAGAGATGGAAGAAACAGAGCGCCGGCGAGCCACGCGAACACTCCTGAGGAATTTCCGGCGAGCAGCAAACGGAGCCCCGCTCCAGCACCTGTCAGAATCGCTACAGCCAAGCCGGCCAAAAAACAGGCGGGAACCTGACGGGGCAAGATATTGGCGCAGGAAAAAAGAAGCGAGCGAGTGCCGAAGCGCGATTCACGCGAACCCATAGCAGACCAAATCAGAATGGCCCAGAGCCAGGCGGTGGCTAGCAGCGGCCCGCGGGAAATCTCCAGCGGAGCAAAAAACTGGGCGATGAGAAGTCCGGCGGTGATGGCGTACCACCACCAGCGAAAACCCTTGAGCGCGAGGCGGAGCTCGACAATGAATATTCGAAGGAACGCATTGCGATGCGCGTTGGCAACCAACGGGGTAAGGTGAACGATTGCGGCGGACTTCGCAGGCGCGGCCAACCCAGCCTGATTGAGTTCGGCGAGACGCGCGGCTTGTAACTTCTTGGCTTTACGCGCTGAGGGAATGAAACTGCGCGCGGAATCAAAGCGATCGAAAAAGAGTGAGGCAAGGATGGTGATAAGAATGGCGAGGGCGGTCCAGCCGAGTCGCAGAAGTATGGTTTGGGACGTCCAGGGAACGCCGTGCCAGTGAAAAGTTTCGACGATCTGTGTGGGCTTGTCCGCGATGGTGAGAGAAAAACTGTCTTTGTAGCCAGGGATGTAGGTGCGCGCGCCAGCGATCATGCTGTCGGCGACGGTCATCATGCCCATGGGATCGAGCCAGCGCCGCCCAGAAACTTCCGGAAGAGCAATACCGAGAATGGCCCAGACGAAAAACCATAGAATATTGCCGACACCGCCACGGACAATGGGGAGAGTTTCGAATAATACGGCCATCGCGGCGGTCAAAGCCATTGCGGGAAGGGCAATTATCACGAACGGTGCCAGCAATGCGATGGTGTCAAGATGTGGATCTTCCGCGGCATAGAATTGCATGGCGACGGCGGCGAGGGCGAGCACCAGAACCATGGAAGAAAGAACCG
>JBGPDI010000158.1:0-10194 GCA_041482215.1 Candidatus Acidiferrum sp. | reverse complement strand
CGCCCAATCGATCCGTAGCCCACGATCAGCAGCACTTTCCCATTCAGTTCCGACAAATGCTGGGGCTTGTCCCAAATCTTCTGCTGCGACCAAACGATCTGGTCCTGCTGCCGCACGCAGTCCGGAAAATTGCGCGACAGCGCCAGCAGCAGCCCCATAGTGTGCTCCGACATCGGTACGGAAAAAATTCCGCTCGGATTCGTCACCATGATTCCGGAATCGCGCAACTCCGGGTACATCAATTGCGCCACGCCCGCTGCCGTCGAGTGAATCCACTTCAGTTTCTTCGCATCTTTCAGCTGGTCCGCGCGCAGCGAGTAGCCCACAAAAATATCCGTATCCGGCAATTCCGCCGGCAACGGATCGTAATTCAGCAAATGCGTCACGCGGATTTCCGGCCAGCGCCTTCGAATCGCCTCCGCCATGGCCGGCTTCGGCCGCCACTCCGAAAATGGATTCCACACGCAAATTACAAGTTTTGTCTCTGAGGGTATTGTGCGGTTCATGGTTGGGTTATGAATGGATTCGCAAGTCGGTGCCGGTCATGTCCGTTGGGAATGGTTGGTCGAGCGCACTGAGCATCGTTGGAGCGAGGTCTCGTAGCGACCCACCCGGCTTCAAACGCAGCTTGTCATCATCGCTAACCAGAATCAGTGGCACAGGATTCGTCGTGTGATATGTATGCGGGCCGCCGGTCACCGGATCAATCATCGTCTCCGCGTTTCCGTGATCCGCAGTAATGATCCACACCCCCCCGCGCGGCTTCAGTGCCTGATAAATCCGCCCCAGTCCAGTGTCCACGGCTTCCACAGCCTTGATCGCCGCCTCCAACTTTCCCGAATGACCCACCATGTCCGCGTTCGCGTAGTTCATGATGATGGCGTCAAACTCGTTCTGTTCGATTGCCTTCACCACCGTGTCCGTAATTCCCGCAGCCGACATTTCTGGTTTCAAATCGTACGTGGCCACCTTAGGAGACTGCACCAGAATTCGTTCTTCTCCAGCAAACGGCTTCTCCACGCCCCCATTGAAGAAATAGGTCACATGAGCATATTTTTCCGTCTCCGCCGTGCGCAAATTCTTGTACTGCAACTCCGCAAACACCTGCGCCAATATGTGTTCCAGCTTTTCCGGCGCAATCACGAATTTTAGCCATGGCCAGTTCTTATCGTATTGCGTCATTCCCACATAAAAGAGATTCTTCGGCCGCTTGACGTCCACAAATTTATCGAAATCCGGCGCTGCCAGCGCGTACGTCATCTGCCGCGCGCGATCCGCGCGAAAATTAAAGAAAACCACCGCGTCATCGTCGTGGATCGATCCCACAGGAACGCCATTCGCGCCGCTGCCCTTGGTTAGCACAATCGGCTTGATAAATTCGTCGGTTACGTCCGCTTCATAACTTCGCTGCAACGCTGCAACCGGATCGTCCGTCCGCGTTTCTGCCTCGCCATGAACCAGTGCGCGATAGGCCAGCTCGACGCGCTCCCAGCGATTGTCGCGGTCCATCGCATAGTAGCGCCCCACGAGCGTGGCGATTTCGCCGACACCCAGCTCGCGCATTTTCTGCTGTAACTTTCGAACGTAGTCGCGCCCGCTGTTTGGCGGCGTGTCGCGCCCATCCATGAAACAATGCACAAACACTTTTGCCACTCTTTGCTGCTTCGACATTTCCAGCAGAGCAAATAAGTGTTGAATGTGCGAGTGCACGCCGCCATCGCTCAGCAGTCCCACGAAGTGCAGTTGACGCGTCTTGCCGCGCTCCATTGCTTGCTGAAACAGCGGCACGTTCTGCAATTGTTTGTTCGCGATCAACAAATCAATGCGCGTGATGTCCATGTGTACGATTCGTCCCGCGCCCATGTTCATGTGCCCGACTTCGCTGTTGCCCATCTGCCCCTCGGGCAATCCCACAAACGGCCCCGAAGTATGAATAAGTGTGTTCGGGAATTTCTGAATCAGCTCGTCATACGCAGGCTTCCGCGCCAATGCAATCGCATTCCCCTTCGTTTCCGCGCGGTATCCCCATCCATCCAACACCGTCAATACAATTGGCTTCGGTCGTTTGCTCATAGTTCCCCGGAAATAACTTCAACGGCACAGCCAGTTTACTTTGGTAGCGGAAAAGCTCTGCGCTTCCGACCGTAAACTCTTCGTCCACTAAGTCCCGTAACTCCAACCTGCAATTTGTCTCTGCGCACACAAATTCGACAGGTTCGACGAACATCAAGTCTATTTCGTCTTGTAGATTCCCGGTGTTATTTCTTTACTTCGCCCGCAGCTTCAACTCTTTTGTCGAGTGGCAGTGGCAGGTCCTGGCGAAGCATGAGTTCGACCCAGTCGCCCTCACTTTCCTTCTCCGTGCTCGCTTTATAACGAACGATAGCGCGCAATCCATCCAAATGGTGGCAAAGCGTGAAATGGTCGCTTCCATACCAAACGGTGTCGGAATAACCGACCATCTGAAAGCCTTTACTATGAAACGAATGCTTTCCGTTCTGGTTCTCGATCACAACCGTCGCTCCCGCGCCTCTTTCTCCGCAGGTCAAGGACGACAGTGTTCCGGCGGCGAGTTTTGTTTCTCCTGGCGATTCAACAATAGCGGTAACTATTTCGCCTCGCTTCTCCGCGGGAACCTGGTTCAGGAGTTCCACCGCTTCATCGTGGTCCGGGCCCTTCCAGCGTTCGGCTACGAAGCTTGCTTGCCTTGCCGCTTCCTCTTCCCTTCCCAACTTGAGCAAGATCCGACCGCTCAACAGGTGGTATCCAGCGCGAGTTGGCTCCAGGCCTTCTGCTCTCCGCGCCATCGTTAACGCATTCGTCAAATCGCCGTGGCGCGCGTAGGCAAATGCCAGCTGCACATACACCGGTGCGAATCGCGGATTTAGTTTCAACACGTCGTACATTGCGGAACGAAAACTCAGCTCGTCCGCAGGTGCAGTTGAGCTCGCCAGGCCCGAGAGCATCGTCCGGTAATAGAGGGACAAATACCTCTGCCGGTCGGATTCATAGGCTTTTCCAAACTCACTCCCGGCGTCTGCATCCTTTCCGTCGGTGAAGTCCAGAAATGCCAATGTCTCATGGCTCAGTGCAACCCTTGGATCATCCTTGATTGCTTGCTCAATCGATTCACGGGCTTCTTGACGGTCATGCGACCACAGCCGATACGTCCCAAGTTCTGCGTCCGTTTCCGCTACACTCAGCGTCCGTGAGGGAAAGTCCTTCTCTTGAATGTGGGGCGGAGTTTCCATTTCGTAGCTTAAGAACAGAAATTTGTTTACGTATTGCGAGAGGGCATTTTCCAATTCCTTAAAATCTCCAAAAACTTCCTCGAACGACTTCTTTTGCGGCGCCCCCTTCTGTAGCAGGTCGTTAAAGCGAGAGAGCTTAGCGCCCTGCTCCATTCCTGGTCCGAAGATCAGATAGTGCACCAGCGCCCAAGCTTCGGAATAAAACAGGTGGAGCTGAATCTCGTCTCTTCGGAATTTTACCCAGGGATTTTCACTAATCAGTTCATCGAGTGGTATCAATGTCCTGCCGCGCAGTTCGAAAACGCGCGTGCTCGGAGCGCCGACATTCATCTTCTTGTCTCCAAAACGCGTATTCCCGTAAAACTCAGCCAAGCCTTCGTCGAGCCAGGTAGGCAACCATTGGAAATTGGCGTGCAGCAGGGTGTGCACGTATTCGTGATAGACCACTTCGTATTTGCCTGGAATATCCTGGTCCAGCCGCACAACCGCATACTGTCGTTCCCATCCATGCTGAAAAAAACCTGCGGGTTTCGGTCCTTTTGCTTTCCACGTTTCCGGCGCCATGGCCTTCATGCTGTATTCGTCACGCGGGGCAAAGATCACCAGCGGCGCACCGGTGTCCAGCCGCATTTTTGGAAAAGCTCGCTCGAAGACGGAGCGCATCTGTTCGAACTCGCGCGCGATTCGCCGCCCGGAATTCGCGTCAACATCGGTAAGTACTCGGAAATTGGGGCTGCGCACCTCGATCCACGGCTTCTGCCCAGATCGCGCAGCGGGGCAAAGAAGAAGCAGACCGGCGAGCACGAGAGATTGTATTGCTTTACGAATTGTCATTGGTATCTCCCCTGATAACAATTCAGAGAGTAATGCTTGCAAGGTTGTAAGGCAATCGCCTCACGCTGTGCGGGAGATGCCGGCTCAGAGGCTCGCGAAATCGCGAAGCGCATCGAGCAGGCGATCTACTTCGTCCGCGGTGTTGTAATGAACGAGACCAACTCGCAAAACGCCGCCGTGTTGCTCCACGCCCAGGCGCTCGGACAAATTCAGGGCGTAGAAATTTCCGTCCCAGGTGAAAATTCCTCGGTCGCCTAAAAACGTGGCAATTTCCGTGGGATTGTGGTCGCCAAGACGGAACGATAGCGTTGAGCAACGCTCATCAAAGCGTTTTGGGTCGGTTATGCCAAAAATGCGCATCCGGGGAATCGTCTGCAAACCGGCGATCAAACGGGATAGCAATCCGGTTTCGTACTGGTGCGTTGCGCAATAGGCGGCCTGCAATGCTGCGCGGCGCGTCTTCACGCTTGGGTCACAGTGCCGGCCTAGTTCCGCGATGTAATCCACGGCTGCGCCAATCCCCGCGATCAGCTCTTGTACCTGCGTCCCAGTTTCCCAACATTCCGGTGAAGTGTTCGTCGCAGGACGCACCTTGTACGGCTTGAATTTCTCCAGGAGCTCTCGCTTTCCGTACAGAGTTCCCATGTGCGGGCCAAAAAACTTGTACGGGGAACACACCAGAAAATCACACCCTATGGCCTTCACGTCAATCAGGCCATGCGGCGCAAAATGTACGGCGTCCACAAACATCAACGCACCTGCGGCATGCGCGAGCTTGGTAATTTCCGCAATGGGATTGATGGTGCCGACCATGTTCGAGGCATAACCAACAGCGACTAGCTTCGTCTTCGCGGTAATTTTGCGCTTCAAATCATCCATGTCCAGAGTGCAATCACTCTCTCGAATGTCCACCTGACGGATGACGATGCCTTTTTCTTCAAGCGCGCGCCATGGGGCCACGTTGGCATCGTGGTCCAGGGTGGTCACTACAATTTCATCGCCGGGATTCAATTCGCGCCCGATCGCCCGCGCTAGCGCGAAGGTGATGGTCGTCATGTTCTGGCCGAAGACGACCTCATTCGAATCGCAATTGAAAAAATCCGCCATGGCGGCGCGGGCGGAACGAATTGTTTCATCGTTTCGGCGGCTGGTGAGAAACGCGCCGTAAGTATTCGCATTGGCGCCCAGAAAATAATATTGCACCGCGTCCATCACCTGCTTAGGCACCTGCGTGCCCGCCGGGCCATCCAGGAACGCGGAGCCGTGGTGGCTGTACTGCAAACTCAGCGAAGGAAATTGTTCCCTCACCCAAGCAATATCAAATGCATTTGTGTCTGCACTGTGCATAACAGGTGTGCTCATGGTCTCTTTCCCGGTTACAAATAGCTAGAAACTCTGGTCCGCTAGTTTCTCACACGTGGTGGCAGCGTTGTAGTGGCGCAGCATACTGCGCCACTACAAGGAGGATTCGAACCGCACCGCTAGCTCTATTTCAGTAGCTCCATTACGTCCAAATTGGGACCACATTTTCCGATGCGGCGTCTCTGTCCCAGATTTGCGGTGGTTCGGGCGTGATACGATGAATGCGGTTGTTCCTCACTCATGCCGCTTTGGCGCCGGCTATAAATCAAATGAGCAGCCGCAAATCGGCCTGCTCCGCGCCATGTTTCGAATGAGGTGTGACGTGCCTGATTCCATTTCGCCAACCGAGCGTACGCGTGTAATTCGCGAAGCGCATCGCGGCGCTTACGATCGCGGAACCATCGACAAAATTCTCGACGAAGGATACGTTTGCCATGTCGGGTTTTCCGTTGACGGCCAGCCCTACGTAATTCCCACGCTTTTCGCGCGCATCGGGGATGCGATTTATTTTCATGGTTCCGCCGCCAGCCGCATGTTGCGCAACATCAGCGCCGGAATTTCGGTTTGCATTACCGTGACTCTGACGGATGGATTCGTTTTGGCGCGGTCGGTTTTCAATCACTCGATGAACTACCGCTCCGTCGTCGCGCTTGGCAAAGCTACACTCGTTGACGCGCCGGAAGAAAAACTGGAAGCGTTGCGCGGCTTCACCGAAAAAATAATTGCCGGCCGCTGGAACGATGCACGTCAACCCAACGAAAAAGAATTGAAAGCCACAAGTATTTTGCGGCTTCCGCTTACGGAAGTTTCCGCCAAGATTCGAAGCGGCCCTGTCGAAGATGACGCCCCCGACTACGCACTGCCGGTCTGGGCCGGTGTGATCCCGCTTGCGCTCACCCCTGGCACACCGATCCGGGACGAGCGGTGCGACCCGGCAATTCCCACGCCCGTCTACGCGGCGAAGTATGAGCGGTGAGCCATGAGCGACTTCACTCCCGCACCTGTCAAACCTCTGGTGGCTGTCAGCGCGCTGGAAGTGCTTGATATTCGCGTGGGCACAATCGAGCGCGTTGAGGAGGTTCCGCGCTCGGATAAGTTGATGAAGCTGACGGTGAATTTCGGCGACCATTCGCGGACTATTCTCGCGGGGATCAAAAAAGAGCGGGAGAACCCGCTCGAGATTGAAGGGCGTCAAGCACTGTTCGTGCTGAATCTAGAGCCACGCAAAATAGCGGGCGAGATTTCAGAGGGCATGCTGTTTGACATCGGCTATGCGGACGGTGTCACTCCAGTTCTTTCTGTTCCGGAGCGCGCGGTTCCGAACGGGACACGCGCAGGTTAGATGCTTCGCTGATTCTTTTGCGGGAGAATTTATTTTCCACCCGAGAGTTTTGCCGCCGCGCTAGAGATTAAGGCGGCTTCATCCTGTAGCAAATGCGAAACGACGACGATTGCTTCGTCAGCCTCTTTCCATTTTTTTAGTTCGATGGCTTCGCGAACAGCGGGGATAGTTTTGACAGCATAGCCAGTGTAAAAGCCCGGGGCGTAGAGCTGGTGTTTGTACCAAGGACGATTGGGAAGGCCTTCGGCATTGGTGAGTTTGCGCTCCGTGTCGATGAGCATTTTGTTGACTTCGGCGAGCGAAGCGGTAGCGAGTGCAACGCCGCCGTTGGCGTTTGCTTTCTCCAGAGCTTTTCGATATTCGCCGGCGCTGCGATTCAGGAGATCCACGGCGTTTTCGAGAGGCGCGAAATTTAGGTGTGGCGGAACTGCTTCCCAAGCGGGCGGCTCAAGAGGACGCTTCGGGTCATTGGTGGCTTTGAAAAGACCTTCCTCAATTTCCTTGTTGCGCTCCTTGGTGTCGTCCTGCATTTTCTGCGAAAGAGCTTTTAGCTCTTTCAAATAAGTCTGCACGGTATCGGCAAAATCTCCGAATTCAAAAGGAAGCAAATCCGCATCCGCCATGCGCATCATGGCGGTGCCACCGGTCTGCGCGAGTGCGCGGCCGTAAACAAAATCAGTATCGCTGAAATGAGTGAACCAGTAAAAATCATCGTAGATGGAATGGTAGATGCCGCCACCATCTTCGCCACCGAAACCGATGTTGAGGGAAGCCACGCCGTCGTGCTGGAGAAAACCGGTGAAGTCTGAACCGGAACCGAGTGCAGGAATTCTCAAATCAGCGCGCTTGCGAATTTCTTCGCGCTGCTCGGGGGTTTTGGCATCGGCAATTTCATGGAGTTGCTGGCGTTTCCAGGCGGTCATTTTTGTTTCGGGATCGGAAATGTCACGCGCCACATCGTTACTGAATTTTTCGAGCGAGTGCGAACCCTCGATGCCGAGATAGCCGCGGCCATTCCCGTCGGAATTGATGTAGGCGACGCCATGCGCGCGCAGTTCGTCGTAGTGTTGCTCGGCCCATTCGGTCGAGCCGAGGAGTCCGGGCTCTTCTCCATCCCACGCGCAATAAATGATCGTGCGCTTTGGTTTCCAACCAGATTTGACGAGTTCACCGAGGGCGCGCGCTTCTTCCATCATGGCGACTTGACCGGAGATGGGATCCTCGGCGCCATTCACCCACCCATCGTGATGGTTTCCGCGAATCACCCACTCATCGGGAAAATTGGCGCCAGGAATTTTCGCAATCACGTCGTAGAGAGGCTTGATGTCCCAATTCGATTTCACTTTCAGGTGAACTTTCGCGGGGCCCGGACCGATGTGGTAGGTGATGCCGAGGCCGCCGCGCCATCCTTCTGGAGCGATGCGGCCGGTCAATGCGGCAAGAAGCGGCTGCGCGTCGGCGTAAGAAATCGGGAGCACCGGAATTTTCGTGATCGTTGGGGCGTCTTCGATTTTCAGGCGCTTGGCGTCTTTGGTAGCGCCCACACCGGGGGTGAGAGGATCGCCGGCATAAAACGGCATGTCGGCGACGCTGCCGCGCTGCACTCCATCCAAGGGGCGATAAGCTCCGCCGGGAAATGTTTCTCCCTGGACGAATCCGTCTTCATGCGGATCGGAATAGATAAGGCAGCCGACAGCTCCGTGCTCGGCGGCGACTTTCGGCTTAATGCCGCGCCAAGAGTGGTAATAGCGCGCGATGACGATTTTTCCTTTGACGGAAATTCCCATGCGATCAAGCTGGTCGTAGTCTTCGGGGACGCCGTAGTTGACGTAGACAAGGGGGGCGGTCACGTCGCCGTCGATGGAGTAAGCGTTGTAGGAGGGGAGCTGCTCGGCTTTCTGGCTCGAGGTGGGATCCTGCGGAATCGCGGGTTCTTCAAGCTTGGCGACAAACTTTGGCCCGCCTTCGACAAGTTCCACGGCGCGTTCCTTGGGAGTCGGGAAGAGAACGTCGAATTGTTCGATGTGGGTGTCGAGGCCGAACTCCTTGAATTTCGCGGCGATCCATTCGGCGTTGTCTTTGTCGGCGGGAGAGCCGACGTGGTGCGGGTGCGCCGAAAGTTTCTGCATGTACGCGCGCATATTCTCGGGGCTGGGAATGGCGCGGAGTTTTTCTTCCCACTGACGCTCGACGCGGGAAGATTCGGCGGAGTAGCCGAAGAGAGTCTGCTCGTCGGCAGCAAGGTTTTTGCCGATAGGAGCGAGCGATAAGCCAGCGAACAAAATGGAAGCGAGTGCTGCACTACGATTCATGATTCCTCCATAAAGTAGGTGCAGGATTATTTCCTGTACTGAACTGAGTAGCAAGAACCAATTTCGGCTTGAGTCAGAGAAGTGTTTTGGACATGAGGATGTAGTGGCAAGGAACTTTGGCGGGGACTTCGGGAGCGAGAGGGGCGGTGCCGGTTTCGATGTAGCCGAGGTGGCAGTAGAAAGGAGGGAGGGATGCTCGGGCGCTGACGACGCGGAGGTCGACGGCGACACAGCCGGCTTCGCGGAAGAAGTCCTCCGCGGCAGCCATTAATTTGCTGCCGAGGCCAGTACTTTGGCGCGCCGGGTCCACGCCGAGGAGGCCGAGGTAGCCGTGGTCGCCACGCAGTTCGACGTAGACACATCCTGCGAGGCCGGTGGCGTCCTCGGCCAACAGGAATTTGCCTTTGTCCATGTAAGTGCGGACGCCGTCGGGATTGGTGCGGTCGCCTTCGATGAATGGTAGTTCGACGCGGAAGGCGGCGTTGATGAGGTGGGCGAGAGCTTCTGTGTCGCCCTGGATAGCTGTTCGAATGCGGATGCTTGCGGGAAAGGGCATGGGGTTCACAGCCAGTTGATTTTGACAATCCCCGTGGGGCTGGCAAGCGGCCTGGAGGCCGCCACTACGAAGGCGGTCACGAAAGGGCGGCTTTGCCGTGGAAGCGGGCGGCGGCGCCTAGTTCTTCTTCGATGCGGAGGAGTTGGTTGTATTTGGCGATGCGGTCAGTGCGGCTGGCGGAGCCGGTCTTGATTTGGCCGGCGGCAGTGGCTACGGCTAGATCGGCGATGAAGGTGTCTTCGGTTTCGCCTGAGCGGTGGGAAATGATGGAGTTGTAGCCGGCCTTGCGGGCGAGTTCAATAGCGTCAATGGTTTCTGTGACGCTGCCAATTTGATTGAGCTTGATGAGGATGGCGTTGGCGATGCCTTCGTTGATGCCGCGAGAGAGGCGCGTGGTGTTGGTGACGAACAGGTCGTCGCCCACCAATTGAATTTTCTTCTTTGATGATTTGCTGCCGATGCTCTGCGTGAGGGACTTCCAACCTGCCCAATCGTCTTCGGCCATGCCGTCTTCGATTGAGACGATGGGATATTTTT
>JBGPDI010000157.1:0-10538 GCA_041482215.1 Candidatus Acidiferrum sp. | reverse complement strand
GATAAGGACTTAGAAATGGCTGCAAAGGTCCAGACCTTTGCAGCCATTAGACTTCTGGGGATGCTCCCCAGAAAAGGCGCCTAACCAATAGGAACAACGTGTTGAAAGATCACAGGTGCGCCAGCCGGAAGCGGAATTAGCGCGTGAGAACCGTGAACTCTTTCACTTGCGGCATATTTGCTGTCACCAAGAAAAGTTTTTGTAAACCATTTACTACAGTCATGCTGGCGTTCTGGAGGGAAGTGCGTAAATTTGTGACAGGCGCGATGACAGCGTGATTCCTTTAGCGGACCCGGAGGCCACTTCCCTAGTGTGGGCCTATCTTGGCCATAAGCTTGGCGAAGCGGGGGTCTGAGCGCAGAGGGTCGGCCATTGGCTCTACGTTCAGGTAGACGAGGCGGTCAATGCGCTCCTTGTAGGCGAGTTCGAGGGAGTGAAAGGCTTCGTCAAACTCTCCCGAGCCTACATGAATGGCTGCGGGGTACAGATTTGGGACAAAGCGGCTGCCGGCGAGCTGCTGAAGTTTTTGTAGCGTCGCCCTGGATTCTTTTACATTTCCTGCCAAAGCCTGGGTGTGGCCATATGCCATTAGCATGGCCGGATTGTCTCCGGAGTGCTGGCGCGCGTATTGAAAGTTCTCCACGGCTTGAGCGTACATCTTTTTTTCGCGATAGGCGGAGCCGAGCCAATACCGGGCCAGCAGAAAATCGGGGTGTAGTTTGACGACCTGTTCGGCTTCTTCGATGGCGGCGTCAAAGGAGCGGGCATAGTAATAGGTTTCGGCAAGCACGGTATGGAAGAGTGGCGAAACGGGATCGAGATCGAGGGCCAGACGCGCCTCGGCCAAGGCTTCTGGATTTCGCCCTTCGACAATCAGTAAGTGGCAGTACCATTCGTGCGCGGTGGGGTCGTTGGGATTCAGTTCGATTGCGCGCCGAAGTTCCTTTTCGCCTGTGGCGAGGTCCCAGTCATAACTCATGGCTACGTTACCGAGAACAGCGTGAGCTTCGGCAAGCCGGGGATTGAGCTGCAAGGCGCGCTCAGCGGCTTCACGGGCTCTAGGCTTGGCCTCGCGCGGTGGTATGCCGTCGTTGGGCACCTGTCCGAGGATAGCGGTAGCTGCTGCGAGACCTGAATAGGCCTCTGCGTAAGACGGATCGTCGTGAATGGCCTGTTCGAAGAAAGCGATGCTGCTGCGGAGGTCACCGCGGCTTCCCCACGCAAATTTGCCTTGATGGTAGGCGTGCCGGGAACTGACGATTTCTGGCGTGGAGGAGTGAACGATTCCTCCCCGCGATGAGATCGGAGGTTTTGGACTGGGCGGCACCGGAAGCGTGGCGAGAATCTGCCGAGCAATTGCATCGGAGACATCTGATTCCACTTGGAGGACGTCGGAGAGCTCGCGAGTAAAAGAGTCGGCCCACAGATGGGTCTCATCGCTGACCTGGATCAGCTGGACGTCGATTCGTACCTCATTGCCGGCGCGTTGCACGCTGCCCTCGAGCACATACTTCACATTAAGAATGCGGCCGATTTCCGGGATGGACTTGCCAGAGACAATTTTTGAAGAAGTCGCGGCAATCACCCCCAGGTGAAGCGGATCGAGCTGGCCGAGTGAGGTGCGGATAACGTCGGAGAGGCCGGCAGTGATGTAGTCCGACTTGGGATCACCGCCGAGGTAAGTGAAAGGGAGGACGACGAGTCTGACCTTGTCGCGTGCAGAATCTCTCGTTTGCAGCCAGCGGTACACGCCAAGCGAAAGGGCAGAAACAATTGCCAGGGCGAACATCGCGATGATCAAGCGCTTCCCTGCTGGAGAGGGAGGCGGCTCTATGGGAACTACTGGTGGCGGATCACTTGGAAGATCGACGGGAACTGGAGCTGGAGTTAAAACTGGTGAAAGAGTATCAGAGATCGCGCTCGTGAAATTTGGATCGACTGTTTCGGGGTCGGAGATGAAGGCGATGTCGGCCTCGGGGTCATCCTTGGGCTGACGCTGCTTCATCCAAGCATCGAGCTCGCCGGTGTAGGCGTAAACGGTCGATTTTTTTTTGTGCTCGTGGCGATGGACGGGAAGACTTTCCGTATCCTCCCATCTCTGTACGGTGCGCACTTCGCGGTCGAGATAAGAGGCGATTTCACCCCAGGAATCTAGTTTCTTTCCTGGAAGGGGTGACCCTTCGGGACCGGGCTTGGCTCCATTGTTCGGTATGTCGGACTGCGACATTAAAAGGATTCAGTGCGCGGATTATACCCTAGGAAGGTGTCAACTTCGCAATGGGGTGCTAGTGGGCAGTTTTGGCGGCGATGGCTCCGGCGGCGGCACCGATGATGAGCCACTTGGCGGCACGTCCGATGCGACGCAACGTACTGCCTCCGCGAGCGACGTTCAGAGCGTCATTGCGTTCCTTGGTGAGTGCGGCAGATTTCTTGCGTTCGTCGGTAAGGTCGCCCTGGGCAGCGGTGAGCTTGGCTTGGCAGGCTTTGCAATCGACGGCGAAGTCGTAGAGAGGTTTCAGGTCTTCGGTAGGGATGACGGCGTTGGTTTGTGACGACGTGGTATTTGACGATGCAGGGTTGGATTGCAAAACGATTGGAGATGGTAGAGGGATTTGGCTTGGAAGGTCACGAATGATTTGTGCCGGGGTCACTATGGTGCGTTTTTCGGCGGCGAGGGCAGCGAGAGATTGAGCGAGTTGAACGTCGCGGTCGTGCTGGCGGGCGCCGGCTGCGGTCAGGAGTAATTTTGTCGCGGCGAGTTCGGATTCAAGCTGCGAACGATCGCGGCGGTCCGCTCTCCAAGCGAAAATCGAAGAAAGAGCGAGCACGACAACGATGGTTAGTTCAGCGAGTCGGATCCAGTAGCGGACTGGCATGGTTTTGGCTGACGCTATCGCTTACTTGGGCCGGGCGCAGCAAGCTGCGCCACTACAAATAATGGGCGCGACGAGCAATCACCTGCGAAGCGTAAGCGGGATTCGCGCCGCCGTTCCAGGCGAGCAAGGCGCGCGTGGTGTCGCCAGCCATATAGTCGAATTTCTTGCGCAAGACTCTGCAGCCGATGGCGAGGCCTTGCTCTGGATCGCAAAGCGCAGAGAGGAACTGGGCATCGAAGCCGGTTTCGCGAGCAACTTGCCCCATCACTTGCATCAAGCCCCAGGAGAATCCGCGCGCGTAGGCCTCTGACGCGGAAACCTTATTATTTGTATATAAGGATGCGACGTACTTGCTGAAGAAGAGCGGTTCGTAGCGCATGGCCCAAGGATTCCAACCGGACTCCTGCTCCACGACGGCGCAGACGAGGGAGGGATCGAGCGTTTGCGCGGCAGCAGCTTTGCGTGCAAGCACAAGAAGTTGAGAAGGAGGGTTCAAGAAAATTGTTTTACTCCGAACGTCGCGGGTTCCCGTTCAAGTCCACAAAACGGACCATGGGCGTTTCGGGCAGAGTAATTCCCTGCCGCTTGGCGATTTCGTGCAAGGCGGTGTAAATGTGCGGCAAATGGTTGGCGGCAATATCGCGAACGAAGGCGCCCATGATTTCGTCGTTGCGCATGCGGCGATGCAGCCAGCGGAGAAACACGACGAACTGCACTGTCCCGGAGACGATTGCGGCTAGAACGGCCATCCAAGATGCGGGCATGGAATTCCTTTTGGGCAGCGAGCGGCATCAAGGTGGCTAGATTTGATGTAGACGAAGCCTAGAAACTAAAAGAGGGCGCCGGGCAATGCGCCGGCCGTGGCGCCCAACCCCGAACCGAGAGCGGAGAAGAATCCGCTGCCACCGCGCGAAGCGTTCGCGCGGGTATTCAGCAATTGAGAAGGAATGCCAAGAGTGCGGCCGAGGAGATTGGAGTCCACACCGTAGAGGCCGGAGAGACCTTGCAGCGCGGCCATCTGGCGCTGGAAAGCAGTGTTGGTGAAGGCCATCTGGTTTTGCTGGGCCTGGCCGGCTTGCGCAATTCCCTTCTGGCGCGCGAGCTCGTCGGTAAGCGCTCCGAAGCCGGCGGAGTTGCGCGTGCGGGCGAGGCGGTTCTGCGCGGATTGCTGGAGCGAATCGAAAGCACTTGCTAACGCGCCTTGCGATTGGCCGGTCACTGCGGCTTGGTCCGCGGGGCTCAGGCCGGGATTGTTCAGAATGCTTTGGTACTGCGGCAGAAGCGTATTGCCGACTTGCTGCTGCTGGCTCAGAAACTGCTGGTTCAGAGCGTTGGTGCTGGCGAGCTGCTGGTCCGTCAACTGGCGTGTTTGCGATTGAGCTCCGCGGCCCATGAGTCACCTCGAAAGTAGAAATTAGAAAATCGAAATTGGAAATTAGAAAAAAGACTTCGCGAGCGCCGCTGACTACACTCCCAGTTTTTTACAATAGGGCGTCCAAGTGTCGTCGCGGAGCCAGCCGAGGCGCTCGACGCGTTTGCCGAACTTTTTGGCAATGGGCGGCGGGAGCCATGCGTGAACGTCTTCGAGGCCACGAAGCCAGGCGTCGCGTTCGGCGGCCGCGTGGAGCGCGAGGAGCCATTGCCAGCGTTCGCTAGGTGTGCCGGCCTGCGGATCGAGCAAGAGATAGGCTTCCGCGGTGAGGCGCAGGAATGCGGCTCCGATGATTTTTGGGACTACGGGTTCCGGCTGAGAGCCCTCGCTTTGTTGCACCGCAGGTGCCTGGGTCAAAACAAGCTTGGTGACAAACAACGGGTTACGTAAGTCGGGCAAAGCATAGCCAAAACCCTGAGTTGTGTGAATCGCGCGCAATGCCTCGAGATCGCGTTCCTGATACTTGCGGATTTGCATTTCAGTGGCACAGGCTTGAGCCTGTGAGAGCGACAGTGTTTGCAAGTTAGGACGCCCCAAAACCGAACAGGCTGAAGCCTGTTCCACTCAGAGCAATGACTGACGCACGACGCGCGAGCCGGGATGTATGCCGAAGCCGTTGCCTCCGCGCGAGACGCCATTGGGGAAGACTCCGCTTCCGCTGGAGGGCAGCGGGGTGGGGCCGGTTGAGCCGCCGCCAGCGACTGCCGTGGGCGGCGCGCCGAACGAAACCGGTGCGGACGTCAACGATCCGACGTACTGCGAGTAGGCGCGCCAATAGAGCGTCTGATTGCCAAGCTGGGCATAGAGATTTCTCGACGCGCCCATAAAGTAGACACGTGGCGATCCGAAAGCCGGAGTGGTGTCTGACTCCGCAAAATAAAACAGGCCGGGCCGCTCGGCTGATGGATCGGTGATGGAAATATCGAACCAGCCGTTAGAGGCTTGCACCAAGACCGAAGCGATCGGAGACGGCGCGGGCGCCGGCGTATTGGGATCCACGCCCGCGCGCTGGCTGGTGGCGTTTACCGACGAGACGATTTTCACCAGTGTCTCGTAGAGGTAAGGGTCGCGATCCTTGATCGGTGCGAGTTGTGCGACGGTCAGCATATTTAGTTCAAGCCACGGACGGGGGCCCAGGGATCAACGCGGACGGACGGCGTGAATTTTTGCAGGCGGAACCAGGCGCCGGACTGGTTGGTGCTCACTTGAAAGGCGATGCGTTCGCCCAGAAGGTTGATGGGAAGCTCGAGATCCTTGAGGGAGGGCGAGCTGAGCGGCAGTGGCTGCTGCGCTTGTGGCGCGCTCGGGGAATCGGTGAAGCTGGTGAGCGACAAGTTCCCTGCTCCTTCGACAAACATCGTGAGGTAGCTGAAAAGTTTTCTGTGCGCACCAAGATTCAGCGATTGCTCGACGGCACGCTCAGGAAAATAGTGCGTGGTGTAGTAGCTGAGAATTGCGGAGCCATCGTCGGAAAATTGTGTGTCGCTCAATTGATAGATTTTTCCGGTTGCTCCGACGCCGGGTAATCCTCCGCCCACCGCGACGATGGCAGTGCCGTCCGTGCGCTCGATGAGGGCGCAGGCGTTTGCGGCAATGGTCCATGGGGACCACTTGCGCGTCTTGTCCGTGGCAGTCTTGCGGCCGGTGTAGGTAATGTTAATGGGTGGACGGCCGGAAATGTCATCGGCACTGTCCAGGTCGCGATAATCGAGCATTAGAATTTTATTTGGCGAGGTGGCGCTGCCAAGTGGCGCGCCGATCATGATGCGCCGTTCTTTCGTGTCCACCGTGACCCACAAGGTGTGCCCGTACTGCCAATTGATTTGATTCCAGGTGGGTTGGATTTCCTGAGAAATTTTTATGGGCTCTCCGCCGCTGAAGAGATAGAGCCCGGTGCGATGCGCGATGACGACCCAGTCTTCGCCGATGCCGACCCCATGCACGGAAGGAGTGCCGAGCTTACGTGAAATCTCCGCGATCGACCACAGCGAAGGCTCATTGGTGCCGTCGTCTTGCGTGGCGTAGAGCGAATGCTCCTTTACAAAGTAGAGCCGCTCGCGCAGCTTGAACGCCGCGCGGATAGCTTGACCGTTGTTTTCGGCGATGCTTAGCAGGCCGTCAATGCCATCGTAGCTCTCCGGATCTTCGACGCGGCTGGCGCGTACGAGCGAAGCATTGACGGGCTGGGCTGTTGGATAAATCTCGATGCAATCCACGTAGAACTGGCCGTTGGAGTTTGGCGTGCCATCAGCGTAGACGCGCAAGAGCAGGTCGCTCGGAATGGTGGCGAGTGGCGCCGTCAATTGCGCGGTGTACTCAACGTAGCTGGTGGAGAGTTGCGCAGGAGTGAGCTGCAGCCCTGTCGTGCTGATGCCGCCGTTGGCGCTGAAAAGTTGGATGTGCAAAGTTCCTTGCGAAAGTGTGGCGTTTCGGGCGCAACGGGCGCGCACGGTGTAGTCTGTATTTGCCTGGATGAGCGGAGCGCCTAGAGAATCGTTCGCCGCAGGCTGGGTCATCAGACCGCGAGTTGGTGTAGTGCCGTTGCCAAAGATGGAATACGCGGAGCCCCAGACGACGAAATTCTCTTCATCGGTCCCGCCGGGGGCGAAAACCGTATCGGGCGTCCATCCGAGAGGGTAGTGAGGGAAAGCAGGACCGGTGAAGCCGCCGTCGAAGCCGAGATTCAGCCAATTATTAATTTTGTTGCGCTCGCCCCACCAGAAGAGGCGTTGCGCATAATCGAGCACGCCGGCGCAATCACCCAGTTCGATCAGCTTGAAGAGGTCGTCGACGTTTGTGCCCGCGAGAAGAATGGCGTCGGAAAAATCCACAATCACGGACGTGGTCGTGTTATCGCCGATGATCATATTTCCACTGAAGAGCGTTCCGCCACTTCCGGTGTAGAAGAAACTCGCTCCTCCCGCTCCGGTGAAGCACAGAATTCTGCCGATGACATTCGATGGCCCGGTTGGAATGTTGGTGACCACGGCGCGCTTGCCACCGCTGGCAGTCCAGGTTGTCGCCGGGCCGGGCTGTGTGAGGTAACCCTGCCGCGTTTGAAAAATCACACAGACTTGATGAACCCCAGCTGAAACGCTTCCGGCTGCCGCGACTGTTCCGCCGCCAGAAGCAGCGAGTCCGCCAGATGTTGCGTTGAAAGCGAAATGAGTGGAATCCGGAACGGCCGTAATCGGGAAAGTGCCGTTGTAGCCGACCACACCAATGCCTGTGGTGGTTACGAGTTGCCCGACGACAAATCCGTGCGCGGCGGTGGTTTGGATTGTGGCGGTAGCGCTGGCCGCGGTGCCGCTACCGGATGCAGCGAGTCCCGAACCTCCAGCGATATATGTAAATTGTGAGAGGGTTGGGACGGAGACGATGGGAAATGTTCCGTTGTAGCCGGTGACGCCGACTCCTGCGATGCTTACGGATTGTCCGGCGGCAAGACCGTGGGGAGCAGTGGTCGTGATGGTTACGAGAAATCCATTCTCGGTTGCGCCAGTGGGACTAGCGGAGATCGCGATGGAAGCGGGCTGTGTGGCGCCCGTCGGAGCTGCGGAAATCGCGACGGTCACATTTTCATCGATAACGGTTGGCCCGGCGCCGGGTCCGCCTTGGCTGACGCGGTCGAAATTCGTGTCGTCGTATTGACGCGGCAGGTCGTTGCCGGTTTTTCCGTCGCTGATGGCCAGGTATTCGCGCCCAAAGAGCGTGGACGAATGGGCGTATGCATTAGGTGTGAGACCGGCGGCGATGCTGGAGAGCGTTCCTGGTGTTGTTTCTTTGTAGAGTACGCCATTCGAGTCCAGAGCCATGGTGCGCAGCGTGGCGTTCAGAGTTTCGTAAGTTTTCACGTAGTTGATCGTCGGGTTCCCTGCTAACGGCCCGAAGAGCGCCTGCAATCCGGGGCGCGTTGCAACGCCGCCGTTACTGAAGACGACGTCCTGGCAATCCGGCGAGACTCCATGTGGGAGATCCGCTGGAGACATATCTGTCACCAGGCCGCCGAAAATCTCGATGGGAGCGTCAAATGAGCCTGCGGTTGTCATTTTGATTGCTTACTTCCCTGCCTCTTTTTCCCGCTTCTCTCGGTGTTTCTGTGCGTCCATGGAATTCTTCTCGTCTTTGGAGACGAGGCCGTACTGGGCGGCCTTTTCGCGGTCGAGGATTGCCCCGCAAGAACGGCAGACGGCGACGCCGTGCTTGATTTTTTCCGCGCACACTGGGCACTCAGCGAGCGGCTTCGCGTCGTAAAGCCAGGGTTTTTCCAGCCCGAGCTGACGAGCGGCGCGGCGCTCAAGGTCGGTGATGAACATGGGATTCTTGGTGCGTTCCCATTCGAGATCGGCAGCGGCTACGAGGCGGCGCTGAAACTCCTCGAGCCGTCGCCGAGCGTCAGCCAGTTCTGTCTCCGTGGGAGTTGGGCCTGCGGCGACGAAGACGCCGTGAAAACTTCCCTCCCCTGAATCGCTGTTGATCTCTCGCGCGATGTCATCGGCGATTTCGCGAGCGGTGATGCGGTACTCCATGGTGCGCTTGTCGCCCAGATCCATCACTCCGTTGCAACCTTGGATGGTGGTGAGGGCATACACTTCACCCGGTTCCGGCGAACGCACGTTCAAAGAACCGAAGTACGTGCGATGGCGCGGAGGCCACTTCTCCGTGGAAATGTTGACCAACACAGCTGTGCTTGCTTCCGTGCTCATAAACGCCTCGCCTTTCCTGAGAACAATTGGCCCAATTCGATCCGTGCGCGCGGTGGCAATTTGGAAAAATGCGCTGGACTGGACGAACTACTCCCGCTCACTGTACGTTTGCCACGATGTCTGTTGATCGAATACGTTCTGCGGATGGAGTTACGCTGCTCAGCGCAAATCGGAATACGTACTCAGGCGCGGCGGCGTGGAGTCCGGTTCAACCAGCCAAACTTGGCGACCTCGAAAATAATCGAGCAGCGGTTTTAGTTCTCTACCGGGGATGTCCCGCGCCCAAACTATTTTTGCGCCATCGATGTCTGCTTTATTAAAGACCCACTCCGAGTGCACGCTATGATTTGCCCCGTAGTGCACGATCGCAAGATGTTCGCCTGGCAAACTACTCAATTGGGCCTCAAACTTCGCGCGATACTCGAGCCCCGATGGTGGCTCCGGCCCGACAACGACCCCCGGCGGCTGAATTAGAACCGCCAAAAGAGCAAAGACAACCATGACCCGCACGAGTCCAATCCCTACGGGTCGTCCGCGGCATGTCCAGAGCCTCAGGTGCCTGGACCCCTGAACAACTAGGGCAAAGACGCATGCTGTCAAAGGAGCGATATAGTGCGGCTCGAACCATGTGGCCAGCATCGACGCGCAGAGGCAGACGGCACTTAGGATGACCAGGAATCGCACTCGGCTGTCACGCAATATCCAAGGTAATGCAAGTATGGACAAACAAAGTTCCGGCCACAGGAAAAATCTCACGACTTCCTTAGTGACGCCGTAACCGTGTCCCCACAGCTTCGACAGACTGTCCGGACGGCTAGCAATCCAGGTGTCGTGGAACCAAACGCCATAGAAAGTCTGTAATTGTGGGTTCGTGTATTGGACCGCTGGCCGCTCCTTCTGCCAGATAAACAAGGGCGTGCTTGAGTATGTCCGATCATGGAGAGCATAGGGCATGAGGAGGGCGCTCCCCGTTCCCTGCCAATTGTAGTAGGCGACAAAAGTTGCAGAGATAACTGTCACCAGACCAAGAGGAAGAACGACCCGACGCCAGGTCACGCTCCATGAGGGACCGCGCCGGCCACATAACCAAATCACAAGCGCAACGGCCACGGGCAAACACAAAAAGAAGCCCTCAAATGGTCTGCTGTTCACCAGTATCGCGGCACCGAGTCCCAGAATTGCGGCGTCTCGAGCGCGGCGCAAACGCAGAATCCGCGGCAGGGCTCCAACTACAAGCGCTCCTCCGATTGCGGCGACGGCTCCTCCCCAGTAACTATTGATCCAGTAATTGAAAATTCCCAACCTCAAGAAAACGAGCAGCGTACCGAGCAATGCCCAACCTGCTGGAAACCAGCCTTGCAGCATCCACAGGACCGCCGCGCACATCCCCGCTACACTCAGGACTACGCCTACCCATGGGTGCCTGTGATCTTTCAACACGTTGTTCCTATTGGTTAGGCGCCTTTTCTGGGGAGCATCCCCAGAAGTCTAATGGCTGCAAAGGTCTGGACCTTTGCAGCCATT
>JBGPDI010000156.1:0-10636 GCA_041482215.1 Candidatus Acidiferrum sp. | reverse complement strand
GTTTGGCAAGGGTGAAAAGGTGGGGTAAGAGCCCACCGCCTCGATGGCGACATCGGGGGCACGGAAAACCCCGCGTGGTGCAAGGCCAAATAGGAGGGGAGAGCCGGCCCGGCTCACTGAGTTAGCGTTCATGAAAATGAACGCGCTCCTTCTGCGGTGGCGCCTGCTTGCAGTAGGCAGGCAAGCTATCGCAGATGAGAACCCTCGGGTAGGCTGCTGGAGTCACGGTGCGAACCGCGACCTAGAGGAATGATCGCCGCGCAGGCAGGCCGTTTACGGTTTGCGTGCGGCACAGAATCCGGCTTACAGGCCCGTCCGCCAATTTTTTGATTAAAGGCTTTTATCTTCAACGGTTATTAGCTCGGTTTCTGATTCGTGAGTTGAGATTGTGACCGAAACGTGCCCAAGGTCTTCTCCAAACCTTCGCCATTTTCCATAATTCTGCGCACGCGATCCCGCAGTTCCTTCGTGAACGGTGCGTAGTGCTTCTCCACCGTCTCGATTGTGTCTCCAAGTGTCTTCGCTACGTCGTAAGGGCTCGCCCCTTTTTCGAGCATATCGACCGCCAGCGTGTCGCGGAAACGATGAGGATGAGCGTTAGGGACGCCCGCCCTCTTCCCCAGCGCTAACATGCGTTGATAGAGCCTGGGCCGCGTCATCGGCCTGTTGGTGCCCGGATTTAGCAACACACGATCGGACGGGTGCGGCTGACTCCGCTCAAACTCCGCCTCCAAAGCGAATTGCAACTCCACGTTTAGCGGCACGATGACGCGCTTCCGTCGCTTCTGCGTGACGCGCTCGATTTCCTTGTGCTCGAATGAAACTTCCTGCCAGGTGAGCCTGACCGCATCGGAGCCCCGGAGTCCCGTCCAGCGCAAGAGAAGGAAGGCCAAGAGGTCCGGGCCGGCGACTCTGCGGAGCTTGCCAAGGGCTTCACCGTCGAAGGGCTGCGCACCCGCCTCGGGATTGTCTCCGGGTCTGCCTTCCATGCGAACGGGATTCTTCGAGGCCATTTCGTTTTCGACGGCCACTGCAAACAGGCCGTGTAGAATTGCCACGTCCAGCGATAGCCCGCGGCCACTACGCGAGAATTTCTTCTCCATGATCTTTGCGCGGCGCCAAACTTTGTACGCCTCAATGAGTGGGCGGTCGATTTTCAGGAGCTCAACGATTCCGCGTTCCGTCAGAAAATCTTCAAATGATTTGACAGTGTGGTTGTAGCGTTGTCGGGTGGACTCAGCCATCTTTCCCAGCGCGATCTGTTGTCTCAAGCGGAGCGTATAGGCAGCGTGGAGGTCTTTCCACTCCAGCGGACTCACCGCGATCGGTTCCTGATACCCCACGAGCATGGCAATCGTTCGAAACGATTGCGGCGGGAGCACTCGACGCAGTTCCGGCCAGAACTGTGAATCGTTGCCTCTCGAAATTGCGTTCTCAATATTGCGCTTGAGGTCTGCGGCTCGCGACTCATTCGCAGTACCGAGTGAAATGCGGAATCTCTTTCCGCCGATGTATCCGCCGAAGTGAATTTTCGAAGCGCGCTTATACACCTTCATCGAAAACACCTCATGTGCTTCTGCTCGATGCGCTCGACGACTTCATGTGGAATGAGCTTTTCTCCACGATGGCCCGGTCGCGCGAAGTCTAACACTTTTTCGCCGCGAATCATGTTGTAGACGGTGCCACGAGAGCACCGCCAACGATGCGCGAGTTCAGGGATGCTGAAGTATTTTGCCTCCATCGATGTGGCGTGGGACGACACTTCGAGTACAGCCTTCGACCCTGCATTCAATTGGTTCCTTAATCCACCGCACTCTCGGACGCCCCACCCGCGCAAGTGGGGCAAAACACTCAACGACGACAGAAATCGAAATTGCTACCGCTTACTACACTAAGCCTTGAAATAAGCCAAAATCGGCAAGCATGAGGTAGTGGGGATGATCTCGCCGAGTTTGTCGGGTAGAGTGCCGACACCGCGCCCCCCGTTCACAATTCCCGCCACCACTCCGCCGTCTCCGCCGTTCATAAGCTGCAATTGCTCTCGATAATCGTTCCCGAGTCCCTGCACTTTCACGGTGCCCGTTGACCACACGATTGTGTATTCGCCGGGATGCAGGGTCATGGTGCGTTCGATTGCACCCGTGCATACGCCGGCCCTGTCCGCGAGGATCGACGCGGTACACGCCTTGTCCCCATTCGCGTCATAGAGCGCCACCACCACATGCCTACCCGCGTGGGGCACGACTACAATTACTGAAATGCAGCTCACTACTGCCTTGATTGGCAAAGTGAATGTGAACGCCGGAAACGTGCTGTCGTGAGAAGGCGTACAGTCGCCGACCGTCGGCGGGCAATTGATGACGCCTGCAAAAAATCCACGAGTATTAATTCCGAGCTTCCGAGGGGATGGCATCTGGCGCGCCAGCTTGGGTTCCGGTTTGGGAGGATTGTAGCAAGGCGATGCCGCGTTTTGGAGTTGCTGGAGTTCATCCGGACCTAGCGGGATCAGAGCGTTGAGGTTGATTGGCGAATCGCCCACAATCTTCAGGGTCCGGTTGTAATATTCGTAATAGTGAATTCCGTGGAGGGTTTTCAAGGTGACGGCGTAATAAGTTCCTGCGGTCAGTTCGTCGTTTGCCGGGATCTCGGTGTTAGGCGGGATTGCGCCGCTCTCGTCGAGGGCAATTTCAATTTCAAAGCCTTCGACCTTTGCTCCCGTAGCAATTTCCGTCGCAGCATGGCTCAGTTCGAGAGTAAGAAGATCGCCAGCGGATGGTTCCCCTTCGGATAGCGTGAAGGTTCCTGTGATAGTTTTCATCGATTACTGCTCCTTGTTTGATTTGCCGCCGACGTGCGCGGCCACTTTCAATTCACCGGTCCTTCGACCGGAGCTTCCAGTAATGCCTTTTCTGGTCCGCCTGGCTTCACCAGCCAGAACCTGCGGTGCCGCGGGCGCACCAGTTCGGTACGGATGAAGCCGAGCCGCTCAAGCCGACGGCGCCACCTGCGCACCGTGTCGGCACTCACGTCCAAGTTCCACGCGATCTGCTCATCGGTAATCGCGAAGCCATCCGCAACAGGCTGCCATTCCACATTGACTAACTTCGTGTGGGATAGCAGCCAGGCCCACAGCCATAACGCATCCCTGACCGTCCCGCGGCTGCTGAAGATGAGAGTGGCGGCCATTCAGGCGCTCCTCCGGGGCGGTGTCGTTCGACGTTGAGAGCCGCGTTCCAGCGGGTGAAGAGGGCGATGAACGTTGCTGGGTGGAATGGGAGGGCAACCAGCGACGCTTCTCTGGAGGATGCTCCGTTCGCTCGCAAAAGACGCTCGCTCACTACGCATAGGCGGATGTTTGGTCATTCTGAATGTTGGAGCAGTGGGGGCCGGAGTGAGCGGAGTACCGAGCTTTCTCGTTTGATTGCAGCAACTTACCGCTCCGGTACCCACCGGAGTACGACCGGAGTAACGGAGTACGCACTCCGGCCACTCCGGTGCACTCCGTTCAAGGGCGGAGTGATAAGTAAAAGATAATATTCCTTTTAACTTCATACTCCGCTCATTCCGGGGTTGCACGGGGCACCTTTTCATAGCGACCCTTCGTGGGCTTGCGCAAAATCCCGAATCTCAGGCACTTCGAGAGGAAGTCTGCAGTCGCCTGGTCATGTCGCCCGTAACTCGCTTTGGCCTCTTTGAAGCTGAAGGCGAGAGGAAGCTTGTCGAAGGCGGACTGTTGGTCTTTGTTGTCCAGGAGCTCGACTCCTGAGAGCCGCTTATAGCCGATTGGTTGTTCGTCATCGTCAAAAGCACGCTCGAGGTAGAAGGGACCGACCTCGCCAGTGATTCGTACATGGCCACGAATAATGAGGCACGCATTCGGTTTCGATGAGCGGTCAACTCCGATTCGAACGTCGGACTGGTTGACTGGAGCGCGAGCACCGCAGGCGAGAGCCATCCATTGGACAACGGGGTCCGTTTCGAGGCTCGCACCGCCTTGTAAAAAGGTCTTCTTCTCCTGCTTCTTGATGTGGTGAATCAGCAAAAACGAGACTCCGTACTGTTGACACAGTTTTCGGAGAGCTTGAAGGAATTCGCCAGCCTGGCGGTTGTTCTCCTCGACTTTGAAATCGAATGAGCGAAGAGAGTCGATAACCACAAGGGCAGGTTTGGCTGCTTCAATCGCGGCAGTCAGAGTCCTAAGATCTCGGATGTCTTGGGCGCAAAGGAAGCCCGGCGGGCAGCCTTGTAGTCCCAGATGTCGCAGCACTGAATCGCGAAGCGCCCGAGAACCCGACCACCCGTTTTCGAGATCCAAGTACAAGACTGCGGCCTGAACTGTTCGCATACCAAGCCACGGAATACCGGCCGCGACGCACAGAGCGAGTTGATAGAACAGGGGACTCTTGCCAAGACCGGAGTCTCCAGCGACGAGACCGATGGAACCCGCTGGGATCAGCCCGTCAACGACGGATGGCTTTTGCCCTTCTCGAATACACAAAGAGTCGAGGGTCTCGGGGGTATAAACGTGGAGTCGCTGGAGCGTTTCTTCCAGCGCAGGTGCAGAGGGGGAACTAACGGCGGTGGGTGTGCTGCTCATTAGAGGTGTGCTCCGATCCGATTTTTTGAGAGAAATGTTCGCGAACTTGCTGAATCAGCGCGCGGAGGCTGCGATGGGCCTCGAACAACTCACGCGCGGAAGTCTCGGCGCCGCTGAAGTAGTTGTCTGCATCCCCAGCGGCCTCCGGTGTGAATTCGAAGGTGACGAACCGGCCGGCCATCTTCGCGGAAAGGAGCCGGTGGCCCCTTGATTTGAGAAAGGCGGCGAGTTCGAGTTCGGCGGTTTTGTAGGATTGAGTGATGGGGACTGTGCTCATGCGGCTCTCGCATCCTCTTGCGGCGACAGCGAGATCGACAGGGTGCGCGTAGGATAGTGCGCGCTCAATGCAGAGATAGAGACGCTCAACCCGAATCGGTCGGCAAAATCGAGCAGGTCCACGAGGGCATTGTGACTGAGGTCGTAGGGCTCGCAGACCAGCGTGTCGCCGTCCGACGAGGGATGGTCCATCCACTCGTGCTCGAAGTGGCCGTAGTCGTGCTCGATTCGTTGAAACCACGCGGGCATCTCGTCTGACAATCCGCCCAGTCGCAGGAGAGTCAGACCTTCTTCCCCGAACCGCTCTTCGGCTTTCACATTGGCGAGGACGCGAATGGTGCTCACCACTGCACCATTTTGAAGCGCCCACGCAGAAACGTTGTCGGATTTGCGATGGTCTTGGAGCCGCCTCCAGTGCATAAATTCTGCTGCGGAGAAAAAATCGCATCGAACGCACTCAGCAAGTCTTTCGTGATCCTCGCGGTCGCCCAAGTTTTGCCTTCGACTTGATAAATCCAGTCCAACAGGCCAGCGGAGTCGCGGATGCGGTCGAGATCGATCTCCGGCGCGCCAAGATAGGCCGTATATTGAGGGACGCCTTTGGTTACTCCAGAGCCGTTTCCGCGGACTTCTTGCCATGCGTCGTAGACGAGGCATGCTCTTTCCGTGTCTAGCGTCCACGCGCCCCAACGCCGCCCATGAAACAGTGGCGGCGGTTCGAATTCGCGCAGAAGTTCGTCGCTGGTCATCGCGCGGCTCGAACGCTCGGACTGGGTGCATTCTCGATTCGTACATTTGCCGGAGTTCGGATATTTTGCGTAGAAACATTCTGGACATGAAAGTTTTAGGCTGGCCGAATGTTTCTTAGCTCGCGTTGCGGATGATGCGGTGAGTGAGGATGAGGAGTTTGACACGTGGGTTCCTTCAAGGAGTAAATTTCGGATTTTGAGCAGACGCTCAACACCCGATGGAAATTTGAGGGCCGCCCCGGCGTTGCACCGGTGCGGATATTGAGATGAGCGAGCGGGGTCATGCCGCGGCTCGCGATTCCCGTTGTCGGGCGCGTTCCTCCACGGCTGCCGCAGAGATACGCCATGTTTTGTCTACCTTGCGGGCAGGCAATTGCCCACCGTAAAGCAATTTGTAGATGTAATCCAAAGAAACTCCCAATCGACGGCACGTTTCCCTTGCTGTGAGTTCCTGCATCTGCTCCCCGTTCTTCATACACCCTCCTGAGCATTCATTCGCTGAGGCACTAACTCTGTCCTCTATCCTCATACTAAGGATTCTCATACGGGTGGGCCAGTCCACGAGAGGCTTTTTCCGTTTGCGCCCGTCGATCCCCTCATCAAAAACCCGCTAAAACAGGGCCTTTTTAGGGTAGGGGTAACCGTTTGGATACAACCTAAAAATTTACTCATGCGTCAACGGAATATACCCACTAGAATAAAGACAATTCAAGCTTTTGCCCCCCAAGCCTCTCCAGACTCCTTCGAGTGAATCGAAAATTGTTATCACTCACACCCCTCTCTGAGTCTAATTTCATCTTCAATGGAAAATAGTTAGTCGTCTGATCCGGCAGGACTTACCGTTGTTTTGCGGTTACGCGGGAATGGTACTGCACCAGTACCGGCTGAATTGCTCCAAAACTGGGGCAATTCGGGCGTGGAAAAGGGGCGCAATGTGTCAGGAGAAGTGGAGAACATTGATGCAGGGCTATTGATAGATCGGACACAAACCTTACAGCCGCGGCGCCTGGCCGCAACCGAGCGCATAGTTCAGGTAGCATGCGGTAGATATATTGCTAAGCACACCTCACGGTTGTATGCTTCGCCCCATTTAGATTGCGAATGAGGAGCCTTAGGAGGTATCTATGAGCGAGAAGGAAAAAGAAACCCTCGATTTAGAGGCGCTGCAAAGAGAACGTGAACACATAGAGACTTTGTTTGCGGACAGAATCAACTTCTACCTGGTTTTCGCGGCAGGAGTCCTCGTGTTTGTGCTCGACAAAGAACACGCCCCTAACATTTTGAAAGTCGCCCTCATCACAGTGATACTGGTGTCGGTCTTGATGCTTGTAGCTTTGTTGCGAACCTTCTGGCTTGTAAAGCTGGTGCTTGATGAGATTGTTGACAAACATCCTCACGCGCCTTACTCCCGAAATCACAAATATTTGGAAAAGAAACTTCCCAACGCGAACTATCTACTTTTTTCGTTGCCCATCGCGATGACCGTATTCTTTATCTATGCTCTGGTCCGCGTCTGGTAAAGCAGGTCGGTTTGAATGAGCGGGCCGCTTTTCGTCCATCCAATCCAGAATATGCGGCGGCTCATTTGAGCAATCTACGCAGCTTGGCTTTTCGCTGTTCTTGTGGATAGAACGTTCCCGGCACTTTCAGCCAACTCAGTAGTTTCTTTACTTGAACGACGTGGAGCATCGGCTCCTCCCACACTTCTACGATCACGCTGCCGACCTGCGAGCCGTCGCTTTCCCAACCCACCCGCTGTAGTCGGTTCAATCCAAGCAGCGCGGCTTCGTACACCGATCCCGCGCCTGTGCCCTGCAGGGGTGCTTCCCTCAATTTCTTTGAAACGTTCAGTGAGTTTTTCGCACTTCTTGTTGTATCACCCGAGGTTCAGATATGAGCGCTATAGCAGCAGGAGAATTGTTGGATCACCGCCTCCAGGTCTGGATGGTCACTGATGCTGGTGGTGTCATTACTCGGTATCAGACAAAGTCGCCGACCGATATTTCCGCATGGTCAAGTTGGTTCAACTTTTTGGAGGACCGACCCAGAGCAGACTCTGCCAGACGGTGTTCCTGTCACAAAAGTGGATGGGGGACGCCAACGTCCCCGGTGACCCGCATGCATCCGGGGCGATGCCCTTCGCAGTTAGAACAGGCCAGTGGGAGCGAGAAAGACTGTTCTTGATTTCCGACCGCCTATGAGTGATGCGCTGCCCTGTCATTTTTGGCAGTTTTCGCTGAGATCGCCTGCAGCTCTACTAGTTCTAAATACGCGCGCGGAAGCGCGACTCCCGCGCAGCCTCCAAAGGGGCTCGACTCCTTGGATCTAAGAGGCTCGAACCTCTTTGGGTCTTCATCCGAGCCCCTTTTTTTTTGGCCTTGCCTAAGATACAACGCCGCTCAACGGGCGGTAGAGTCCACATCCAGCTATTCTCTTTCTCTGTCAAACGCCTCTCTGCATACTTTCTTAAACTGCTTCCCCTTCGTTGTGGCCTTGAAAGGCTTTGGGCCTAGCAGCTTTCGCGCTACCTCTTCGAAACTCAATTTGGGATAGTCAAAAGACGCGCCGCCGAACTTCCCAAGCATTTCGGTCTGCTCAAAGGTGAGTTCGAAAGACTGCTTTTTCTTCCTCATGGAGTCCCCCACACTTTAGGGATTGGAAATGCGGTAGAGGCAGGAGAGGGATTCTACACCTTACGGCTTCGCGTTTCTTTTCTTCTTTTTGATTTTGACTGCAAATCTACTCGATGTGATTCCGTCGGCATGGAGATCGTCCCACCATTTATTCAGCCGAACGTCCTCTTTCACTATAGCCTCGAACCAGATGTTGGCGGTTTTCATTAGGTGGAATGCCATGCCCTCAGAGTTTTCTGGTGGCGGATGAATGGCGTGCAGGGTTCTACTCAATTCTTCGCAAAGCTCTTTGGTCAGCGGCGTAGGATCGAGCGTGTCATCTAAGGCTTGCTGCACTTTCACCGTGTCACTACCGGACGGAGTGTCCTGGCCCGCCAGAATATTCGAATCTGGAATCGTCCGAACCAAGTAGGCATTGACCGCATGATGGAGAAATATGCGGTAGTGAATGATGACGGCCTGAAAACGACCGGCTTGAAAATCCGTGCGAAGGGACTCTATGAGTTCGTCTAAAACGGCTCTTCGGCCGCGAACGATCTGTCCCCGCACATCCAAAGCATGAAACTGCTCCTCCACGTCTGAGATATCGTGGATCGTCATCAACATAGTTTACGCCCGGCCTGATATCTTGCGCGGCACGTTCTAGTGTTATAGCCTCGTGCCGCTATGCATTACGCCTACTGGGGTTTTCGATGTAAAACCAAAGACTGCAACACTCCCCTGTTGGTGACGAAAATTGGACCGTATGACAAGACCAGCCAGATACCACCCTTGCCTGCTTTGACTGATTCGGAGACCACCCACGCAGTACACTGCGGCACTTGCCGTCAATCTCATACATACAATCGGAACGAGGCACAGGTGCTCATCGTCTCAGAGCCGGAATAAGGTCCCTTACCTTGCGCGGCACTTAGTTGTGTTATAGCCTCAGCATTCAGGGGCTATGATTGATCCTTTTTTCGGCATCGACCTCAAGATACGTCGGGCTCACGATCAACTCAAGGCTCTGAGTTCCGAGATCGAAGCATTCTTCCAACTTAAACCCTACGAAATTGAAACCCAGATAAATCCAGATACCCTCCATATTTTTGGCATTTTGCGTGTCCGCCATACTGCTCCCACAATTTGGAGTGTCGTCATCGGCGAGATTGTCCATAATCTTCGTTCGGCCCTGGACCATCTGATTTGGCAGCTCGTGATCAAGGAGACTGGTGCTCCACCGACCACCAATAAAACCCAGTTTCCGATCTTCGATACGTTGGCTGGATATCAGTCTCGCGGCGAGCCGGTGTTTTTGCACGGAGTTGGCGCAACGGCAAAGACACTCATCAAGGCGGCGCAGCCTTTTGAAACAGGGGAGGGCCATAACAATCCGTTGTGGCATCTTCACGAACTGTCCAACTGGGACAAGCACCGCGCCATTGCCTTCGCGGCCACTACCCGTCGAAGTGCCGAGGTTGAGGCAGTCGTTGATGAAGTCGAAAGGTGGTTTGTCAGCGTTCCGGGGCCACTCCATGATGACGCAGAACTCTTCCGAGTCAAACTGAAACCCAGTGCTATCCCCTTTCGGGAGCGGATTGATAAGGTGAAGATGAAAGGCGGTTTTACCTTTCACATAACGTTCGAGCAACCCGCGATAATGGCTGGGACCCAAATTGTCGCTGGACTCGGACCTATCTTTAATCGAGTAGCAAGAGTCATCAAACGCATTCGGGAAGACATCTTTTGACTCTTTCACTCATTGCTACCAACCTTTAATTGCCCCTTAACTCCCCAAAAGGCATTCAATTCGTCTTCTTTGGATCTGTGGCGAGTGTCGCACCAGTTAAGCTCTGGATAGCTTCTGATGTGAGTCCCTCGATGACGGAATGGGCTGCTGGCGCAAAACTCAGCGCGGCAAATTGCATCACCGCGCAGGCGGCCACAACGGCTTCGCTAACAGCAATCGCGAATTCGCGGCGCCCGCCGGTGTTGTGACAGGTTGATTCGGATCAGGCGCATCCCACTTTGGCGAGAACGGCGTCATTCGCGGCGTCCACATCATATCGGGCGAAGTCAGATGGCGGGCAATGAAACGAGGCTGATTGCGGGGGGAGCAGGCGGCGATCACTTTGCTCCTATCACCATTCTACTAAACGCGATCTTCGCAGGGCGAGTCCGGAAAGGCGCGCGGAGCGTAAAGCGGCCATTAACGCCGACATCACGCGGGACGGCTGCAACAGAGGCTGATACTGGCCATCTAACCTGGCATTTTCGGGGGCGATTCCACTTGTCCGGTAACGGCGGTGGTCTCAATAGGTCGATGCAACACCATCTGATGTAAGGCTGCTCTCTAAAGGTGGTGTGATATGAGGCCAGGACAACGGTTTGGATTTTCTGCG
>JBGPDI010000155.1:0-10878 GCA_041482215.1 Candidatus Acidiferrum sp. | reverse complement strand
GGCTTGTGCTTGCAGCGGATAGCCCCAGCCGCTGATCGTCGCGGCAGCAGCTTCCCCACTGCTTCCGACAATGCTCGGAGGGCTGTTGATTGCAAAATAGACGCCCGGCGGCATCGCGCACGCAGCCACCATGGCCATCACGCCGACAAACGATTCCAGCAACATCGCGCCGTAGCCGATGAAACGAGCGTGGCCTTCGCGAAGAATCATTTTTGGCGTTGTTCCTGAAGAAATGAGCGAATGAAATCCGCTGATCGCACCGCACGCAATAGTGATGAAACAAAATGGAAATATCTTTCCGGCAAAAACCGGCCCCGTCCCGTCAACGAAGCGAGTGAAAGGCGGCATCAAGACTTGCGGGCGGACAATGAGGATGCCAGCAGCAAGAGAAAAAATGGCGCCGGCCTTGATGAAGGCGCTGAGGTAATCGCGCGGGGCGAGCAACAGCCATACGGGTAACGCGGAGGCCGCGAAGCCATACGCGATGATGGCGAAAGCCAGCGCGACTCCACTTAGCGTGAAAACACGCGACCAGGACGCGGAATCCGCCACCCACTGCCCGGCAACGACCACAAAAAGTACGAGCGCTACGCCCATAATCGAAGCTTCCAAGACACGGCCGGGCCGGACGAAACGAAGATAGAGCCCAAGCAGCAGCGCAATAGGGATGGTCATCGCCAAAGTGAAAGTTGCCCACGGAGAAGACTTGAGGGCATTCACCACCACGAGGCCAATCACCGCGAGAAGAATCGTCATGATCGCCAGCACGGCAATCTGTGCGATGAAGCCGCCACGTTCGCTTACTTCTTCTCGCGCCATCTGCCCGATCGATTTTCCGTCGCGGCGAATCGAGCAGAAGAGAATTACAAAGTCCTGAACGCAGCCGGCAAACGCGGCGCCGGCAATCAGCCAGAGAGTCCCCGGCAAATAACCGAATTGTGCTGCGAGCGTCGGGCCCACCAGCGGTCCCGGTCCGGCGATTGCAGCAAAGTGGTGGCCGAAGAGAACCCATTTGTTTGTGGGTACGAAGTCGCGGCCGTCGTCGTGGCGCTCGCTGGGAGTGGCACGCGTGTCATCGAGCGCTAGAACTTTGGCGGCGACAAAAGCGGAGTAGAACCGGTAAGCCACGAGATAGCAGCACACCGCTGCGACGACGAACCACGTGGCATTGAGTGGCTCGCCGCGATCGAAAGCGATCTTTCCGAGCGCACAAGCACCCAGTGCCGCAACAGCTATCCACGTCGCGATGATAAAAAAACGCTTCATTTCGCGGGTGTTGCCGCCGCGCTGGATTTGATGAACTGCGCGATATCCGCCTTGAGCTTGGCCAGCGACGGCGGATGCACGTACATCATGTGGCCCGCCTCGTAGTAAGCGCCGGTTAGATGGCTGCGCAACGTGGGGTCGAGACCCAGATGATCAAACGTGTAGTCCGCCGCAAAAAACGGCGTGGCCAGGTCGTAGTAGCCTTTGGCTACAAAAACATGCAGGAATGGATTCTGCGTCATCGCGCTACGCAACGTCTCTGCGACGTTGACGTAGCGATTTTCATATGGCGCGTAATTCCATGGACGCACACGGCCAGTGAGTACTTCGTAGGGCAAATCGCTGTCAAATTTCAGGTCATTGCGAACATAGTCGTTGAGCATGCCCGAGTACGGACCGATGATCGCCGCAATGCTCGGATCGAATTCCGGACGCTCTCCCGCGGCGTCGCGATCGATACCGGTGAAGCGCGCGTCAATGCGTCCAACTGTTCGGCGCTCGTTGCGCAATAATTCCTTCGTGAAGCGTTGGATTTCGATTCGCAAGTTAGTGCGATCAACATAATCGGCCGAGAGCCCGGTGAGACGCGCGAGCTTCTGCTCGATCTCGGAACGTCTCGCGGCGGGCAGTCCATCGCCAGTCATCAGCGCATCAGCGTATTCTCCAACCGCAAACTTGCGGGATTCCTCGACGGCCTTTTGCACATCTCCGCTCTGCAATTCCGCCGGAAGTTTCTTGTGATACCACGCTATGGCCGTGTAAGTCGGCAAATAGAGGATATACGGCAGGTCATTGCCAACATCGAACTCCGCCGTCTCAAAATTCAAAATCGTGGAAATCAGGACGATGCCATTCAGATACATGCCGTAACGCTGCTGAAGATAGCCGGAAAGCCCCGCCGCGCGCGTTGTGCCGTAGCTTTCACCCGCAAGAAATTTCGGCGAAGACCATCGCTTGTTGCGCGTGGCGTAGAGCCGGATGAAATCCGCAACAGACTCGACGTCTTCCGTCACGCCGTGAAATTGTTTCGGCGCTTCCCCTGGAACGGCACGGCTGTATCCCGTCGAGACCGGATCAATAAAAACGAGATCGCTGACGTCGAGCAGCGACACATCGTTGTCCACCAGCTTGTATGGCGGCGGTAGAAGCGTTCCTGCATCGCCCATCTGCACTCGTCGCGGACCGAACAAACCAAGATGCAGCCACACGGACGCAGAACCCGGGCCGCCGTTGAAGCTGAAAGTGAGCGGACGCTGGCTCGCGTCGCTGACGTCATCCTTGGTGTAAGCGACGTAGAAGATGCTGGCTTTGGGCGTGCCGTCTTCGAGCTTCAGCAAAATCGTGCCAGCCGTCGCCGTGTACTTGATCTCTTGTCCGCCGATTTTCAGAGAATGCTTGGTCTGAACGATTTTTTCTTCGGGAGTGGGCGGCTTCTTTTCTTCTTTCGGTTTTTCTGTGGCCTTATCCGCGGCGGGCGTTGGCGGTTGCTGCGCGAAGCACAGATTCGCTCCCAAAAGAAATAGCGCGGCGAATCTCAAATAGCGAATTGGAGACTTCATGTCGGCTGAGCTCCCTTTCAGGCCTTCCAAATGATAAATCGTGACGTGCGGCATCGTATGCGAGAGCAGGCGCAGCGTCAATCATCACGGCCCTTGCTACACGTGGTTTTGTCTGTCGATTTCTTTTGCATACCGCGCATTCACGGATAGAATGCGGCCCTCGGTTGGTACGCCCGTCCAAAGGAGCGCCGCATGCGCCGTATTGAATTGTTCGCCGCATCACTATTGCTCCTCGCGGCGGCGATCTTCTTTTTTCCTGCGGCTGGCGCTGCGCAGCAAAAAGACGATCTGCCGCATCCGAAGACGCTACAGGAATTGCAGCAAGCCATGAAAGACGTGCTCGACAAAGAGCACGTTCCCGGAGCAGGCATAGCGCTGGTTACGGGCGGCCAGGTTCTCTGGTGCGGTGGAATCGGCAAGGCTGACCTCGCCGCGAATCGCGCCGTTACCTGCGACACCGAGTTTCGCGTCGGCTCGATCAGCAAAACATTTGTCGCGCTCTCCCTGCTGAAACTGCAAGAAGAAGGAAAGATCAATCTCTATGCGCGTTTGCAGGATGTCGCGCCGGAAATCCCGATCAAGAATCGCTGGGAGTCCACTCATCCCGTTCGAATCGTGAATCTGCTCGAGCATACGGCGGGCTTCGATGACATGGAGTTCAGCGAAGTTTACAATCTTCACGATCGCTATGAATTCCCTCTCCTGGATGTCTTCAAGCGATATAGAAAACCAGAAATTGCGCGCTGGCCGCCCGGGACGCGCATGTCTTATTCGAACCCCGGAAATGCGGTCGCCGGCTACTTGATCGAAAAGGTCACCAGAAAATCTTTCGATCAATACATCCGCGAAACTTTCCTGCGACCGATGGGCATGGAAAAGGCGGATTACCCATTCACCGATGCGAACAAACCTCTCCTCGCTGTTGGATACGAGAGCAACCCGCCAAAGGCCGGAGGTTACCCGTTCATCTACCTCCGGCCTGCGGGAGATTTGAAATCATCGCCTGGCGAACTGGCGAAGCTCGTGCAATTTCTCCTACGGCGTGGAAAGACGGAAGACGCCCAGCTGATGAAGCCGGAGTCAATCCTGCGGATGGAAGCACCGGAAACCACACTCGCCGCGAAAAACGGCCTGCGGCTTGGCTACGGCCTCTGCAACTATTCAAGCGTTGACGGCGGAGTCGTTACGCACGGCCACGATGGCGGAATCGACGGCTTCATCTCTTCTTACCGTTACATGCCCGAACAGAATTGGGGCTACGTCGTCCTTCTCAACAGCACCAATTCCGGCAAAGCGCTCCATGACTTGAATCTGCTGGCGATCGATTTTCTTTCGAAAGATTATTCGAAGCCGCAGCAAGCGCCGATTGCTGTTCCCTCGAGCGACCTCGAAAAATTCGCCGGATACTATGCGCCGCGCTCGCCGCGAAACCAGCTCTTCGCTTTCCTGGACGAACTCGCCGGCGGCACACGCATCCGCGTCACCAATGGCAGGCTAACGCGCTCCGGATTATTCGGCCAGCCGGAGCCACTTCTCTGCGTGGGCAAAAACGTGTTCCGCGCGGAGAAAGAACCGGAAGGCACAACGATTTTTTTCACGAATGAATCCGGCGACATGGCCGTCGCCGGCATCGGGCTTGTGGGAATTCCTTACAGCGAGCGCAGCAGCCTGGCCACACCGTTCATTCGAATCGCACTGCTCGTTCTTTGCGTATTTTTGATGCTCACTTCTCTTCCCTATGCGCTCGTTTGGCTTTTTCTGAAACTCGTCGGCACTATGAAGGACGTACGCCACCTTTCGGTCCGCGTGACGCCGTTACTCGCAACGCTGGCGTTCTTGCTCGTGCCCCTCTGCTTCCCGAAATTAAACGGCCCGCAAATCGGCACGTTCAATCTCTGGAGCGCGGGAATCTTCCTCGGAACATTTTTCTTCCCGCTACTTTCGATTCTCGGCCTCACTATGGTTCTGCGCGTACCAAAGGACGAAATTCACCGCGGCGTTCGAATTCACTCGCTCCTGGTCTCTTCCGCCTGCTGCGTCATTACCGGCTTTCTCCTGTCGTGGCACTTGCTAGGACTGCGCCTCTGGGCGCCGTGAGATTCTCGAACTCAATCTAATTCGAACGGCCAACGACGCAGTTTGGGGTGATCTTGTTAACGGAGATGGTTCCCGCCTGGCGCATGATGGTGCGCAATTCGCGGCGAAGAATTTCCAGCACAGCCTCGACACCCGGCTGACCAAACGCGGCGAGCCCCCACGAGTGCGGCCGCCCGATGCCGACCGCTGAGGCGCCCAGCGCGAGCGCTTTGAAAACATCCGTGCCGCGGCGGATGCCGCCGTCAACGATCACGGGAATTTTCCCCGCGACGCCTTCAATCACTTCGGGTAGACTTTCAATTGTCGGTCGAAGAGTTTCTTCCGCGCGCCCGCCATGATTCGAAACCATCAGCCCGTCCACTCCGTGTTCCACCGCGAGCTGCGCATCTTCGCGCGTGACAATGCCTTTGATCAGCAGTTTGACGCTTACCGTGTCGCGCAGTCGCTTCACAAAATCCCAAGTCAGGTTCGGCGGCTGTACGGCGTTGACTTTCGAAAGGTCCAAGCCATTCAACATCGGTTTGCGCGCTGCGTACTGTGCAAAACCACCCGTGCCTGCTTTTGGTCTTCCGCGAGCAAAGCCCGTGTAAGCGCTTTGGTGGCATACGGCACAATCCCTCTTGTCGACGACTTGCGCGCGAAACAAAGTTTCGCGATTGCTGCCTTCCTGCAAGTCCACCGTGAGGACAATCGCCGGTGAGCCGGCAGCTTCGGCACGCTTCACGATCGCACATGTTACTTCCCAAACATTCGTTGGATAAAGTTGCTGCCAGGCCGGAGCGCCCGCGGCCGCAATTACTTCTTCAATCGAAGCAGTAGCGACAGTGGACAGAATCATCAAGTGGCCCTTGGCACCCGCGGCGCGTGCCACAGCGACTTCGCCTTCGGGATGAAAAGCCTTCTGAGCGCTCACCGGCGAGAGCACAATCGGAGTTTTCCACTTCGTGCCAAACAGGCTCACCGACATGTCGGAGTTTTCGACATCAACGAGCCGGCGCGCCCGAATCTGAATGCGCGAATAGCCTTCATGATTTGCGCGCACCGTTCCATCGTCATCCACGCCAGTCGCGAGATAGCCGAAATGCGCCGGCGGCAACGCCTTCCGAGCAGCGGCCTCAAAATCCATCACGTCGAAAGCCTGGTCCGGAGAGGAAATTACCTCGTCGCTTTGCTGAAAAGATTCGAGCCAACCAAGAAACGTTTTCTCCGAGACTTCACCGGCCGCCAATAAACTCGCGAATGGACCGGCGAGCAAGCCCGCGCTGGCCAGTAGAGGGCTCGCTCCAAGCATCTTGAGGAATTTTCGTCGAGTCTTGTTCTGCTCGGTGGCGCAATTCATTCTCTCTCCTCTTCCTACTCCGGCAACGAAGTGAAGCGTAGCAGTGGATAAAGATCGCGAAACACTTTGGTGGCTTCGATGGGAAACGATGCGCGCGTCGCCGTGGACGGCGCGAATTTGCGGCGCACAATCCACGCCTGGAGCTTCTTCCAATCATCAGTAGAAGTGGGCCAACCGGAATTCTTTGTCCATTCACCCTTTATGCTCTTATACCAGTAGCTCTCGTAGCGCCGTCCGAGCCTCTTCTTCTGCTTTGCGACCCAATTCGGATCAGCGATCACCCGCGGTTCGGCGATCAGCGCCAGAGTGGACTCTTTGCGCTTTCCTCCGGAATAGATGCGAAAACCCGCCGTAACCGTACCCACTGATAGGCCAACGTAGAGTTGTCCAGTTTCCCGCTTGCTAGGCGGAGGAACGGAATACTTCAAATACATGTGCGATTTGTAAAGCGTCTTGTCCTTCGCGAATCGAATATCCCGGTTGATGCGCGAGAAATTCGGACCAGTGCGGCCCGATGTATCAAAGCGCGCATCGATTCTCAGGACTGCTGATGACGTCTCCTCGAGCAAACGTCTGAAAGGTTGAACAAGAGCCGCCAGATAACGCTCCCGATTCGCGTCCATCCAGTCCTTGTGATTGTGCCGCGCGAGATCCTTGAAAAATTGAAATGTCTCGCGTGTGAAGACAGCCTTTGCGGGAGCCATGAATCGCCTCGGTCTTTTCGCTTGTTCGAATGCGCAGCGCCACTCAGCCTACACGATTCTTTAGCAAGGTCAATTCATCCGATTGCAATCCAGATTGGCGCTTGCGGTGAACTAGCCGTGCCCGCTACCCTGCAGGAATGACTAACTTCACTCCAACGGACAGAACCAAAATCCGCCGCAAGCCTGATCGTGGCACTTACGACCGCGAACTCATCTACCGCATTCTTGACGAAGCCTTCGTCTGCCACGTCGCATTCATCGCCGACGGCCAGCCCTTCGTCGTGCCCACAAACTACGTGCGCGTCGGGGACAAACTATTTCTGCATGGCTCAATCGCCAGCCGTCTTATGAAGACGCTCTCGAGCGGCGCGCCCTTTTGCATCAGCATCACGCTTCTCGACGGCATCGTTTGCTCCCCGACCGCGACGGGTCATTCCGTCAACTACCGCTCCGTCATCGTCATGGGCAAAGCCGAAATTGTAGAAGGTGAGGCCGCCAAGCTCGCCGCCATGCGCGACTTCGTCGAGTACGTCATTCGCGGCCGCTGGGCGACCGTACGGCCCCCGAGCGAGCAGGAGTTGAAAGGAACCATGGTTCTCGCCGTCCCGCTCGTCGAAGCTTCCGCCAAAGTGCGCACCGGCTTCGCCGTCGATGACGACGAAGAATATTCTTCGCCCGGATGGACAGGAGTCATTCCCATGAAATGGATAGCGCAAACACCGGTGCCCGATCCTCGCGGCAACCCGAAGAATCAAATTCCGCCAAACATTGCAAATTATTCACGTCCGCAATAAAAGTGCGACCCGAGGAATGCTACCAGCCGGTTACTTCTTCCCGCCGGAGCCCGCAAGCGCTGTAGCGACACCCAGCGAAATCAACATTCCTCCGGATACATACCGCTGCGTGCGCAGCCAACGGGTACTGCCGCTCAGCCGGTGTGCAATCGTTCCGGCGAACAACGCCCATAGACTGTCGCTGGCAGTGCCCATCGCGGCAAATAACGTTCCCAGAAAAAGAATTTGCCATGCGACGTTTCCACGGGAAGCGTCCACGAACTGCGGAAGGAAAGCGAAAAAGAATAGCGCCGTCTTAGGATTCAGGATGTTGACGATGATGCCTTGCCCAAAGACGCGGCTCAGCTTGGCGCGAGAAGCGTTCTGCGAAGGTTCAAGGGACTCTTCGCCGCGTAGTTTTTTCACGCCCAGGTAAATCAAATACGCGGCACCAAGATATTTCACGACGCTGAAGGCTATCGCGGAAGACATCAGCAACGCCGACAAGCCGATCGCCGCCGCGGCCGTATGAACCAGCGTACCGACTCCGATACCCAGCGCGGAAACGAATCCGGCGCTGCGTCCCTGGCCAATGCTGCGTCCCAAAATATAAAATATGGCCGGCCCGGGAGTGACCAATAGCAGAATAGCTGCGCCAATGAAGACTACGAGAGAGGAGTGACTGGGGATCATAGCCGCTAAGACGGGTATTTCAGGCCTCCGTGAGCAGGACGGGCTCACCACGCGTGATCACAATTGTGTGTTCGTAGTGCGCAGAGAGGCTGCCGTCCACCGTGCGGTAAGTCCAGCCGTCCTTATCGAGCGAAACATCTCCCGAACCCGCGGCAATGATCGGTTCAATGGTAATGACCAGTCCCTCAGTCAATTTGTGCTGTGCGGTAAAATCCGCGTAATTGGGCACCGACGGCGGTTCATGAATCGTCCGCCCAATACCATGCCCGCCCAATTCCTTAACCACATGAAATCCGCACCGCCGCACTTCGCGCTCCACCGCGCGGCCAATATCTTTCGTGCGATTCCCCACGTGCGCCGCACCCAGCGCTTGCCGGAACGCCCGCTCCGCGCAATGCGCCAGCTCGCGCGCTTTTCCCTTGGGCGAAGATGACGGCACTTCGATGCTCACCGCCGAATCCGTGTGGTAACCATCTTTTTCAGCGGTCAGGTCGAGCTTCACCAAGTCGCCGGCCTGAACCACTCGGTCCCCGGGAATACCATGCACCACTTCATCGTTCAAGCTGATGCACACGTCACCCGGAAATCGATAAACCATCGGCGGCGAAGACCGCGCTCCGTGCAACGCCAGCACTCGCGAGCCAATCTCGCAAAGCTCTCCCGTCGTCACACCCTCGCGCACTTGCGCCGCCATTGCTCGCAGCGCTTTCCCCACAATCATTCCGCAAGCACGCAACTTCTCAAATTGTTCCGGACTATTGATCGACATTTCTCGCTCCGCTGCACACTCCCTGCCGTCATCCTTCAGATTAGATTCAAAGAATGAAAAAGAATATACGGGAACGCATATCCAGCAATGAATGCATAAACTAGCGCGATGGATTGAGCACGTTTCGTAACCGCGAGCAAGACGAACACCACGAAATAGATCAGCTGAAGCCAAAAGTTTTCAAACAGAAGATGATGGACTCGAAAGAGGAATCCAACGATGTTTGGTCCGGCTGGCGCCCCATCAGGAGCCAGAACGGACCGAGATCCGGGCAAAGGACTTATTAGGCGCAAGAGGAGATAGCCAGCAGCACCGGCAGCAGCAGCCAACAAGAGCTTGGGAGCGCTCCAAGCATCTTTGTGACGGTCACCAGTTAGAGAGTCGACACGATTCGCCATGAAAACTTTCTTCTGCTGAACACTTAAAAGCGTCAGTTGCAACCGCACCCGCCGCCACAGCAACTCCCACCGCCGGACGACTTGGCCGAACCACCATTACCCGCCCCATTCGCCGCACTGAACACCGAAAGCTGAATCGCGTTCTTCTTCCCCGCGCACTTCGGGCAAGCAATCTCCTGCGTCTTATTCAGCACAATCTTCTCAAAATGCGTCTGGCAATCCTCACAAATGTATTCATAAATCGGCATATGGATTCCTCACGAATGTCCCGGCCTAATTATAGCAGCGCCGGCCAGCAATCATCTTGACTGAAACACAACGGCCCTCCGACTTGGTCGAAGGGCCGTTAAATCTGCTGAGTTGAACAGGCTGCTTAGTCGCCGGCGACGGCTTCTGCAGCCTTCTCGTCGGTTTTGGCAGTAGCGCCGTTCCCGTTGGAATGGCCGTTGCCATTACCATTCGCGGGAGCGATGGTCACAGGCTTGCCCGCATTCGCGAAATTAGCCGGCACTGCTTTGGCGATGTCGCTAACGCTGCCAATCTGCACGACTGTCGGCTGAGGCTTCTTCAGCACCAGCTCTTCATAAATCGCGCGAACCTTGGCCTGCTCTTCGTAAGCCTTCTTGCGGCGAGCGCGGTCTTCTTCCGCCGCTGTCACCGGAACGTCGTGCTCCAGGTGGCGCACGCGAGCGGCGTCTTCAGAGTCAATCTTCAACGAATGCTCAAAGCTCTGCAGGTTGACGCTCTTGCCCTTGGCATAAATCTCGTGCTTCCCGTGGTTCTTGTACCACTCGGCCACGGTCGCGTTCTTATGCATATTCTCGATAATTTGCCGCCATCCCACACCGGTGTTGTAAGCGCAGAAGGAAATCTCACCCTGCTGCGTGGCGTAAGGAATGATGCACATTTCCGTGCGGCGGAAATCGTAGTTGAACAAATCCTGGAACCACATTCCCGCGATGAACAGGAAGTTCCAAGGATCCTGCTGCCGGCGCTTCATGGCGTCTTCGTACGTGCGGTCAGGAGAGGTCTTGCCGTACTTCTTCTCCGCGCCCTTCGTCAACGCCCAGGTCTTGTCAAACTTCTTGAAGAGGTCATACAGCTTCAACCCCTTCGGCCCCTGGAACGGGTGATAGTTCTTCAAGAGAGCCATCGCCATCATGAAGTTCGAAAAATTCTTGCCGCGAGCCGCGTCGGTAATCGCCGTAACGTCTTTCGTCAGTTGCTCGGCATCCAGGAAGCGCGGAACGGGAGCCCATTCCTTCGTCTCCTTGTTGATC
>JBGPDI010000154.1:0-10925 GCA_041482215.1 Candidatus Acidiferrum sp. | reverse complement strand
TGAGTGATCCCGCCGACCGGTTGCGTTTTTAGAACGACCCACGCACCATCGCGCTTCTCCAAATTATAGGCAACTTGCATGCCGGCACGCGGAGACGCTCCGGTCTTTGGGCGGAATTCGACTTCTGCGTGCGCCTGATTCCCGTTGACGGAAACGCTTCGAATATCCATTTCCATCGCGTTCATGTTGAGAGTGCCCACGCCATTGAGGTGCTGCATGATGCCGGCGCGAATGGCGTCATTGTCGCTGGATTGCTTCTTGCAACCGCTTGACACAAATAGCACAGCGGAGAACCCGACTGCGAGGGCAAAGCACTTCACACGAAAGACTCTTCTTGTGGTGGACCGGCGGTTCATTCGTCAATCTTACGCGGAGCGAAGCCCATTGGGAACCATTGGCAGATTGTTGAGGCGAATCCCGGTCGCGTCGAACAAGGCGTTACCGATTGCCGGCGCCACCGCCATGATGGGGGTCTCACCCGCGCCCGCCGAAAGAATATCTTTTCGATCGAGCAAAACGGCTTCGATATCCGGGACGTCACGGAAACGCGGCACACGGTAGCTTGCAAAGTGTGCGTTCTTGATGCGACCGTTTTCGAATTCGATGGCTTCGAACAACGCCCCGCCCAATCCCTGGATCACCGCGCCGATTACCTGATTTCGAAGACCGTCGGGATTGACGATAGCGCCGCATTCGAACGCCTCGACCATTCGCACGATGCGGACCGCACCTGAAGCCTTGTCTACGGCGACTTCCGCAAAGGTGGCCACATAGCTGCCCTTCTCGTCACCGCAAGCGAGACCGAATCCTTGCCCAGGCTGAGTTTTCTTGCTGGGCCAGCCGAAGGATTTTGCTGCCGCCTCAAGCACCGCACGCATTCGCGGATTGGAAAGATTCTTCATGCGGAATTCGAGCGGGTCCATTTGCGCGAAGCGCGCCAACCCATCCATGTGAGTTTCGCGCGCGAAATGATTCGCGGTCGCGGCCAGACCGCGGTAGGAGCCGCTCCTCAGAACCAAGGGGACGGCATGATATTCCGTGCGCTGGTTCGCGACGTCATAGGGCGTATCTATCCCCGAGGAGCCGGAGTGATAGTTGTGAAAATCCCACGCGGTCAGAGTGCCATCGCTAGCTATGCCGCTTTTGACTTCGATCACGCCGGCAGGCCGGAAATATGCCCAAGTGAATTCTTCCTCGCGCGTCCAAACGACTTTCACGGGACGCCCGGCGGCGCGCGCGAGTCGAGCGGCTTCGATGGCCGCATCGCTGGTGTGTTTCCCTCCATACGCAGAGCCTGTGTCGGGCACAATCACGCGCACGCTGCTCTCGGGCACGTGGAACACGGAAGCGAGTTCATCGCGGTTGGCGAAGGGCCGCTGTGTGCCGGTCCACACCGTAAGCTTTCCATCGGTCCATTGAGCTACGGCGGCGCGGGGCTCCAGCGGAGCATGCGCGATGTACGCAACGGTGTACGTCGCATCAAGCCGATGCGACGCGCCTGCCAGCGCTTCTTCTACGGATCCTTTCTGATTGCGATTTCGATCATCGGATTTCGCAGTTGCATTTTGCTTGAGGTAGGCGAAAAGTTCCTTGTTCGAAATCTGCGGCACTTCTTTCCATTGGGCACGGATCGCATCGAGAGCGGCTTGAGCCTCATGTACGGTCGGCGCAGCTATGCCGACGAAGTCTCCATCGCGGATGACGACCACACCGGGCATGGCCTTTGCAGCGGCGTCATCGTAGGAAGTAAGCGTCGCACCAAATGAAGGCGGACGGAGCACTTTGCCATAAAGCATTCCCGCAGGCCGCAGATCGGTGGTGTACTGGTGCTGGCCGGTAACAAATGCGCGGCCGTCCACCTTGGGAATCGCCTTGCCCGCAACTGTCCATTGCGTCGCGGGCGTTACGGGATCTTCGACAGGGAGATTCTGCGCGAGCGTCTTGCCACGCGCGAGTTCTGAATATTTCAGCGAACGGCCCGATGCGGGATCAGTGACCTTCGCATTTGCGGCCACCAATCCCTCCGGCGCGACATTCCACTGCTTGGCAGCTTCGGCTACGAGCAGATCACGCGCGGCGGATGCTACGCGCCGCAATTGTGGCGTAATCGTCGGCGTTGTACGGCTTCCGAAAGTGCCCATGTCAAACGGTGTCAGCGCGGTATCCGCGGTCACCATGCGCACGCTTTCGAACGGCACACGCAGTTCATCGGCGATGGTCTGCGCCAAAGAAGTGCGGATGTTTTGACCAATCTCTGCTTTACCGGTAAATCCAGTCACGGTGCCGTCTTCGCCGACGTGCAACCAGGCGGTGATGTCATTAGGCAGCTCTTCATTGTGAAAGCTGCGATGCCCAGGAGCTGTTTCCTGCGAGGCTAGCGCATCATTCGCAACAGCAAAGATGGCGATTCCCGCCCCAAGAATCTTGAAAAAATCACGACGAGCCAATTCGAATTGGTGCATTGGGGCGGCATGGAACTCGTATCGCTCCGGCTCGGGATTAAATCTCTGCTGGGTGTGACTCATCGCCCGACCTCCTGCATCATTTTCGCAGCATGGCGAACTGCCTCGATGATCCGCGGGTGCGTGCCACATCGGCATACATTGCCTTGCAAGGATTGAATGACTTCCGTTTGACTGGGATTCGGATTCGTCTGCAACAGGGCCACACTGCTCATGATCATGCCTGAAGTGCAATACGCGCATTGGAAAGCGCCGACATCAAGGAATGCTTGCTGCACGGGGTGCAAGTGACCGTTCTTTTCGAGGCCTTCGATCGTTGTAATGGGTTTCGCCGCAGCGGCGCTGGCGGGAATCTGGCACGAGCGGCGCGGTGTACCTTCGATCAAAACGGTGCACGAGCCGCACTGACCTTCGCCACAGCCGTACTTGCTGCCCGTCAGACCAAGTTCATCGCGCAAGACATATAGAAGCGACGTTTCCGGAGGGTAATTCACTGGGTACTTCTTGCCGTTGATTTCAAGTTCGATCGCTTTGTCCATGATCCCTCCAACGAAAAAATTCTGCGCCTAATCAGAGTCTATGACAAGTATTGCGGCCATTCTGGGGGTTGGCCTGGCGAAGCTGTGTTTGGGTCGCGGAAATCGATCCTCATCGCCGCTAACGTTTCTGGCACGGTGGCGTCGAAGCGGACAGAAGGATTTGGATGCGGTTGAGTGGCAGAATGGGTGCTACCCGGGATGACCCTTTCACACAATTTCACTACGACTGCCAAGTTCTGTTCTTAGGTCAGTTAGATATCGTCGTGAAATGTCTAAGACCGAAGGAGGGGCGATGCGTAAATTTCTCCTGGGATTCGTAGTGGGAATTCTGGCGCTTCCGATAGGGGCATTTGCCGCGGCGTGGCTGGGATGGTTGCCGACGAATGCGAATTCAACACCCAGTGCGCTGGAAAGAACTTTTGCGCATCTGGCGCTCGATTCGGCTGCAGTGCGGCGGGCACCGCATCTTTCGAATCCGATTGCACCGACGGAAGAAAACTTGATGGCGGGACTGAAAATCTTCAAGGGCGATTGCGCCGGCTGCCACGGCAATCCGAACAATGCCGTCAGACGCGAAGCTGAACCCATCCTTTATCCCAATCCTCCGGTGTTTGCGCTCCATCCTCCACGCAAGCCGGACTATCAACTCTTCTGGATCATCAAGGGCGGAGTGCGTTATTCCGGAATGTTCTGGTGGGACGGACAATTCGGCAAAGACGCGTCGGGAAAAGATGTTTCGGATGAGAAAATATGGACTGCGGTGACGTTTCTTACGCACCTGGATTCCCTGCCCCCAGCTGTGGCAACCGAATGGCATAAGAAGGGGAACGATTAAACGCAGCGCGGGTGGACCCCTACGACAGACCAGCACTACAAAATCCAAAAAGAAAACGTCAGGCCCAGGAATAGCCGTGTTTGGAAAGCGGCAGCGAGCGGATGCGTTTGCCGGTAGCTGCGAAAATAGCGTTGCAGACAGCCGGGAGAACCGGCGGGAGGGCAGGCTCGCCGAGGCCCGTGGGCGAATTTTCGGTCTTCAGGAAATGAACTTCGATCTCCGGCGGCACTTGATTCATGCGGACGGGGGGATACTCGTGGAAATTGCTCTGAACGGCGCGCCCTGCATCAATGGTGATTTCGTAGGACATGACGGAGCTTAGCCCTTCGATGACGCCGCCGCGGACCTGGTTTTCGGCATTGAGGGGATTGATGATCTGGCTGCCAACATCACCGACAACCCAGATCTTGTTGACCTTCACCTGAGACTTCGCATCAACTCGCAGCTCAACCACTTCAGCAAAATAGCCGCGATGGGAAAATTGGAACGCGACGCCCATGCCGGTGTCTTTCGGCAGCTTGCGCGTGCCCCAGCCGGATTTTTCAGCGACGAGCTTCAGAACGCCTTGCATTCGCGATGCGTCGAAATCGACTTCGCCGGAAGAGGTGGATGCAGCGGTGATGCGCGGTGCGGTAAGAAGATCGAGACGGAACTGCACAGGATCTTTTCCGGCGGCGTGAGCGAGTTCGTCGGTGAAAGATTGGAATACCCAGGAAAACGCGTTGCTCCGCGGAGCGCGCAAAGCAAAAGTGGGAACGCCGAGGGGCATGAGCGACGCGCCGAAGAGAAAGTCCGGCAGGAAAGTGCCGGGGAATTCGTTACCGGGAATATTGGCTGATGGCGCGAACTGCTGGCCTTCGCCGAAGGTAACGAAATGATTGCGCCAGGCGACGAGTTTGCCGGAGGCATCGATGCCGCCTTTGAGGAAATGAAAACCGGCAGGGCGATAATGGTCGTGGTGAAAATCGTCCTCGCGGGTCCAGAGGAGTTTCACCGGAACGCCAACTTGCTTGGCGATGGCACCGGCTTCGAGCATGTAATCGTTAGTGAGGCGGCGGCCGAATCCACCTCCTGCTCGCTTCAGGTGGACGATGATGTCACTGGCAGGAATGTTGAGAACTTTTGCGACCAGCTGGCGGCCACGTTCCGGCGTCTGGCTAGGAGACCAAAATTCGAGCTTGCCATCGTGATAGTGGGCAAGGCAATTCTCCGGCTCCATGGGAGCGTGGGCGAGAAATGGATAGGTGTAGGCAGCTTCGACAATTTTTGCGGCGGACTGCAAAGCTTTGTCCGCGTCACCGTCTTTGCGAACGGTAATGGCGGGAGTTTGTTTCGAAAGCTCATCGGCGCGACGGGCGAAACCCTCGCTACTTTGCTGAGCGGTTGCGCCTTCGTTCCAGACCGCACGTAATTTCTTGCGCGCGGAGTTGGCTTGCCACCAGGTATCCGCAACAATGGCGACGCCGCAGTGCAAGCCAAGCAAATCAGAAGTGCCATCCACGGAAAAAGCATGTCGTACGCCGGGTAATGCTTTGATTTCATCGAAATTGGCGCTAACGAACTTGCCGGCATAGACCGGGCACTTTTCGTAAACCGCGTACAACATTCCCGGCACTTTGAAGTCAATGCTGAAAAGAGGTTTTCCGGTGACGATGGAGGGATTGTCCACGCTGTGAACGGATTGGCCGATGATCCTGTAATCCTTTGGGTCCTTGAGCTTGACGGTTTTAAGATCGGGAGGCGGGAGAGTGGCCGCTTTTTCGGCAAGCGCGCCGTAGGTGAGAATGCGGCCGCTGGGCAGATGGGTGACGCGGCCGGAGGAAGTCTGGCATTCGGATTCGGGCACGGACCAGGTCTGCGCAGCGGCGGTAACAAACATCTCGCGGCAGGCGGCGCCCACACGGCGCAGCGGCTCCCAATTGACAGGAGTCGAAGTGCTGCCACCGGCGCTCTGCGGACCGTAAATCGTTTCGTCGAGGTCGGCTTGCTCGATGCGAACGGATTTCCAGTCAACGTCGAGTTCGTCGGCGATGATCATGGGAAGGTGCGTCTTGACGCCCTGACCGATCTCGGGATTCTTCGCCATGATTGTTACGGTTCCGTCCGCCGCGACGCGGATAAAAGCGGCGGGCGAGAACGCAGCGGCCGGCGCTTGCGGCGTTTGAGAGAACAGTTCGGCGACTGGATCAGCTTGCAGAGCGAAAAGGATTCCTCCTCCGGCAATCGCGGAGACGCGAAGAAAAGCGCGGCGATCGAGAACCATCGTAGCCATCGAACCTCCTACTTGCTTCCGAGCTTGATTCCGGGCGATGAGGCTGCGGACATCGCTGGTATTGTAACGCCGTCCAGGCCGTTTCGGTTTCATCGTTCCCGGCGAGACGACCGGGCGTGTTTGATGAGATTGCTGAAGATCAGGTCGGTCAAATTGCAATAAGAACACTTATCGGTGGACGACGACAGACGGCTCCTGGATGCCGGTTTTAAGCAATCTGGCGAACTGCTCCGGAGCTACTGGCCGGCTGAAATAGAACCCCTGCGCTTCGTCGCACTTGTGAGCCTGTAGGAATGCCAGTTCTTCCTGCGTCTCGACGCCTTCGGCAACGACTCGCAGCTTCAAGCTGCGGCCCATGCTGATCACCGCCGTCACGATAGTGGTCTCGTCGGGAGCGGTGGTGATCTGGCGGATGAAGGACTGATCAATTTTGAGGGCATCAATCGGAAACTTTCGAAGATAGCTCAAGCTGGAATAGCCTGTGCCGAAGTCATCCACCGCCAGCTGAATGCCTTTTGCCCTGAGTTTTTTCAGAACGGCTGCGGTTGTCTCGGCGCGCTTCATCAGAACGCTCTCCGTCAACTCCAGTTCAAGAAATGTCGGGTCCAATCCTGTCTCCTCCAGGATTGAGAAAACACCATCAAGAAAATGCTCGTCGCGGAATTCCATTGCGGAGATATTCACCGCCATGGTGAAGAGTGGCAAGCGCGCATCCAGCCAGGCCCGCGCCTGCTTGCACGCTTCGCGAAGGACCCAGTTGCCGATGGGCAGGATCAGACCGCAATCTTCCGCGACGGGAATAAATTGCCCCGGAGGCACCGGCCCGCGAGTGGGATGCGTCCAGCGGATTAGTGCTTCCGCGCCGGAAATTTCTCCGTTGCGCAGATTGATCTTGGGTTGATAGTGGAGCGCAAATTCCTGGCGTTCCAATGCGCGCCGTAGGCTCTCCTCGATGGATTGCCGCTCGACGGCGCGGACGTTCATGGCGGGCTTGAAAAACTGGTAGCTTTGGCGGCCATTTTCCTTGGCCTGGTACATGGCTGTGTCCGCGTTTTTGATGAGCGCTTCCGCGTCCCGGCCGTCGTCAGGGAAGATGCTGACACCGATGCTGGCGGTGACGTGAAGCTCGTGCTGGTCGACGGAGTGAGCCTCCGCCACGGCATGGAGCACTCTTCTCGCGGTAATGGCGGCGTCTTCGGATTGTTCCATTTCCGAAAGCAGGATGACAAATTCATCGCCTCCCTGCCGGCTGACCGTGTCTGAGTCCCTCACGCAACCGACCAGACGCTTGGCAATGGATTGCAGTAGTTTGTCGCCGATGGGATGTCCGAGAGAATCATTGATGTGTTTGAATCCGTCGAGGTCCAGAAAAAGCACGGCGACTTTTTTGTTATGACGCGGCGCCACGGCAACCGCCTGCCGAACACGGTCGTTTAAAAGCATGCGATTCGGCAGGCCAGTCAGAAAATCATGTTGGGCCGAATGAGTCATTTGCAGGGCCATCGTGCGTGCAGCGCTGACATCGCGGAAAACGATCACCGCTCCGGTGGCATTCCCCTCCCGGTTGTGAATGGGCGCGACAGAATCTTCGATGGGAATTTCGAAACCGTCGCGCCGGATGAGAATGCAGTTGGCAGGCAGATGTGCGGCGCGGTTTTGTCCAAGCGCTATCTCCATCGGGTTCGGAACCGTGTCGCGGCTGGTAGCGTCCTGGATGCAAAAGACTTCATCCATGGGGCGGCCGTTCGATTCTTCCCAAGTCCATCCGGTCATTTTTTCGGCAACAAGATTGAGAAAAGTAATGTTGCCCGAAATGTCGGTGCAAATAACGGCGTCGCCAATCGAATTGAGCGTGACCTGGGCGCGTTCCTTTTCCACGAACAGCGCCTCTTCCGTAGTCTTGCGTTCGACGGCATAGCGCAAGGCGCGCAGAAGACCGCGCCCATCAATTTGGCCCTTGATGAGATAGTCTTGCGCGCCTTCCTGCAAAGCTTGCGTGGCCATGGACTCGTCATCCGTTCCCGTTACCACCACCAAGGGTACGCGAGGCGCCGCTCTGTGGGCTCGACGGACCGCTCCCAGTCCTTGCGCGTCGGGCAATCCCAGGTCAAGCAAGATGACGTCAAATGCACCGGTCGCAAGATGCTTCTCGGCGTCGGTCATGCACTCCGCGTGCGTCAATTCGGTCTGGTGCAAGCCCTGCTCTTGAAACATATCGCGGAGCAAGCGAGCGTCTCCCGGGTTATCTTCGACCATAAGAAGAATTTTTATCGATCTCTTGTTCATTTGTTTGGACTCTGTTTTGGCAACTTGACGTCGGTCAGCCAGAAATTGTTGATGCTCCTCACCAGGGTTTCGAACTCATCCAATTGCACGGGCTTGCTGAGATAGCAATTCGCCCGGAGTTGATAGCTTTTCAATATGTCCACTTCTGCTATGGAAGTAGTCAGGATCACGATGGGGATGGTTTGCAGTCTTTCATCTTCTTTGATGTGCGCCAAGACTTCGCGTCCATCCATTTTGGGGAGGTTCAGATCAAGAAGAATGATATCGGGGCGAGGTGCGGCAACATGGGAGCCTTCGTGCCTGAGGAAGGCCATGGCCTCAACGCCATCGGCGGCTACGTGCAAGCGGATCGAGGAATTGGCATCACGGAAAGCTTCCTGCGTGAGCCGCACATCACCAGGGCTGTCTTCGACGAGGAGAACTTCCAAGAGTTTGCCCTTGTTTCCGATGACATTCATGACTGCCTCTCAGTTGCTGAAAACAAAGATCGAACTGTGGAACCCCGGGGGCGTTGCGGCGGAGCCGGGACGCAGCCCGATGTCGAACCTTGCTTGCTACTAATCTCGCGGGGTAATAGAACAGCCCGATGACGAGCTTCAGCCGGAAGAATTAGCTCAATCGTCGTGCGATTCACGTGCTTTGCCTCTGCTGCGGCAGCTTGACCTTGGTCATCCAGAAATCATTGATGCTCCTCACAAGGCTTTCGAACGCGTCCAGCTGCACGGGCTTGCTGAGATAGCAATTCGCCTGGAGTTCATAGCTCTTCGCGATATCCGCCTCCGCGTCCGAGGTGGTCAGGATAATGATCGGAATCATTTTCAGGCTGGGATCTTCCTTGATGTGCGCCAGAACTTCGCGGCCATCCATTTTGGGGAGGTTCAGATCCAACAAAATAATGCTCGGGCGGGGAGCATTGATGTGGGCGCCTTCGCGTCTCAAGAACGCCATGGCCTCCATACCGTCGGTCGCCACATGCAGATGGATGGAAGTGTTGACATCCCGGAAGGTTTCCCGTGTCAGGCGGACATCGCCGGGACTGTCTTCGACCAGGAGAACTTCTATGGGCATACCGTTTCCTCCGATGGGATTCGTGATTTAGCTTCAATTCCTGCCAAGGCAAAATGAAACGTGGAGCCTTTCCCGGGCTGTGATTCGACCGAGATGCTGCCACCATGCCGCTCGACAATTTTCTTGCAGATGGCCAATCCTATGCCGGTCCCAGCAAACTCTTCCCGTTTGTGCAGCCGCTGGAACATGCCAAAAATCCTGTCGAAATACTGCGGGTCGATTCCGAGCCCGTTGTCCCTCACCGAAAATACCCATTTATTTCCGCCATTCCTAGCGGCGGAGATGTGCACTCGCGGGATTCCTGCGCTTTGGTATTTGATGGCGTTGCCGACGAGGTTCTGGAATAGCTGCGTGAGTTGCGTTTCATCCGCCATAACGAAGGGGAGCGGGTGGTGGGTCACCAGCGCCCCACTTTCTGTGATGGCGCCTCGTAAATTAATGAGCGCAAGTTTTAAGGCTTCTTCACTGGAGGTATTAAGCAGGTCTTGGCCTTTTGTCCCGACACGCGAATAGGTCAGCAAATCCTGGATCAAGCGCTGCATACGGCTGGCCCCATCCACAGCGAAAGCAATGAACTCGTCGGCATCGGAGTCCAGCTTGCCCTTGTAGCGCCGGGAGAGAAGCTGCGTGTAACTAGCGACCATGCGCAGCGGCTCCTGCAGATCGTGCGAGGCGATGTAAGCGAATTGGCCCAGTTCCTCGTTCGAACGGTTCAGTTCCTCCATTTTGTTCAGCAGATCTGCTTCGCCTTTTTTGCGTGTGGTGATGTCGCGGACCGCCGCGGTCACCAAGATACCTTCGGCGCTTTCCAGCGGGCTCAGCATAATTTCGATGGGGAAATCGCTTCCATCCTTTCGTCGTCCCGTAAGTTCAATTCCCGAACCGATCTGCTGCGCCAGCGCGTCTTCCGCGGATCGCAAGGCATCCGCGATCAGACGTTCCGCGAAACCCTCTTGAATGATGTTAGTCATCTTCTGCCCTAGAAGTTCATTACGGTGGTATCCGAACTTTCTCTCCGCCTGCACGTTCAGCAGGACGATTTCTCCAGCTTTGTTCACCACCACCATGGCATCGGGTGCGGCTTCCAGGAGTCCGCGGTACCGACCTTCCATCTGCGCCAGATGCTTTTCCGCAGCTCTGCGAACACTGATGTCGCGAATTGCTGCGGTCACCAAGGTGCCCTCGGCGCTTTCCAACGGGCTCAGCATGATTTCGATGGGGAACTCTGTTCCATTCTTGCGCCGTGCTACGAGCTCAATTCCCGTGCCGATTTGCTGTGCCAGGGCCTCGGCGGCGCTGCGGGTTCCGTCCGCGATCAACCGCTCCGCGAACCCCTCGGGGATGATGTTCTTTACTTTCTGCCCGACGAGTTCATCGCGGCTATAACCAAACTGCTTTTCCGCCTGAACGTTCAACAGAACGATTTCTCCTCCCTGGTTCACTACCACCATGGCATCCGGAGC
>JBGPDI010000153.1:0-11032 GCA_041482215.1 Candidatus Acidiferrum sp. | reverse complement strand
CCGGGCGGCGGTGGCGGTGGGGCAGCAAGCGGTGGCGAAAATGTGACTCCGGCGACCGACACAGCGGACCCGAACGCAGCTGCTCCGGCTGATTCGAATCCTCCAGCTGGAGCGACGGACCCTAACACTGCAGGAACGACGAGCACACCTGGAAATGGTGCGGTTTCCGACGGAACTGCGGCGACAGCGTCTCCTACAGATGGAACAACTGCGGCCACCGGGCAAGCGGCGGATGGTGCAGCAAAGACCGATGGCTCTACGGCAAAAGATGGGACGCAAAATGCAAGCAGTTCGGACAACACGAAGGAATCGACCAGCAAGAAAAAGAAGGGCCTGAAAAAACTTATCCCCTGGTGAGGTTCTGAAGCAGGGCAAATATCTGGAGAAACATTACGGGGTGCGGCTTAACAAAGCCGCACCCCGTGTGCTTTAGGGCGGCAATTCGGGTTGGATTGGGTAAAAACAAGGGTATTCACTTCCGACACACGCTAACCGAGAGAAGATTGACGCGCACCGAGCCGAATGCTCCAATACTGTGGAGCAGGCGATTTGGGATGACTGCGCGATAAGTGTGGAAAGTGCGTGTAGCGTAACGCCGGAGGACGTTCGGTGGCGAGAATTCTGGTTGCGGACGACAATAGCAACATCCAGAAGATGGTGGGGCTGGCCCTGAAAGATCAGGGCATCGACGTCGTTGCCGTTGGCAATGGCGAAGCAGCTGTGCGAAAAATTTCTGATATTCGCCCCGACCTAGTGCTCGCCGACGTGTTCATGCCGGTTCGAAACGGCTACGAAGTTTGCCAGTACGTGAAGATGGATCCTACCCTGGCGCATATCCCCGTAATCTTGTTGGTTGGTGCGTTTGATCCGCTGGACGAGCAAGAGGCGCAGCGAGTGGGCGCGGATGGCGTGCTGAAGAAGCCGTTTGTTCCGCCGGACCCACTGATTTCGATGGTCAAATCCGCGCTGCAACGCGCGGGAGTGGCACACGGGCTAGCGGCGAAAGCCGCGGAAGAAGAAGCGGTCAAGGCCGCGGACCTGCTTAAGCCGAACGTTGCGGCAATTCCAACAGTAGCCAGCGCATCTGTGCATAGTGCGCCAGTTGAGACGCCGATGGCACCGTTGGCTCAGGAGAGTTTTGTGGAAGAAGAGCCGACACGGCCAGAGCCGGTGCGGATTGATAGCGGTTCGCAGACGGTAGCTTTTGGAAGCCTACTCGAAACGCCGGCAGATGGGTCGGAAGATGATCCTGCTTTTCTCCCCCCAAAAAATTCCGAGTTGGCCACAGAACGTGATTGGCGCGGTCCGGAAGCTGAGGAGACGGACGAGGAAGAGGAAGAAGACGCGTCGGCATCTTGGCGGCGCGAGGACGCGGAGAGCATTGCAGATGCCGCGGCAGGCACCGAGAAAAAGAAGTGGAAGTCCACTGGTGGTTTCGAACCGAACTTGGCGGCAAATGCAAATGTGGGCGTCTGGGAGCCGGAAGAAACCAAATCGACGGTGCTGGAGACTGTGCCTGCAGCAAGCAACAGTGTGACGCAAGTTCCAGCCAGCATTCCGGAAACGGCACCGGTAATTGCAGCGAGCGAACCCAGTGCGTGGACGCAGACGGCTTCGCCTGCAGTGCAAGAAATGAGTTCGAGACAGACGGCTACCGCGGTAGAGGAAGTTGCGCGGACGAATGAGCCAGCGCCGTCCTCGCCAGAGAAGGTGGTTGCCAACGCGCCCGCGGCTTCGCAAGCAGAGCCAGAAAAAGCGGCATCGAAGGATTCGTGGTTTTCTGTGCCTTCCAACCCGTGGAATGCCGAGATGGAGAAGGCGAATCGGTTGGCTTCGGCCTGGGATTCGGCCTCGCCGGTGGCGGGTGCGCCTGCTTCGAGCAATGGGACGGAAAAGACTGCTGAGGCAGTTAGCGAAGAGACTCAGAAAGTGATTGAGGAAGCGGCTTTGCCCGCGGCGGCTGTTGAGGCCATTCGCGAAGAGGCTGCTCACGTTGCGGAAGACGCGGTGCAGGGCGTTGAACAACACAACGCCGATGGGACAAGCTTCTATGCGCCTGAGGCGCTTGTGGAGACGCCAGCGGCGGCTCCCGTGGCATCCCCGAGCATGGACGACCTGGTTGCCAGAGTTCTTGCCAATATGAGCCCCGAGGTACTGCAGGCAGTTACGCGCGAGATTCTGAAGCCTGTGGTGGAAGCGATGGTCAAGGAAGAGTTGAAGTCGAAGAAGTCTTAATTCCCTGCCCTGTTAGATCTTCGCTAGAGAACCGCGACCCCCTAAGAACTATCTGAGGTCATTGGCTTGTTCCTTGGCACCTTCGGAAAGGCCTTCCTCCAATTGTTTAATCTAAGAACCGCCCTGAACCATCGACCAGTTACTCGGGAAACCCAAGAATGATAACGTTCTTGTGAAGGCACAACGATGTTCCGACGAATCGAGCTGAAGGCCGCCCGAAACAATCCTCTCTTGAGGATGGTTTGCTTGGCAGGCTTCTTATCGCTGTTCATTCCTGGCCCCGGGCAAGCAACCGTTCAACAGACTTCAGATAAGCCGCCTGAAGCCTTTCATTGGCTGCATCCGGCTTCGGATCCAAAGCTATGGAAAGAGATCTTGCAGAAGTTCAATGAAGAGCTCACTCCTGACCAGGCAACGCCAGAAGCAAACGGAATCGATGTCTACGGATACAAATACCTGCAGAAGGTGGGCATTTTCGATCATTCGGCTTTGGTTATCGTCGGCCATCGCCCGGCCAAAGAAGTGAGCAAGGATAACGCCTGGAACGTGCACTATTCAGCGTTCAATCTCGATCTCACAACCGGGCGAAAATCGAGCATCGAACATGCGGAACGGCTCTGGCAATGGAAATTCGTCAAGTTGGCCCGGTTTGGCCCGACTTCGGCTCCGGATGTGACGTTCACATACCTCAGCTGCACTGAGTGCGAACCAGATTCGATGTTCTCTTCTTTTTACTACGATGGGGAAAAGTCTGCCTGGCAGATGCGTCCGTGGGGCGACGGAAAGGATTTGTGGTGGACTGCAAGCGACGGCCTGGTCGTGGAGCTCGATATCATTGGTGACGGAAATCTTACTTTCTTCGATTGTGTCTACGGCATTTTGAACTCGCAAGATGCGGGGTTTCAAAACCTGGCGATGCGCTGCAAGGAATTTACGGAGATCGCCTCGGGCGAATCAACTGTTGCAGATAACACGGTGGTCTACGGAATCTCGGGTGGCCAATTTAAGGCCAGACATGTAACAGACGCTTCAGAAGCCGTTCGCCTGACTCAACAAATCTGCAAGCCTAACATGAAGAGTTTTTTGTGCCGCTTGAAAGGAGATGCGTCCGTTACAGCAGGGCAAAACGAAATCCTCAAGACTGTGTTCCCTACAGCACCAGTCACGGCTCGCGATCTGGCGGATTTCCCCTCGATAAGCCGTACGATGACGATGGCCGAAGTAGCAAACAAGTGCGGCCTACCAGATGAGCTCAGTGGCAGCGGCTATTACACTTTTACGTATCATCTGCGTGACGGATCGTTTGTACACTTTACGGCTACGGGCCCAGAAGGTCGCATTCTTGACGCGAACCACCTCGATGACAAGGGCTATGGCATGTCACTGTTTGCAATAAAGTGATCTGCGCTCGGTTTCCAGAGTTAAGCAATTGATGGACTGCAGCGCGAATTGACGCGGTCGCTTTTTCCCTCGTATAGTCGAAGATTACTCTGAACGAATTGAACTTGTTGAGAGCGGGCGGGCCAAGGCCCGCCCCTACAAGCGATTCGAAACGACTGAGAAGGGCGCGCGGAAGTGCGCCGCTGCAAGGGAGAACCGCATCGGATGGCGCGAAAGATAACAAAGGCGTACGAACCGCAGCAGATTGAGCCGCGGTGGGCAGACTTCTGGGTGAAGGAAGCGCTGTTCAAGGCGGATGCGAATGCGCCGGGGCCGGTGTTTTCGATTGTGATTCCGCCGCCAAACGTGACGGGCATGCTGCACATCGGGCACATGTTGGATCACACGGAGATCGACATCCTGACGCGGTGGCACCGGATGCGGGGGTACAACACGCTCTATTTGCCTGGAACGGACCATGCGGGGATTTCGACGCAGCGAGTGGTGGTGCGTCAGCTAGCGGAGCAAGGGATCAATTACCGGGATTTGGGGCGCGAGGAATTTCTGAAGCGCGTCTGGAAGTGGAAGGAAGAGAGCGGCGGAACGATTCAGCGGCAGATGCGGCAGATTGGAGAGAGCTGCGACTGGTCGAGGGAGAAATTCACGCTGTCGCCGGAATTGTCACAGACGGTGCGCGAAGTGTTTGTGCGGCTGTATGAAGAAAAACTGATTTACCGCGACATGCGGATGATGAACTGGTGTCCGGTGTGCCTGACGGTGCTGAGCGACCTAGAGGTGGTGCACGAAGACCGGCAGGGGCATTTGTGGCACATCAAGTATCCGGTGGCGGGGACGAACGAGTTTCTCGTGGTGGCTACAACACGGCCGGAGACGATGCTGGGCGATACGGCGGTGGCGGTGAATCCGGCGGACGAACGGTATACGCACCTGGTTGGCAAAAAGGCGATGCTGCCGTTGATGAACCGGGAAATTCCGATTATCGCGGACGCAATGGTGGACCGCGAGTTTGGGACGGGGGCGGTGAAGATTACGCCGTCGCATGATCCGAACGATTTCGAGGCGGGGCGGCGGCACAAGCTGGCGGAAATTGACGTGATGACCGACGACGGGAAAATGAGTGCGGCGGCGGGGGCTTATGCGGGGATGGACCGTTTTGAGGCGCGGAAAAAGATTGTGGAGGACTTGAAGGCGCTAGGCTTGCTTGAAAAGATTACCGAGCATTCGAACGCGATTGGGTTGTGCGAGCGGAGCAAAACAATTGTGGAGCCGCGGGCTTCGACGCAATGGTTCTGCAAGATGAAGCCGTTGGCAGAGCCTGCGATTGCGGCGGTGGAGCGTGGGGAGATCCAGATCGTGCCGGACAACCGGCGCGAGGAATATTTCAATTGGATGAGGAATATTCGCGACTGGACGCTGTCGCGGCAGCTCTGGTGGGGACACCGGATTCCGGCGTGGTACTGCAAGGAGCACAAGCATGTGACGGTGGCGCGCGAGGCGCCGGCAAAGTGCGCAACTTGCGGGTCGGGGAATCTGGAGCAGGATCCCGACGTGCTGGACACGTGGTTCAGCTCGGGACTTTGGCCGTTTTCCACTTTGGGCTGGCCGGATGATACAGCTGATTTCAAGAAATATTATCCGACGAGCTTGTTGATCACCGGATACGACATCCTGTTTTTCTGGGTGGCGCGGATGATCATGATGGGGATTCACTTTACGGGCAAGGTTCCGTTCCGCGCGGTGTATTTGCACTCGCTGGTGCGCACTGGCAGCGGGGAAAAAATGTCCAAGTCCAAAGGGACGGGGCTTGATCCGGTGGCGCTGAATCAGCAGTACGGGACAGATGCGATGCGGTTTTGCCTGGCGTCGATGGCGGCCCCGGGGACGGACATTGTGCTGTCCGAGGATAAGCTGACAAGTGCGCGAAATTTTGCAAACAAGATATGGAATGCGGCGCGGTTTTTGTTTGTAAATTTGGAGAAATTTGAAGAGGGTGGGACGAAGATCGAGGAGTTGGCCGCGCCGGAAGTACGCGCGAGCGCTCCGTATGCATATCGCGGGAGCGTGCCGCTGGTGGACGCGTGGATGTTTGCACGACTTGCGACGACGGTTGAGATGGTGAATGACGCGCTGACGAATTACCGGTTTCATGAGGCGGCTCAAGGCGTATATCAATTTTTCTGGGGAGATTTCTGCGACTGGTATATCGAATGGGTGAAGCCGGAGTTGCAGAATGCGAACCGCGAGCGGGCGCTTGTGGCATGGAAGAACTTGTTTGCCGTGTTTGATGCGGCGCTAGGGCTGCTGCATCCGTTCATGCCGTTTTTGACGGAAGAGCTTTGGCATCAGTTGCCGCAAAAGCTAGGGGCGAAATCGATTGCGCTGGGACAATTTCCGGAAGCGCACAAGCGATGGAAGAACGCGAAGGCGATGGAGAATGTTGCCGCGATTCAGGAAGTGGTTACGGCGCTACGCAATATTCGGGCGGAATTGAAACTCGATCCCAAGAAGCGAGTGGTGGCGGATTTTTCCACGAGCGATGCTGCTGCGGGTGAACTGGCGCAGGCGAATCGCGGGGCGATTGAGCGGTTTGCGTTTTTATCGGAACTTCGCATTGTTCCGCGACAACAGTTTGAAGCTAAGAGCGGGGCGGTGCGTTCTACGGCGACGTTTGACGTGCGCATCGCGTATTCGGACACGGTGGATGTGGAAGTGGAGAAGACACGGCTGAAGAAGGAAATTGAGGGATTGCAGAAAGCCATTGCGTCGAAGGAACGACAACTGGGGGACGAGACTTTTCGGAGCCGGGCGCCGGAGAAAATAATCAAGGGGCTGGAAGCTACGCTGGCGGAGCAGCGGATTGAAGTTCGCAAATTGGAAGAGCGACTGTCACAACTATAGGCTACAGAAGAACTGTTAATTTCTTGGGGGCTTATGGATTGGAATTCCGAGTACGTTGCTGACTTGGTACGGCGGGCACTGGAAGAGGATATCGGCGCGGGGGACGCGACGACTGCGGCGGCGGTTCCGGCACAAGCATCTGCGCGGGCCCATGTTCTCGCACGGCAGACGCTCGTTTGTGCGGGCCTGCCGATTGCTGAAAGAATTCTTCATGCACTGGATCCGGAGATTCAGGTTTCCTTTGTGCACAATGATGGATCGTTTGTGGAACCGGGCGCGGAGCTTCTGAAAATCAAGGGAAATGCACGGGCGATTCTTACGGGCGAGCGAACCGTGCTTAATTTTTTGGCACATCTTTGCGGGATTGCCACTCTGACGCGACGGTTTGTGGAACAACTGGCGGGGACGAGAACGAAGATTCGCGATACGCGGAAGACGACACCCGGTTTGCGGGCGCTGGAAAAATATGCGGTGAAGACGGGCGGCGGGACCAATCACCGATTCGGGCTTTATGATGCGATTCTCTTGAAGGAGAATCACGTGGCGCTGGCTGGTGGAATCAAGCAGGCGCTGGATAAAGCGCACACTTTCGTGGCACCGAACGTGGCGGCGCCACGGATGGCGAGCGCTTACGATGCGGCCGGATTGGACCCGGAAGTTGTGGGACCGGGGCCGCTGCCGGTGCAAGTCGAGGTGCGCGACGAACGCGAGTTGGTGGAGGCGCTTGGTGCGGGGGCGGAAGCGGTGCTGCTCGACAACATGACGGCGACGCGCGCTGCGGAATGCGTGAAGATTGCGCGAGGATTGCGCGAGGACTGCGTGATCGAAATCTCGGGTGGCGTCACGTTGGAAAATGCGCGCGCTTATGCGGAAGCTGGTGCTGACTTTCTTTCTTCGGGAATGCTTACACATTCAGCGCCCGCGGCGAACCTTAGCCTGCTTGTAGACCACATCGAGGAAACGTAAGCTTAGGCGGCGCGAAAGACGCGGCGAAATCCCGATGGCTCAAGAATCCTTGGCAGGCACTACAGACCGGCGGCTGGCGCGTTTGCTGACGTTGCTGGCGGAAAATGCGACGATTGTGATTAGCGGCGCGCGCATCGCGAAAGAGATCGGTGTATCGCGGTCCACAGTGTGGCGATGGGCGCAACGGCTGCGCGGGTTGGGCGTGAAAGTAAAAGGGCAGCCGGCCACGGGATATTTTCTTGAGCAAGTGCCGGATATTTTGACTCCGGACATGCTAAAGCAGCGGCTGAAGGGGAGCCTTTTCGGGAAGCGGATTTTTCATTTTTTCAAAACGGATTCGACAAATCGCGTGGCGCTGGAGTTGGGCCACGCGGGTGAGGTGGAAGGCGCGGTGGTGCTGGCGGAAGAGCAAACGGCGGGACGCGGCCGCCAGGGACGCGCTTGGCACTCTGAACGCGCGGCGGGGATTTATGCGACGCTGCTGCTTCGGCCAAAGCTGGCGCCAGTGCAGGCTCCTTTGCTGACAATGATGGCTGGGCTTTCGGCGCATTCCGCGGTGCAGGCGGTGACGGGACTGGCCGTGGACCTGAAGTGGCCGAACGATTTGCTCATTCAGGGGAAAAAGGTGGGCGGCATTCTAACGGAGATGCATGCGGAGCCGGGGCAAATTCGATTTGTGATTGTGGGAATCGGGTTGAACGTGAATCAGGAAAAGTTTCCAAGCGAGTTGGCTAACGTGGCCACTTCCCTGCGCGTGGAGACGGGGAAACCGCAATCGCGCATGGAGCTGTTGGTGCGGTTGCTGAGGGAATTCGAGAGCGACTACAATCGTTTTCTGCGGGACGGCGTGGCGAGTGTTGTGGCGCGATTCGAATCCACGTCGAGTTATGCGAAGGGCAAGCGCGTGCGCGTGACGAATGGAACGGAAAGCTACGCGGGAACAACTGCGGGGCTCGGGCCGGAAGGATTGCTGCAAGTGGAACGCGACGATGGACGCATGATGACGGTGATCGCGGGCGACGTGGCGGAGGCACGGTAGATGCTGCTGACCATTGACGTGGGAAATACGAATTCGGTGCTGGGCGTTTTTCGCGGCGAAGAGTTGATCGCGAATTGGCGATTGACGACGGCGCGCGAACAGACCATCGACGAATATGGCGTGCTGACGAGGAATTTGTTCACTTTGGCGGGACTGGACCGCGATGCAATCACCGGCGTGATTATTAGTTCGGTGGTGCCGCCGGTGAACCGGACGCTGGCGGAAATGTCGCGAGTTTATTTTGGGAAGAAGGCGCTGTTTGTGGAGCTGGGCGTGAAGACGGGAATGGCGGTGTTGGTGGATAACCCATCGGAAGTGGGCGCGGACAGGATTGTGAATGGGGTGGCGGCATTTCAAAAGTATGGCGGGCCGTGCATCGTGGTGGATTTTGGGACGGCGATTACGTTTGATGCGATTTCGGCGAAGGGTGAATATCTTGGCGGAGTGATCGCGCCCGGGCTGGGGATTGCTTCGGAGGCGCTATTTGCGCGGGCGGCGCGGCTACCGCGGGTAGAGATCAAGGACCCGGGAAAAGTGATCGGGACGAATACTGTCACGCACATGCAAGCGGGCTTGTATTACGGCGCGGTGGACATGGTGGACGGAATGATCGCGCGGATGAAGAAAGAACTCGGCGGCGATGTTAAGGTGGTGGCAACGGGCGGGCAGGCGCGGCTGGTTTCGAATGGCTCGAAGCACATTCAACACACCGATGAATTTCTGACGCTGACGGGGTTGCGATTGATCTGGGAGAAAAACCAGCCGTTGGAGCAAGGGAAAAGTGCCGCCGCGGCTCCCGCGAAGAAGACACAGAGCTAGCGGCACCCGACCAACGAGATGGACGGCTGGAACTACTTCAATTACTTTACGGAAATCGAAGAATATTTCTGGAAGAAACGCGGGGCGCATCTGCTGGTGTCGCCGCTGGACTGGGCGATCATGGAGGCGTGGCAGAAAGCGGGTGTGCCGCTGGACGCCGCGCTGAAGGGGATTGACAAGGCGTGCGAGAGTTATCAAAGGTCGCGGCGCGGCGCGGGCAAACCGCTGAAGAATTTGGCGTATTGCACGGACGCGGTGTTGGAGGCGGCCGAAGAACAACTAGAGGCAGCGGCAGGCAGCGGGCCAAAAAGTGCACGGGCTGCGGCGAGCGAAGCGTTTTCACGAGATGATTTGAAAGCCTATTTCGCGAAGAATGTGGCGGGATTGAGAACTGCTGCAGAAAAGAATTCCGTGCAGCAGCCAGCAATCTCAGGCCGTTTGACTGAAATACGGCAATCTCTGGAGGCCAGCGCTACGCTGGCAGACACTCCTGGAATTCTGGATCTGGAAGATTTGGAGCGGCGGCTTACGGTCTTGGATGAGAAGATACATGCGGTGCTGCTGAGCCATGCGCCTGAAGAACTGCTGCTGAAGATCCGGCGTGAAGTGGACGGGCAACTGGCGATGTACCGGCGGAAGATGAAGACAGAGCAATTGGCTATGGTTGAGAAGCAGTACTTGCAAAAACGGCTGCTGGAAGAGTTTGGACTGCCACGACTGAGCCTTTTTTACCTATCGTAGCGCGGGCCAGCAAACTCGAACGAGATCCGAACACTAGAGCGCGCGAATAATTCCACGCCTGCACATGTTTATTATCTTAGAATAGGACATTGCTATGGCTGATGAGTTAAGATTGACGATTGAGAAGCTGATTTACGGTGGCGATGGATTGTCGCACGCGGACGGAAACACGGTCTTCGTACCTTATGTCTTGCCTGGGGAAGAGGTGCGCGCGACCACGAAAACGAAAAAGAAGAAATTGATCTGGGCGGACCTTCTGGAAGTCATCTCGCCGGCGAAAGAGCGCGGGAAAGCCAAGTGCGCACATTTTCAAAAATGCGGTGGCTGCCACTACCAGCACATTTCGGCTACTGAACAATTGAGATTGAAGAAGGAGATTCTGCGAGAAACACTTTCGCGAATCGGCGGAATTACCTGGGATGGGGTAATCGCGGAGCATTCGGCGGAGCCCTACGGGTATCGAAATCGCGCGCAATGGGCGGTGCGTAGCGGGATGCCGCGGGCGCTTGGTTATTTTCTACCGGAGAGCGCGGTAATTGTTCCGATCGATGAATGTCCGGTGCTTTCGCCGCGACTCGCGGAAACATTTGGACAACTGCAGGAGATGGCGCGGGCGGGTAGATTGCCAGAAGGAATCCAGGAAATCGAAGCGTTTACCGATTCGGCCGACAACAAGGTTGCGTTGAATGTGGCGTTTGAGAAATTTCTGAAGCCTGCGGCGGAGTTAGCGGCTAGTTTTCAGGGCGCGCTGCCTCAGCTTGAGAGTTTGCTATTGCTCGACCAGAAAAAGAACCGATTTGAATTGACGGGACCGGGCTATCTGACGCACGACGCCGGGGGATACCAATTCAAAGTCAGCCATCTTTCGTTTTTTCAGGTGAACCGTTTTCTGCTTGAGGATTTGCTAAAGACTGTGACGGCGAATGCGCATGG
>JBGPDI010000152.1:0-11071 GCA_041482215.1 Candidatus Acidiferrum sp. | reverse complement strand
GAATCGTTGACCCCGACACGCGCTCACCGGTACCACTGGGAATGTCCGGCCTGCTTTTAGTGCGAGGTCCCAACGTCATGCGCGGCTACCTCGACCACCCGGAAAAGACTGCGGACGTTTTGGATGACGGTTGGTACACAACCGGTGACATCGCTGCGCTCGATGAGGACGGTTTCCTGCAAATCACAGATCGCCTGAGCCGCTTCAGCAAGATTGGCGGCGAGATGGTGCCGCACATTAAGGTAGAAGATCTACTGCAGGAACTGGCTGGCGCGACGGAACAGACTTTTGTGGTGACCGCCGTGCCGGACGAGAAGAAGGGCGAGCGACTCGTGGTGCTGCACACGTTGGATGAGGCACAACTGGAAGAATGTCTGGAGAAATTGGGAAAGAGTGATTTGCCGGCGCTGTGGCGGCCTCGGAAGGATCAGTTCGTGCGGCTCGAAACGCTGCCGTATCTGGGAACGGGAAAACTCGATTTGCGCAAAGCGCGCGGGCTGGCGCTAGAGATGACGCAACGGACCGTAAAGGAATAGCTGAGAGTCGACTCACGATGAAACGCCTCTTATGACAGCGGGCGAAAACTCTGCACGGCGGCGCAGCCTGCTGCTGCGGCTGCTTGTTACCGGAATTGTTCTCGCGCTGTGGTTCTGGACCCAATCGCTGATCGGTGCGCGGACGGCTCCTGCAAACGGCATTGGCGACGCGCTGCACAATGCGACTGCAGGGCTCAATGCATATTTTTCGCAGAATGCGGGAGCGGCCAACGCGCTTCTGATCGTAAGCTCCGGGCTGATCGACGGGCTGGGACTGTTCCTTCTGGGACGCTGGCTTTTCGGTGGAAGCGTTCGTCCATTCCTTGGTCTATTCCTGTTGATGGCGTTGCGCCAATTGATGCAGGCCATCTGTGCGTTGCCGCCTCCGCCCAACATGATCTGGCACTATCCAGGCTTCCCTTCTCTTCTGGTGACCTATCATGTGGCCAACGATTTTTTCTTTTCGGGACATACGGCGATTGCAGTTTTCGGAGCGATCGAGCTCTCCCGCTTGCACCGGAATTGGGTTACGGTTGCTGCTGTAGTGCTTGTACTTTTCGAGATCGCTACAGTTCTCATTCTGCGCGCGCACTATACGATGGACGTATTCGCCGGGATCGTTGCGGCGCTGTGGATCGCGCGCCTCAGCGAGCGCATTTCTCCCCGCCTCGACCGCTTGATCAGCGGCAGCTAACAAACGAAACGTTCCCGTCACAGGACGCGGTGACTTGAGTCACAGTCTCCCTGAGCAAGTATCTGCAGAATTGGAACGTGAAGGTTGACGAGGGTCCTAATCGGACAAGTTCAGTCCCTATATTGGCGAAGAAATGGTGAATAGCCTTGGTCGAGAACGGATCTCATCGTCGCAGAGAAAGTGTAGGGGAGGATTTTCATGACGCGGACCCCAGTCATTCTCGATGGCAATGAAGCAGCAGCCTCCGTCGCGTACCGCCTGAATGAGGTGATTTCGATCTATCCGATCACGCCGTCTTCGCCGATGGGGGAGTGGTCGGATCAGTGGCGCTCCGAGGGTAAGAGGAACATTTGGGGCGCGGTGCCCGACGTAATCGAAATGCAAAGCGAGGGCGGAGCCGCTGGGGCACTGCATGGCGCCTTGCAGGCGGGGGCGCTGGGAACGACATTTACGGCCTCGCAAGGCTTGCTGTTGATGATCCCAAACATGTACAAGATCGCTGGGGAGCTGACCCCAGCCGTAATCCATGTCGCCGCGCGAACGCTGGCAACGCACGCACTCTCGATTTTTGGCGATCATAGCGACGTGATGGCCGCACGCTCGACAGGGTTCGCCATGCTGGCGTCAAATTCGGTCCAGGAGGCGAGCGATTTCGCCCTGATCGCGCAGGCGGCGACGCTCGAATCCAGAATTCCGTTCCTGCATTTCTTCGACGGTTTCCGCACTTCGCACGAAGTGAACAAAATTATTCCGCTGCTGGATGAGGATCTTCGCGCGTTGATCGGAGACAAATTTATCCAGCAGCACCGCGACCGGGCACTTTCGCCGGATCGCCCGGTGTTGCGCGGCACGGCACAGAATCCCGACGTGTATTTCCAGGCGCGTGAAGCTTGCAATCCTTTTTATCGCGCTTGCCCGAAAATCGTGCAGGACGTGATGGACCGTTTCGCCAAGCGGACAGGACGCAGCTATAACCTCTTCGACTACTTCGGCGCGCCGGATGCAGAAAGCGTGATTATCTTAATGGGCTCGGGCGCAGGCGCCGTTCAGGAGACTGTGAACGCTCTGCAGAAGGCCGGCGAGAAAATCGGCTTGCTCAAAGTGCGCTTATATAAGCCGTTCGAGCTGGATGATTTTTTTGCGGCACTGCCAGCGACGGTGCGCCGCATTGCGGTACTCGATCGCACAAAAGAACCAGGCAGCTTGGGTGAACCGCTCTATCAGGATGTGGTGACCGCTTTCATGGAGCGAACCGCTGTGAATAGTTCGGTGACTTTGCCGCGGATCATTGGAGGCCGGTATGGGCTCTCTTCGAAGGAATTTACACCGGCGATGGTGAAAGCTGTTTTTGATGAATTGAAAAAGCCTCAGCCGCAAAACCATTTCACCATAGGCATCCGGGATGATGTCACGCACACGAGCCTCGGCTATGACTTGGACTACTCGACCGAAGATCTGCGGACGGTCCGCGCGCTTTTCTATGGGCTTGGCTCGGACGGCACCGTTGGAGCGAATAAGAACTCGATCAAGATAATCGGCAAGGGAACGAACAACTACGCGCAAGGTTATTTTGTCTACGATTCCAAAAAGGCCGGCGCTGTCACTGTCTCGCATCTTCGCTTTGGTCCGGAACCAATCGACTCCACCTATCTGATTTCAAAGGCCAGCTTTATCGCCTGCCACCAATTTCAATTCATGGATCGCATGGACGTTTTGGGCGCGGCCGAAACGGGCGCGACGTTTCTACTGAATGCTCCGTTCGGCGCTGACGAAGTCTGGAATCATCTCCCGCGCCAGGTGCAGGAAACCATTCTCCAGAAGAAGCTCAAGTTTTTTGTGATTGATGCGTACTCCGTCGCGCGCGCAACAGGCATGGGTAGCCGCATCAACACCATCATGCAGACGTGCTTTTTCGCCATCAGCGGCGTACTGCCGCGTGAAGAAGCCATTGCGGCAATCAAGCACGCCATTGAGGAAACCTACGGAAAACGGGGCGATGCGGTGTTACAAAAGAATTTTGCCGCTGTCGATCAGACGCTTTCACATCTCCACGAAGTGAACGTTCCAGAAAGGGTGTCGGCAGATTTCAATGTCCTGCCACCGGTTTCCGAGCGAGCCCCTGCATTTGTGCGGAACATTGTGGGCGCGATCATTGCCGGCAAAGGTGACGCGCTGCCGGTAAGCGCCATGCCGATCGATGGAACTTTTCCCACTGCCACGGCGCAATGGGAAAAGCGCAATATCGCGCAGCAGATTCCCGTTTGGGATACAGAACTTTGCATCCAATGCGGCAAATGCGTTTTAGTATGCCCGCACGCGGTTATTCGCGCGAAGGTCTACGATTCCTCGGAACTGACAAACGCTCCGGCCACGTTCAAATCCAGCAAACCGCGCTGGCGCGAACTGGAGAGCCTGCGCTACACCTTGCAAGTGGCGCCGGAGGACTGCACAGGCTGCCGCATGTGCGTGGAGATCTGCCCTGCGAAGAGCAAAACGGAAGTGAAGCACAAAGCCATCAATATGGAAGAGCAGCCGCCACTGCGTCAAACGGAGGCGGCCAATTGGGAATTCTTCCTATCGCTGCCGGAGTTCGACCGCGCGCGTGTCTCACACAGCCAGGTTAAGGACGTTCAACTGCTGCAACCGCTCTTTGAGTTCTCCGGAGCTTGCGCAGGTTGCGGCGAAACTCCCTACATCAAACTTCTCACACAGCTCTTCGGCGATCGCTTGCTTGTCGCCAATGCCACAGGGTGTTCTTCGATTTACGGCGGAAATCTGCCGACAACTCCCTACACCTGCAATCCTCAGGGGCGCGGGCCGACGTGGTCTAATTCGCTCTTTGAAGACAATGCCGAGTTTGGCCTAGGGATGCGACTGGCGGTGGATCAACACGAAGCCTTCGCCAGGGAGCTTGTCGCCCGTCTCGGCAGCCAGCTTGGCGAGACGCTAACGAAGGAGCTGCTGGAGGCGGATCAGTCCAAGGAATCCGGCATCGAAGCGCAGCGCGGGCGAGTAGCTGAACTCAAACGCAAACTCGCTTCGCTGGATTCACCAGAGACTCGAATCCTCTTGGCTGTGGCCGACAATCTGGTGCGGAGAAGTGTGTGGCTAGTCGGCGGCGACGGCTGGGCATACGACATTGGATTTGGAGGCCTCGATCATGTGCTTGGCTCCGGCCGCAAGGTGAACGTGCTAGTTCTGGACACCGAGGTCTATTCCAATACCGGTGGGCAAATGTCCAAGGCCACTCCGCGCGGCGCCGTCGCCAAGTTTGCAACCGGCGGTAAACAAATGAACAAGAAAGACCTGGCGATGGAGGCCATCAGTTACGGCAATGTGTACGTGGCGCGTGTCGCCATGGGCGGAGGCGACACACACACCATTAAGGCCTTTCAGGAGGCGGAGGCGCACGACGGTCCATCCCTGATCATCGCTTACAGCCACTGCATTGCGCATGGCTACGACATGGCTTTTGGCTTGGATCAGCAGAAGAAGGCAGTGCTTTCCGGTTACTGGCCGCTCATGCGCTACAATCCGGCCCTGCGCCTCGAAGGCAAGAACCCCTTCCAGTTGGATTCGAAAGCTCCGACGATTTCACTCAAACAATACGCGTATAACGAAGCGCGTTACACGATGCTGGCACGAAGCGATCCCGCTGCAGCGCGTAAGCTCCTGCATCAGGCGCAGGACGATGTCGAGCGTCAGTGGCACGTCTACTCCAATCGCGCGGCAATGCCCGGCCGCTCGGAAACACCGGACATTGCTCCGCATGAGATGGAAGAGGCCGCCTTGGAAAATGTCAAAAAGGGAGGAGACCAGGAATGAGCGACCTTACTACTAAATATCTGGGCCTCACCTTGAAGTCGCCACTCGTGGCTTCGGCGTGTCCCATTACTGAATCCGCTGCGAACATTCGAGAGGTCGAAGACGCCGGCATCGGAGCCGTCGTTCTTCCCTCCCTGTTCGAGGAACAATTCGAAAGAGAAAGTCGTACCCTGGATGAAGACCTCTGGCGGGGTTCGGATAGTTTTGCGGAATCGCAATCCCTGCTGCCGGATCTGCAAACCTACAATTCGGGCCCCGACCACTATCTGAATTTGATTGCAAGAGCGAAGGAAGCCGTAGAGATCCCCGTGATTGCCAGTCTTAACGGAGTCTCTCCGGGCGGTTGGGTGGAGTACGCCCTCATGATGGAAGAAGCCGGGGCGGACGCCATTGAGCTGAATATCTACTCCATCGCCACAGAACCGGCGATAAGCGCCGCAGAAGTCGAAAAGGGCTACGTAGACTTGGTCCGCCAAATCACTCACATCGTTCGCATTCCCGTGGCCGTAAAGCTCTCTCCCTTTTTCAGCGCGCCCGCCAACATTGCGTTGCGGCTCGGGGAAGCCGGCGCCGGCGGACTGGTGCTCTTCAACCGCTTTTACCAGCCGGATTTTGACACTGAATCACTGGAAGTCGTACCTCGCCTAACCTTGAGTCACCCGGACGAATTGCTGTTGCGCCTTCACTGGACGGCAATTCTCTTCGGGCATGTTCACTCCGACATCGCCATCACTGGTGGAGTCCACGCCGCCACGGGCATCGTGAAATGCATGATGGCAGGCGCTCGCGTGGCCATGATGGCCTCGGCCCTGCTCCACAAGGGCATTCCGCACGCCGCATTCGTTCTGGCCGATCTCCGGCGATGGCTAGACAATCACGAATACGATTCCATCCAGCAAATGTGCGGAAGCATGAGCCGTCGCTCGGTAGCCGATGCCAGCACCTTCGAACGCGGGAATTACATGCGGGTACTCAGCTCCTATACATTCCGCTCCGACGCCTTCCGAAGATAACTGCAATCCTGTAGGTGCCTTTCGCGGCACTATAGAAGGCCCTAACGTATCGCATTGCGTAAACCGGAAGGCATTCTCGTTGAATGAGGTGTGGGGCGGTGCTACGTTTCCAACAACACCTGTGGAGGTGCGTGCATGCTTACTTTTCGCTTGAAAGGTTTGCGGCCCATTTTGTTGGCAATTGGCATACTTTTTTCCCTTTCATTGATCGAAGCGCAAGATAAACCAGATTCCTCCAAAGCTCTCAAAATCGGTTTTCTGATGGATTCGCTGAAGATTGAACGCTGGCAGACGGACCTTGACCGGTTCCAGAAGCGCGCGGGAGAGTTGGGGGCACAAGTACTGGTCGAAAATGCCGAAGGCGACGACGAAATGCAGCTGCAGCAGGCGCAGAAACTTCTGGCTGCAGGCGTCAAAGTCCTGATTCTGGTGCCTCACGATGCGGAGAAAGCGGTGCGCATTGTCGCCGCGGCCAAGGCCGCGAAAGTGCCGCTGCTCTGTTATGAACGATTGGTACGCGATCCGAATGTCACGTTCTTTGTGGGAGTCGATGCGATGGGAGTTGGGCTCCTGCAAGCTGAGACGCTGGCGCAGCAAGCTCCCAAGGGCAATTACGTCTTGATTGGCGGTTCTTCAAAGGATAGCAACGCGATCATTCTGCATGATGGGCAGATGAGGGTGCTGAAGCCGCTGGTGGATCGCGGTGACATCAAGATTGTCTCCGACACCTGGAGCAAAGACTGGGATCCTTCGGAAGCTTACGCGCATATGTCCCAAGCCATCGATTCGACCAAAGGGAATATCGTCGCCGTCGTCGCTTCGAACGATGGAACGGCGGGCGGCGCAATCCAGGCGCTCGATGATCACAAGCTCGCGGGAAAAGTGCTGGTTTCGGGACAGGACGCCGATCTTGCGGCGATCATTCGCATTCTCGATGGCACTCAGACGATGACGGTGTATAAACCGCTCGGCTCTCAAGCAAAACTGGCCGCGGAAGCAGCCGTATCACTGGCGAAGGGAGAGGACGTTAAGACTACTGCCTCAATCTCCATCGGAAACAAATCCATTCGCGCGATTCTCTTAAAGCCCGTGGTGGTTACGAAGAACAATGTCAAGCAGACAGTCATCAAGGATGGCTTCCAGAATCTCGAGACGATCCAGAAGAGTTTGCCGAAGGAAAAGTGGCCGCAGTAGATTCGAATCAACGCGGCGCGGGGACGGCTATTTCAAGTCCCAGAATGTGGCATCGGGCTTGACCAATTCGAAGCCGGCGTCCCAGGCTTCATGGCTACGCCAGACAACTTCGGCCTCTGCTTTACGGCCTGTTTCGGAATGGATCAGATGGACACGCTTGCGTAACGGTAGGTCCGCGCCCACAACCGCCATACAGCCGGTGTGGCTTACGTCAACTGTGACGGCGTTGGCGTGCTCCTTGGTGCCGCTTTGTTCCCATTCAACGAGTAACTTCACACGAGAGATGATGCGTTTGTGACTCCGCAAACTGTCCCAGCGAGCTTGTAGGGCGCTGTCTGCGGGGTTGATTGCGAGCTTGATGGACATTGGGGACCTCACTGTGGATGGTGTCCGGGGCCGGGGAGTAGACACTTTAACTTAGAACGCCAAAACGTCGGGGTCAATAGTACTTTTAGACTGTCCCACCATGGTCAACACCTGCACGCCTTTCCTCACCTGGATATGAATTCTGGAAGGCCACCAGGGGCTAATTCGGTTACCGGGTTAGGCGGCACTAGTGATAGGACGGGACGGGCTTTCCTTCGATTCTTAGGATGGCTTCCAGTGCGGGAGCGGTGAGCCGCACCCGAAGCGACATTTCTTTTAGCGCGGGAATGGCGGCTGCCGCGTCGGGACCTATGTTGCCAAGGGCGTAGATAACGCTGTCGAAGACGAAATTCGATTCAGGCTGGGCAGAGAAACGGTGGATGAGGGCAGGCACGGCTCCGCGCGCGCCGGGACCGATGGCGCCGATAGCATCGGCGGCGGCGGCACGAATGTAAGCCACTGGATCATCCAGCGCGGCGATAAGTTGGGGAAGCGCAGGAGCCGAGACAGCTCCCATATTTTTTAGCGCGACGGCCGCAACGGAACGGACGCGCGGCGCGGAATCCGCTAGTAATTTTGCCAGTGCCGGGACTGCGGCAGTGGCGGGCGCGCCGACTTGCGCAAGAGCACCTGCGGCCGCTCCTCGAACATCGGGGGATTCATCGGAGAGAGCGGTGGTGAGCAAGGTGACGGCAGTTGCCGCGTGTGGGCCAAAATTTCCGATGGCGCGAAGTGCGGCCGCGCGATTCTCGGGTGAGCTGTTCTTGAGTTGGGCAACATAGTGGGAAAACGGCTGTCCGCGATAGACGATGGCACCAGCGGCCGTTACAGAATTTCTCGCTTCAGAGGTTGATGGCGCGGGCTGCTCGACCGGGGGAACGCGTTCGAGGACGAGTTCTTGAATGCCGAAATTGTAACCGGCGGAATGCGGATCTTTCCCCATGCAGACGAAAGTCAAAATGTGCCGGCCCTTGGTGAGTTCAAACATTCCGAGAGGCCGGTCTTTCGCGACGTAAACTTCCGGCAAATAATTGTGAAAAACTTCCGGGCCGGGAAAAGGAATTTCGGAAGTGGCCGCCTGGCGAGTATCAAGATTGGTCGGCTGGCCGTCGAGCAGCGCAGTGTAGTCTCCGTAATCGGGAGCCAGGGCGATCTGCGCGACGAGTTCGTAGCGGCCAGCTTCGGGAATGTCGAGGGGCACGTGCATCTTCGCGCTTTGACCCTGAGCTTCGAAGAAGAGCAAATCCTTGGCCCAATCCACCTCGAGCTGGACGCTCGCTTTGCCGCCTTCGGTTCTTACGTCGGCGAGGGAATCCTCCACGGCAATTTGCGTGGCACTGCCAAAGGGCAGACGCGCGCGTCCGTAGGGTGGCTCGGGCAGACCTTCGTTGACACCTTTCTGGTACCAGAACGCGACGCTGGAGAAATAATCGGGCCGCTCTTCAAATGCAGAGCGCACGGAGCCGTCTTCTTTAGCGGTCCATCCGGCGTGCTCAATGCCTGCCCACAACGAATTGCTGAACGCGATTGGATCGGGCACATGCCAGCGATAAGCGCTGAGCCGCGATCCGAGGCGTTCGCCTTCGGCGATCGGTGTGCCGGTCCATGGGCCGTCAGAATCGCGGAGGCCCCAAGCATCATTGAAATAATCCTCTGAGCCAGTGCCGTAGATCTGCGGCTTCTTTGCTCCGTCAATGTAGAAAAGATCGTCTCCCTCGCCGAACCAGGAAAGCTGCGTCTGGACGACGCTGAGAACCGTGCCGACGTAATGGCCCGTTCCTTTGATGTCGAGAAACTCGTAGTTGTGTCCGGCGCGCGCGGGGCGCTCCTGACGATAGTAGGCATGAAAATAAGCGATGTCGGCGGGCAGCGACGGGTAGCTGCGATAGTCCACGTGGTAATAAAACATGGGGACAATGCGGTCGCCCTCGTTAGTCACAGTAATGCGGCAGGACTTGCGATAAGGCATGGGCCAATAGCTGTTGCGCGCGCGGCCGAAAGAACTGTCGTGAATCATCAGGGAGTTCAGATTGCGCTCGGAGCCGTGGCCAACGCCGAAAAAATCACCTAGAGGCGCATCAACACTGGGCGTTTTGTGGCCGTCGTAATAAACGCGAACGCGGAGCAGCCGCGGCCAGGCAAACTCGTTGCTGGCCACTGTCACCCAGATGTGCGTGACCATACCCGGACCAGCGACGTCTGCCATAACGAGCGTGTCACCGGGCATGATGCGCTTGCTGTCGTCATTGCTGGCGATGTTTCTGTTGCCGCTGGAGACGCGGTGACTCGAATACTTTTTTAACTGAGTTAGCCCCAACGAATCCGACAGATCGTTTGTGGGAGTTTGCGCAGATGCAGTGCTGATGCAACAGGCAGCTAGGATTGCAAGAGTCAGGGCTTTCATTATTGCGTTCGGCTCCAGAAGCTGCTCGGCTCGCGCACTTGCATTCGCAAGGCGGGACTTGCAGCTAGCTACGGGAAAGGAAAGTACCTCAATAAGGGGAGCGCCCCAAACAAAAAATGGGCCGGCTTCGCTGGCGCGGGACTCCCGCCAGCTCTTACTGCCAAGCTTGTCCTCGGAAGTTGCCGCCGGAACTGTGGACGGGTGCTAGACTGTGCGCACCGATTTGCGCTTTCGTTACTGAGCCCCGCGGAGTAAGCCATGCCACAAGACGTTGTACCGATGATCCATGTTCCGGATGTTCGCGCCACGGCCGACTGGTATATCTCGATCGGGTTCAAATTAATCCGGCAAAACGAAGAGGACGGCGAAATCAACTGGGCGAAGCTGTCTTTCGGGAACAGCGAGATTGTGCTCGATGCGGGCGGGAGACTTAGTACCGACAACCGTCGCGAGGTCGACGTCTATATCCTGACGGACAAAGTGGCAGACATCTACCGAGACTTGAAAGAATGCGTACAAGTCATAGAGAGCCTTCATGAAACCTTCTATGGCATGCGTGAGTTCGTTGTTCGTGACGTAAACGGATTCTGGGTCACGTTTGGAGAGCCGATCCAAACGTAGCAGTCTTGACGAAAAGTCACAGAGCAAGACAAAAAGGCCGGTCTGATTGCTCAGACCGGCCCTTTGTAATTTAATCCCGGCGGCGACCTACGTTCCCACACAGTTGCCCATGCAGTATCATCGGCCCGGCGAGGCTTAACTTCCGTGTTCGGGATGGGAACGGGTGTGACCCTCGCGGTATGACCACCAGGAAACTGGAAACTCGCGAACGGATACCTGAGCTCATCCCGAGCAAAGGATCGCGAGTGCGACAACAGAAATATGTGCGGTCGTAAGTACGACCGACATTTGGCTGGCATTACAAGTTCGACATCAGGTCGAACAACACTGTGCGGAAAAGGCGGTAACGCATTTTCTGCGCTTCCTCAAAGACGGTTTGAGAAAGTTTTATGATTAAGCCGAACGGGCGATTAGTACT
>JBGPDI010000151.1:0-11499 GCA_041482215.1 Candidatus Acidiferrum sp. | reverse complement strand
CCGACCAGCGAAGAAATTGCCAAGCGCATGGACATTCCAGTGTCCAAGGTGCGCAAGATTCTGAAAATAGCGCAAGAGCCGATTTCGCTCGAAACTCCCATCGGCGAAGAGGAAGATTCGCATCTCGGCGATTTCATCGAAGACAAGGCCGTAGTTTCGCCGTCCGATGCGGTCATCAATTTGAATTTGAAGGAACAAACGTCTTCGGTGTTGAAGACGCTGACGCCGCGCGAAGAAAAGGTCATCAAGATGCGCTTCGGCCTGGACGACGGAAGCGAGCACACGCTCGAAGAAGTAGGCCAGTCCTTCGCCGTCACCCGCGAACGCATCCGCCAGATCGAAGCAAAAGCCCTGCGCAAGCTGCGCCATCCATCGCGTTCGCGAAAACTGCGCGCGTTCCTAGAAGGCCCCTCGCGCGACTACCTCTAGAAAGATCCGAACGACTCAAAACAAAACGCCTCCGACACTGGTCGGAGGCGTTTTCATTTGTAAGAAGCATTGCCCTGTGGCACGCGGCCGAATCGCAGGAACATTCGAACCACGGACACGACGACGAACACCAAGAAACCGGCGAGGAGGAACCACATGCGGGCCGTGTCGGGCCGATGGTCGGGATGGAGATTGGACTGGACGGCATAATCAAAGGTGACAAGGATGACGGTGAGAACGGCACAGCCGAACCAGGCGAAAAACTGTTTCAAGAATTCCATGGTGCCGGCAAATTGTTCGGGCGAGAGCCAATAGTTCTTATTGGGAAGATTGATTAGCCGTGCCGGAAGCGACGCGATCATGAGCGGAATGCCGAATCCGACCAACGCTGCAAGCGCACTTACACCGGCAAGGACGCCAAAGAAAGCCGGTTTTGTCTGCCAGCCATTGGCCACACCGCGCCCGTTGAAGTGCGAAGCCACCACTTCAGGCAATTGCGCGTAGAACGACGAAAAATAGATTGCCGCGCCCACGGCAAGGACGGCAAAAAGCAATCGAGGTAGTCGGGAATCCTGCATATTTGTTCTCATCCGAAGCGTAATTGACCCACGAAATCTGCACAAGGTTTCTCGGTCCGTTGGTGCTTCGCTAGTCACAGCCGCTGCCGAACCCCTGGGCGATACCTAGATGGATGCGAGAATAAGCAAACAGAACGCGCCCGAATTGCTCTGCCTCATACTAGAATAGAGGGCGATTCGCATCGAGACATGAAGACGACGCAAAAGATTGCCGCAATTGTGCTGGTGCTCCTTCTCGGAGCGACGGCCTACGGACTATTTCGCACGGCGGAGTCGCCGAAGCTCGTTCCGTTCGGCGAAAAAGGCAAGCACGCCGCAGCCAATGCCCCGCTGGTCGATCACACGCCGCTTCAGACCGCGCAACAACTCTCGCAGCAGGCCGCCACCGATGATGAGATTGCGTTAGCAAAACAGGCCCTCCGTCAGGGGGACTACGAAGTCGACCTCGCTTACGATGCGGCTTTAAGTAACGCCAGACAACATCCACCCGCGCTGAGCCCCGAAGCCAAGGAGGCCAAGGATCGTCTTCAAAGGGCCCAGAAGTTAGTGGCCGATGACGAAGCCCAAATGGCGCAGCTCAAGGACATCGTCGCCAAGACGAAAGATCCGGGGAAAAAGGAAAAACTCCAGGAGCGGCTCGACGGTGTGTAAGCCGACCGCGATCTGGCGGCGGATGAAGCTGACGATGCCCAAGAGGATTTTCGCCGCGAAGGAGGAGACCTCGAGGCCCGCATCCAGGATGAAAAGAAGCAGCATGAGGCAGATCAACACAACGGCTCCGCTCCCCCGGATCACGCGGCAGTTTCTCCCGAGCAGTTCGGCTTGCTCCACCGGTATCAACAATGGAGTCAGTTGCACAACACTCAGCTGCAATTGTGGCGCGCTAAACAGGATGCTGAAAACGCCGTTGTTTTTCTGACGGAAAAACACAACGCGCTTGAATCCAAGCTCGAGGCGGAGAAAGAGAAATCTTCGGACCTCGCTCATCACGCCAAGAAGAAAAGTGCAACCGATGCATCCAAACCCGCTCTAGCAGCCGACGATCGTAGCGCAGAGGATCTTGCCGCCGCCGCGGACAGGACCTGGGAGCTGGCTTCCGAGCAAGAGGCGCTTTCGAACTTCGACAAACGCATCGGAGCCAACAAGGAGCTTGCGGCGGTCTACGCCAATTGGATCGAAAGCGTAGCTGCCCGCCAGCGTGCCGTTGTGCACCGCTCTCTGAATGGCGTCTTGATGATTCTTGCGATTGCACTGGTCGGTCTTTATTTTATGACCGTGCTGGATCATGTAGTCGGCCGCTTGAGCATGGACCGGCGCCAGTTGCAAAACCTTCGCACCGTTGCCAGCGTTTCGCTGCGAGTAGCGGCTGTGCTGCTGATTCTGCTGGTGATCTTCGGGCCACCCAACCAGCTCGGAACTTTTCTCGGCCTCGCGGGCGCGGGCCTGACCGTGGCGCTCAAGGATTTCATCGTGGGTTTCCTTGGCTGGTTTGTCCTTATGGGGAAAAACGGTGTTCGTCTCGGTGATTGGGTGGAAATCAACGGTGTCACCGGTGAAGTTGTCGAGCTGGGAATGTTTCACACCGTTCTGCTGGAGACCGGCAACTGGACGGATTCGGGCCACCCTACAGGGCGGCGCGTGACGTTTACGAACAGCTATGCCATTGAAGGCCACTATTTTAATTTCTCGACCTCTGGCCAGTGGATGTGGGACGAGCTGCAGGTTGTCCTTCCGGTAGGACAAGACCCGTATCCCATCATCGACGCGATTCAGAAAAAGGTCGCCGAAGCAACAACCGAAACCGCCAAACAAGCCGAACAGGAATGGCAAAGCGCCGCAAGTTCGCGCCAGATGCGCGCTCTGTCCGCTGCACCTGCCATCAATGTGAAACCGGTCGTCGGCGGCGTCGAAATCGCCGTGCGCTACATCACGCGCGCCAACGAGCGTTACCAATTGCGCGCCAAGCTCTACGAAGCGGCCGTGGAACTTCTCGGCCAAAAAGCGGTTGTTCCTCCCGCTGCTCCCACGCCCAATCCCGCTTCCGATTAAACCAATTGCATCGGCAACAGACCGTCATTCTGCGCTGCCTCGTGCGCGCACTTGTTCCGAAGTAAGCCCGTATAGCGGTGGAGTCGGTACGCCGAGCATCGCTAAATAAAGATAAATTTGTCCGCGGTGATGGATTTCGTGCTCCACCATCAAGCGCAGCCATTTCCATTTGGTGATCTCCGCGCCGTCGGGAGTCTTGCACTTGTTTTGAAGTTCTTCGTCGCTGAACCGCGCAAAAATTTCCATCGATTCCGCGTGCATTCGCTCCATGAAGGCCATCACGTTTTCATAACCGTCCGCCAGCTCTTTGCCATGCGTCGTATAGTGGCTTGTGTGGCCCTGCAGCGTCTCCGCCCACATGAGACGTTCTGCCACTGCCATGTGCCGCAGCAAATCACTCAGCGTGAATTTTCCTGGCGCGTACGACCAGTCCAGTTTGTCCGGGGGAATGCACCGCGCCACGCGCATGGTGCGCTCGCGCACATTCTTGAAATATTGCAGGAAGGATTCGATCGTGCGGATTTCCATCGCGGCCTCGCGCTAATAAATCTTACACAATCGAAGCTTATCGTAAGAGCTGGCGCGCGCGAATGGCCGAGACTGTGGCTCCGGTGTACAAAATGGCCAGCAGCGCGTATGCGGCTATGAGTCCCGCGCCCTGCGCCACCCATCCCAGCGCAAAACTCATGAAGAGTTGCACCACCGTCGTCAGAATCGCCATTGCCGACTGCGTCCGCCCCATAAAATGTCTCGGCACGATGGTCATCAGCGAAGATTGCGCCACCACGCCGCCTAGCGCGCGGCAAAATCCAAACGCAATCTGCATCATCACCGCGCCCACAAGAAACGCGACGAATGGCGTCGCCATGTGGCCTACCGCCAGCCCGGCGCACGCTGCGACATACAGTGGCATTCGCAAAGACTGTCGAAGCTGGCTGGCAATCAATCCTCCGATGATCGCGCCGGTCGCCCAGCCCGCTTCCAAAAATCCAAGCCCGCGTGCACCCGCTCGAAGAATATCGTTTGTCAGTGCCACCAGAACAACGTTTGCGCTTACCACTCCCGCCATCATGATCGAATGCGTGATGCCCAGCGCAAGTACCAGCGGTTGCTGCTTCAGATAGGCGAATCCTTCTTTCATATCTGCATAAACAGCGAGCGAAAGTCCCGCCTCCGCAACTTCTGGGTTTTCTCCCGTCTCGAGCGCCTCGGCAGTCGCTTCCGTTGCTTCGTTATATTCCCGCGGATATCTCTGGCTCTCCCGCGGCGACACGTACCCGCGGCGCACCTGGTACAAAAAGTAGGCAGACAAGAAATAAGTCGCGCCATCGATCGCCAGAATCCCCGCGATTCCCGCGGTATTGTAGAGAAACCCGACGAACGCCCCCGCGATGAGCATGCCGCTCTGCACTCCCACAAGCACCGCGGCATTCGCGCCGGTGAACTGGCTCGGCGGAATCACTTCCTGCACTAGCGCATTCACCGTGGCCCAATACATCGCGGAGCCCGTGCCGGTGATCAGCGTCATGGCATAGAGATGCCAGAGCTGTAGATGGCCGTGCCACGCGATGTACGCCGTGGCCAGCACGAAAAAGCCGCGAATCAGATCGAGCAGTACGCCCAGGTAGCGTCTGTCGATTCGATCGATCAGCACGCCGCCGAGAAATGGCACGAAAAGCCCCGGCAGAGTCATAACAATCACTTGCCCGCTGACTTTCACGGTCGAGTGCGTCGCCGCCAGGATGTACCAGCTGACACCCGCGAAGTTCATCCCGCTTCCGAAGAGCGAAACAAACATCGCGAGAAAGAAAAACCGGAAGCCGCGCTGCGCCCAGATCAGTTTCCAGTCCACCCGATGTGTGGTTGTGGCCGCCATCGAACCTGATAGTTTACTATCGGAGACGCGGCGTTTTGTGTAAGTCGCGGAGAGCGTTTCGCGACAAAAAACATTCAGCCGCGAGGGATTTTCATGGGAAATGAGATCAACTGCTTTGTCCACTTCGGGAAACAGAAATCCGAAGGAAAAGCCCTGCTCGAAACCAGTGAGATTCTATTCCGCGGCGAATTCCGCCTGAAGATTCCCTTCGCCACCATCAAATCGGCGAAAGCCGTGAACGGCGAACTCTGTTTGCAGACAGCCGAAGGCCTCGCCATTTTCCATCTCGGTCCCGCTGCCGAGAAATGGCTCGACAAAATCCTTCATCCAAAGACGCGCATCGAAAAGCTTGGTGTGAAGCCGGGAGCGAAAGTTTCCTTGCTCGGTGAGTTCGATGACGCATTCCTCGCGGAAATACGAACGCTCGCAAAGTCTGCGAGCAAAAATAAAGTCGCAGCGGATTCCGAATGGATCTTTTTTGCCGCGGATTCGAAAGAAGCTCTCGGCGCCCTGCCGAAAATCTCGAAATCCCTAAAGGGCGCAGCCGCCCTCTGGATCGTCTACCCCAAAGGCCAAAAACAAATCACCGAAAACGATGTCCTCGCCGCCGGCCGCAATACCGGCTTGAAGGACCTAAAAGTCGTCGGCTTTTCCGCTACCCACACCGCACTCAAATTTGTCATTCCCCTGGAGAAGCGCTAGCCAGGTCTCAACTCGCAAATTGCAGTACATATCGAAACATTTTGTTCCGGATCTTCTGCCTTATAGAAGACGGGCAATGCCATATTCACCAGGAAGATTTTGGAATTATCTATACCCGTGCCTTGAAACAGTTGTCCAGCCGGGTCTTTGAAACAATACCGAATCCTACTCTGCGTCCTCTTTCCGCCATGCCTGCCCACACGAACCAATTTCTGGTGGGTTACCCTGCCTATTGCCAATTCTCCATTTCTCAGGAGGGCCACGTCGCGCCGGAACTTCCAAAATGTATAGCCGCTTACCGCGATCAGGATTGCAGGAACCAACAACCCTAGAGTCGCTAGATAGGGGAACGACGGTTTTGTGCTTACCTGTCGCAAGCTGAGATAGATTTGGAGTCCGGAATAAACTAGGAAAATGGAAGCCAATGGTAAGGAACCAATAATAATCAAAGTCACTGCGCTTGTTTGAACACGCCTTGGTTTGGGCAAACTGAATATGTATTCGTAGCCGAGGGGCAATTGCTCTTCTTTTATTTCCATTGAAGCAAGGTATAACTCTCTCGTCCTGAATTATCGAGCAAAAGTTTCATGAATTTTTGTTTCGTGCGTATCATCATCTTGATAGCACGTCTGCTGGAAGTGCGTGGACTCGCAGTAGAACTCCCCACCGGGGCCGGTTGGGTGCGGCCGGGGAACGAAGTGTCTCTGCGCATCGGCGAAGGCGAATCGTTTGGGTTGGTCGGCGAGTCCGGTAGCCGCAAGACCATGCTCTCTCGTGCGTTGATGGTGATCTCCCGATCCCGCAAAAAAGGAGGCTCCCAACTTTCAGGAGCCTCCCTTACTCAATCGAGTTGTCGTAATTCAGCTAGAACGTAAACCGCAGCGCCAGCTGAATGATCCGCGGTTTTGGATCAACCGGAGACCCGGTGTCGCCCGTCTGAGTGATCTGCCCAAACGTGCCCCCGAAATCCTGAATGTTGGTATCCGGATTCGCAAACTCCGCGTGATTGAGAATGTTGAAGAATTCCGCGCGGAATTCCACCTTCAATCGTTCGCCGATCAGCGAAGTGGTCTTCCCCACGGCCAGATCAAAGTTCGCGTGGCCCGGCCCACGCAGGAAATTCCGCGGTAGCGATCCGTAAGTAGCCAGCGAAGGATTCGCCACCACTTGCGCATCCGACGGGAAAATGGTGCTGCTCGGAGTGCAAACCGCCGGTGCGCCCGGATCGCCGCAGCGAGTATTGCTGAAGCTATTCGGATCGAACCAGAAGTTGCCTGTCGCTCGCGGATTCAGCGTATTGGTCGGTCCAACCACGTTCGCATTCACAACCGTTGGATCGCCCGCCCCGGAGGGTCCTTCCGAGCCAGGATTAAATTGATCAGCAAAGTTCGCGAAGATATTGAGCGGGAAGCCCGTCCTCCACGTCACGATCGGGAACAAGCTCCATCCTTGTGTCAATCGCTTCGGGCCAGAGCCCCACATCCGGTCAAATGGCAAATCCCATCCACCGCTGAACGCAATTCGCTGGCGCACGTCACTGTCGCCCGACGCGCGCATCAAGTCCGGCTGGTACGTCGGCACTTGGAAGCTGCGCTGTCGGAAGCCGGACACGTTGTCGAGTTCATGGGCAAACGTGTAGCCGAACGTGAAGTACATGTGCCCGAGGTAGCGCACATCACCCATCTGCTTCGTCAAGCTGGCTGTCAGCGCGTTGTAGCTTGCCTTAGTCACATTCTTGAACTCCGGCAGATTCGCGAAGCTGCAAGTGTTGTTTGGATCTGCCCCAGAAGTGGAATTCCCGCTGCCATCCACACAAGTTGTATTTCCCGTGGTCAGGTTCAAAACGCGGTCTGTGGTGCCGAGCGTGAACGGGTTGATGTCCACCAGCGAAGTCAGCCCGTGCGAGCTGCTTCCGATGTAAGCCACTTCCATATCGAGGTTCCGTTTCAGTTCATGCTGCAAACTCAAGTTGTACTGATACGTGTAAGGCGTCCGGAGGTGCGGATCCACGAAGAACAAGAACCCGCTGTTGTTGAAGGGCAAAAACCCTGCCGCGCCAAAATCAATATTCGATGCCGGAGGCGTGGAAGGAAACGAATTCGGCGTTCCCGTCGACCCGAACGGGTCATTGAAATATTGCACGATGGAATTCTGCGTCGTCGGCACGGGGTCGAAAACGATGCCCGCATTCCCGAAGAACGGCGGCTGTCCGTTGAACTGCAAATTGTCTTCGCCCTTCAGCACGTCGTAGAAGATGCCGAAGCCGCCTCGAATACTTGTTTTCCCATTGCCCTTGGGATCCCAGGCGAAGCCGATGCGCGGCGCCCAATCGTTCTTGTCGGAGAAATTCGAGCCGACCGGTGCGCCCTTGTCGCCCGGGAAAACCAATCCCACCGGTGCGTTGACGAATCGCGTCGATTGCATCCCCGGTTCGATGGAGAACGACCGACCCTCCGTGTCCAACTTCGGCTGGTTGTACTCGTAGCGTACTCCCAGCGTCAGCGTCAGCCGTTTGGCGATCCGCCATTCATCCTGCGCAAAACCATACGTAGCTTTGCTTCGGATATTCGAAGGAGCCGCCGGCGCCTGCCCATAGGTAGTCGGAATTCCCAGCAGAAAATTCGCAAACGCGTTTCCCGCACCTGGATCTCCGCCGCCGCTGGTAAATGTAAACGTGCCATTCACGTTGAAATCAAACACTGTGTTGTTCTGGTACGCCGAAACTCCGCCACCCAATTTCCAAGTGTGATGCCCGTGCACCCAGCTCAGCGTGTCCGATAATCCAAACGTATTGTTTGCCAACGTCGTTGGCCCCTGCACGCTCCCACCGACTGTCGTGCCCAAATTGTTGAAGTCCAGGTTCGGCGGCCCGGACGGATTGTCCGGTGTGATGGCCATTCCCAAATCGGCTGGAGTTGGCAGTTTCACGGCCGGAACGCCGTCATCGGTGAAATTTCTCTGTGTAACAAATCGAAGTTCGTTCAAGACATTTGGCGAAAATGTTCGCATGTAGCCCAGGTTCACAAAATACGTATTGAAATTCGTGGAGACTGGAAACCCAGGCACATTCGCAAACGTTGTGTTTCCCGATGCGGTGAAGGGATCGAGCCGCGGATTGCGCTGCCCTCCTACGGTCGCCGTATAGCCGTGAAGTTTGATTCAAAGCCTTACCTCCCCAGAGAGCCCCGAACAAATCTGCTTTCCCCCACAATTCGGGTGCACGCCTAATGGCAAGTCGCATGCCGAACGGTTTTCACAGAAAACAAACGAGATCCGCGATTCGTTTTCATAAAAGTTCTCCCGGTTTTCGAATTTAGATATGAGTTTTCGAGAAAGCCAGATTTCTTCTCGCAATTCTGTTCGAATCCAGCTCGATGTATTCCAGCGAAGCATGCGAATATACAGAGGGAGTTTTCTTTCGGAGACTCGGCGGGAGCAACTTTTTTTCAAAAACCAGAATCAAACACTATGGCTAGTTCCGAAATTCTTCTCGAAGCAGTGAACCTCCGAAAATCCTACCGGCGAGGCGGCGGTGTTTTTTCCCAAGCATCCGAAGGCATCTGCTTCATCGCCGTTGACAACGTAAGCTTCTCCGTCACTCGTGGTGAAACATTCGCTGTCGTTGGCGAGAGTGGCTGTTCGCTACCCGCATCGCTGTCATGCGCGCTGGCCAATTTCTCGAATTGGGTCCGGCCGAACAGGTGCTCCACCAGCCAAAAAATACCTACACCCGCGAACTCTTCTCCGCTGTGCCAGAACTTCCCCGCGCCTGAACACACCGGAACCGTAGTCCAACTCGCGTACCTTTTCCTTACTTAGAACTGACTACTGAAAACTGACAACCCAGGCCTCATTGCGCTAGAATCCCGCCATTGAAATATTCCCTGTTGCTCCTGCGTAGTCCTTCTCAGAGCAGTGCTACGCAAACCTTGTGGTGGAGGAGTCCTCGATGGCTACAACCCCAGTTCCCGCGCCGGAGGCGCAAGCAACGATTAGTCCGTTTGGCCGTGTGATTGGTGTTTTCTTCTCGCCCGGCAAGACTTTTGAAGACATCGTCAGAAAGCCCAGCTGGATACTTCCTGTTTTGCTTACGACGATTCTCAGTATCGCCGTCAGTTTCGCGATCAACCAGCGCATCAACTGGCGCGAGTTCATGACCCAACAAATCGAAAAAAGCCCTCGCGCCGCTAATATGTCGGCGGAACAGAAGCAGCAACAGATCGAAGGAGGCGCGAAATTCACGCCGCCCTTTACCTATGCAATTGGAGTGCTTGGCCCGATTCTTGCAGTTCTCATAATTGGCTTGGTCATGTGGGGGGCATACAGTCTACTCGGAGGGGCCAGCACAAACTTCAGCACGGCAATCAGCATTACGGCTCACGCTTTTCTCACTGGCCTTGTCAGTAGTCCGCTTTTCATCCTGATTCTGTATCTGAAACCCTACGGTACAGCGGACCTCGACAATCCAGTCGCTGCGAATCTCGCCGCTTTGTTGCCGGAGGACTCCGCAAAGTGGCTGGTAGCACTCTGCAAGTCGTTTGACCTTTTCACGTTCTGGACACTGATCTTGCTCGCCATCGGTTTCGCCGCGGTGAACCCGAAAAAATTGAAGGGCGCAAAAGCGTTCACCATCGCTTTCGGTGTTTGGGCGGCCTTTGTAGTGTGCCGCGTCGGATGGGCGTTCATCTTCTCCTGATACACTGGAGCAGGACACGCATTTTTGCCTGTCCTGCTCTCAGGTGTCCCAGTGAAGATGAATCTTTCATTTGAAGTACTGAAGACCGACTCGCTCGGCGCACGCCGTGGCCGCCTCACCACTCCCCACGGCACGGTCGAGACTCCCTTCTTCATGCCCGTGGGCACGCAGGCCAGCGTTAAAGCCCTTCGGAACGAAGCGCTCGAAGAACTTGGCGCGGAAATCATCCTCGCCAACACCTATCATCTTTATCTGCGCCCCGGCCACGAACTCGTTCGCAATCTCGGCGGCTTGCATCAATTCATGTCCTGGCCGCGCGCCATCCTCACCGATTCTGGCGGTTACCAGGTCTTCAGCCTTTCCGAATTGCGAAAATTGACCGATGAAGGCGTTCGCTTCCGCTCCCACCTCGACGGTTCCGAGCATCTCCTCACCCCGGAAAAAGCCGCCGAAATTCAGCTCGCGCTCGGTTCTGACATCGCCATGGTCCTCGATGAATGCATTGAAACACCCGCGCCGCGCGAAAAGGCCGAAGCTGCACTCAAGCGCACCACGGCGTGGGCCAAACGCGCACGCACCTATTTTCTAGATTGGGCGCAACGTAATGGCGAGCGCCCGTTGAAGGGCGCGAGTCCCGGCTCTTGTCGGGACGATCTGCCGCAGTGGCAATTCGGCATCGTCCAAGGCGCCACCTTCGCCGATCTCCGGCGCGAGAGTGCGCGCCAACTTCTCGATTTAGATTTCCCCGGCTACGCTGTAGGTGGCCTGGCCGTTGGTGAACCCCACGAAACCACTTGCGAAATGACCGCCGAAGTCGCCGTTGTACTTCCCAGAGATCGCCCTCGCTACCTCATGGGCGTCGGTCGCCCCGAACAAATCGCCGATTACGTAGCGCTCGGCATAGACATGATGGACTGCGTGCTCCCCACGCGCGCCGCGCGTCACGCTTGCCTCTACACCAGTGAAGGCCGTGTGCTCATCAAGAACGCACGCTATGCCCAGGACCAGCGCCCCATCGATCCGAAATGTATTTGCTCCGTCTGCCGTCGCTACACGCGCGCCTATCTTCGTCATCTATTCGCTGCGGGAGAAATCACTGCCTCCATCCTTGCCACCCACCACAATGTCCACTTTTACCTTGACATAATGCGCCAAATCCGCGAGGCTAT
>JBGPDI010000150.1:0-11533 GCA_041482215.1 Candidatus Acidiferrum sp. | reverse complement strand
GACAATCAGCAAACGGTTGGCCGCTGTGCGGGAACCTCCGGCGGCGTGAGCTCGGTTGTGTCGCATGAGGATCTAGGTCGGCAAGCACTCCGGTTGGAAGTTGATTGGAGTTACAGGAAACTGGTTTTTGTGAGCGGCCCCGCGCGAACCGGCATCTACGAGGCGCGAAAACATCGCAACCGGCTTGCTATTCGCGAGTGGGACGCACATACCGGGCCGCCGCCACTTCCGCCCCACCCGGAGCGTCATACTCTTGCACCTGCGTCGGCAACGGCTGCGTCAGGCCCAACTGGCGGCGCGCAATCACGTCAATGCGTCTTGGATCGCGCAAAGCTTCGATCTCCAGCCGCAATTCCGAATTCAGCGACCCCGACTGCATCCGCGTGTGCTTCAAGTCTTCCAGCTGAAAGCTCAAATCGATGCAGCGGAAGTGCTGGTAGATGTACATCATGAAAAACACCGCGACGAACGCCCCCAGCCCGGCGGTCCGGTAAAGACCCCGCAGCCGGATGGGCTCGACGTTGCGCACCAAACGCGAATTGTCGATGCGCTTCACGGTGTGAAACTGCGTTGCGACCCGCTTTTTCTTCCTCGACTTCATGCTTACACTCTTTCCGCGCACCGCAGCTTCGCACTTCGCGATCTCGGGTTCAGCGACGTTTCTCTTTCCAACGGCTGGATCACTTTTTTGGTCAGCACTCTAAGCGTCCCCTGACGCTCTCCCTCTTGGAATGCGTGCTTGACCAGGCGGTCTTCGCCGGAGTGGTAGCTCAACACCACCCAGCGGCCTCCTGAATTTAATGTGGCGGGGGTCCGAGAAAGAAACTGCCCGAGTTCCTCCATCTCTCGATTCACCGCTATCCGCAGCGCCAGAAACGTTTTTGTTGCGGGATGCAGTCTCTGCCTTCCCCATTGCTTTCGGGCCCCTGCCACAGTCGTTGCCAAGTGCGCGGTATCCCGTAGGGGTCGCGCTCGTACGATCGCCTTGGCGATTCTTCTGGAATCGTGCTCATCGGCTTCCCGGTAGAGCAAGTCGGCAATTTCTTTTTCCGACCAGCGATTCACAATCTCGTCTGCCGTCAATTCGTCGTTGGCAGTATCCATTCGCATATCTAACGCAGCCGCCTCGCGAAACGAAAACCCCCGCGCGCCCTGATCAAGCTGCATGCTCGAAACTCCCAAGTCGGCCAAGACCCCGTCCACCGGCGGAATCCCCAACTCTTGCGCGACCTCCGCAATCCTCGAGAACGGCGACTGCACCAGCTTCACCGTCTCCCCGAAACTCTTCAGTCGCTCCCGAGCCAGTTCTAACGCCTGTGCGTCCCGGTCCAGGCTGATCAAGCGGCCTGAAATTAATCTTCTTGCGATTGCTTCCGAATGTCCGCCCGCTCCCAGCGTGGCGTCTATGTAAGTTCCGTCCGGCTTTATCTGAAGCCATTCGAGCACCTCTTCCAACAGCACCGGCGTGTGCGGCGCAGCCAATTTTGCAACGCCCTAAATTCCCAAATCTTCCAAAGCCTTGTAGTCTTCCTCGGTGAACGGCGAGTTCTTCAAATCGTCCAGCACGCGCGTGTGGTTCATCACCTCGAGGTAATCGAGATTGCCGAACACATCCACTTCGCCCTTCATCTGCGCCGATTCGCGCAGCACCGGGGGCACCAGGACTCTTCCCTGTCCGTCCAGCTCCACCGTCAGCCCGTAGTAGCTCGTTCTCATCAGAAATTTTCTCTTCGCCCGGTTCTGGCTCGATACCGCCGCTAGCTTGTCTTCAATGCCCGACCAAACCTTCATCGGATAAATACGTGCCGATTCACCCGTGGTGCTGGTGATGTAAAACTGATTCCCGTACTCTTTCAAGGCGTCCAGAAACACGGCGGGTATCTTCAACCGGCCCTTCTCGTCTACCTTCGCCTGACAGTTGCCCCGCAGATTCATGCGCTCCACTCGTCGGCCGTTTTACGGCTGATTTAAGCAATGTCGACCCTCGTTTTCCCTGGATCGCACACAAAAATGTGGTCTAGAATGGCCATATTGCCCACTTTCACCACAACCTTTAGCACTTGTCTACTTTGCCCCAGCGCCCGCTACATCGCCCTACTTCTGCCCACTTCTTACCACTTTTCACCACATGATAGGCTGCTTTCCAAGCTTGTCAAGAGGAAACATTCGTTTCTCCAAAAATAGTTGCGAAATTTAAGCGAAAAGCAAATGAGGGATTTGTGCCGCCAGTAGTTGTGGTTTCAATTTGGAACTACAACAACTGTTTGTGGTGTGGTTTTCCGACTAAAAGGTGGGCTCTTGATTCAGCGCGGAGTTACTTCGGACGTGTTGGCTTGCTCGGGCTTGCCGCCAGCGCTTCGATGTTGCGCACCGTAATGACATCCGTCTTCGGGTCCAGCGTCCCTATGACTTTTACCTTCAGCCCGGCCCACTGTTCAGCCAGTACCTGAGGGTCCAGCTTGTAAATCTTGTCCGGAGTTTGTAGTACGTACTTCCCTCCCCTCTCCTTGACGCAGTAAAGGGCGCACGCGGCGTTCGTCTTCACCTCGGGCTTCATCTCGATCATTTCCTTGTGTGATTGGCTAAGGGAATGAACGTTCAGCGCGCACTGCGTGTCTGCAATTTCTCCCTTGAAGACCTTTTCATCTCCTCCGCGAGCGGGTGCATAAGCAGCCATTGCCCCAATCAGAGCCGCAGCTCCTAGAACCGGCCAAATCCACTTCGTTGCCAACAGGCCCACGCTTCTACCTCTTCTTGCTAGCTAGTCTCTTCTACCTCTCAGGGCAAAACCACAAATCGCATTATCATGCCTTCATGGTCCTGGCTGCAGATCACCGTGCAAATCACCACATACTCGCCCGCCTCAATGGGTGCGGCCAAAGTGAATTCCTGCGTCCCGGGCTTCAGCAAGAAATCCCACTCCGGCACGGGTTTCCGATCCTTGGCGCGGAGCAGCGAAAACCCATGTATCGAACCATCTCTGTTCAGATTCTTGGCCTTCCGAGCCGTAATACGCAGAGTAATTTGCTCGCCCGCTTTCACGGTTATCACTGGCTGCTTTTGGTCGCCAATCTTATAGCGGCTGTCGTGGTCCGCCAGGATCTCGATCACCCGCGGCTGCGGCGGACTCTGAGGCCAGGCTGCGAAAGACGAGAGCGCCACCATCAACAGTAGTCGTGCAGCGTTTCTCGCTTCCCTCCATGACGCCATCCCGATCATCTGGTCATGTAGCGCAGGATAAGCCGCATATCTTCATCGGTGATCGTGGCGCGAACCCTCATGTGGCGAATGGCCGCAGCCATCACCCGTGGTGGAAATTTATGCGGAGCCTGATGGCAGCGCCCACAATTGGTGCGAAATCTCTTTTCGCCTTCCAACCGCATTGTGCGTTCCTCGGCTGTATCCGCGCTGGTTGTCTCTCTTGCCGGCTTTTCGTTCGAGATGGTCGCCGCTGATGTTCCTATTGCAGGCGCAGGTACTGCCGCGCTTGATGAAACCGCTGAGCTGGCGCGCTCCTGAGCGATTGCGGTAAACGTCAAGCTCGCCCCCACGCATAGCACACAAACCAGAATGAAACGCCGCCGCATCACTCGCCCCCTACGTGCCCCAGAGGGACCACGAATCTATAAGTAAGGGCCATCGTCCAAATATTCGCATTCCCCGCCGCGCCGAATTGCCGCCCGTAGTTGGTGCTAGCCTTCAGTCCGTCCATGAAGTAGTAGTTCAGCCCAAGCTCGAACAGTTTTGTGTTCACCGACGGAAGGTCGTCGTTCGGCAGTTCCCCCACAAAATACTGCTGCATACGCGCCACGACTTGCGTCCGGCGAAATACATTCTGGTGAAACGGAATTTGCCCTAATCGATAGGCTCCTTCGAGCCAGTAGCCACTTCCCTCGATGGAGCGCTCGTATTCCGTTCGAATGTCGAGCGGTAGCGCAGGTGGTTGCCAGATTGCGTGGAAACCGAAAGCATTCGATCGCTCGTCTTGAAGCCCGTGCTGAAAAGATCCGCCGATTTCTAGACGAGCTGCGGGAACAAAAATTCCCGCGCGGCCTCCCGCGAATCGACTGGAGTCCAATGTATTCACGCTCGAAAGCGCTGAAAAATAGACCGCGTAGTTGATGTAGAATTTCGGATGCGCTTTGAAACCTCCGCGAACCATCGCTCCCGTGCTCGCGTTGCTTGGGCCAAGGCCAATCGGCAGGATCAAAGGGTCCGACTGCAAATTTCGAATCCAAACCGGGTACAGCCTTTCATTAAAGATTCCGAACGGCGTTAGGAACCGCCCCACCGTCACGGTCATGTATGGATTGGCAATAAAGTCGAGTTGGACGTATTCAACTTCCTTTTCCACTGCCCCGCCGTGAAATCCGCTTTCTCCGGGCACTTGCACCATATCCGTTTCGAACGTTGCCCGCGTTTCGAACACCCATCGCTGTCCGATCGGCACCAGGAGTAACGGCGTGATAATCGGGTGCAGATCAGGCTGTCCACTTTCAAAGGAGGTGATAAACCCCGCGCTCCCCGTCAGTAGAGGAACTGGCTTAACTTCTTCGTCCTGTTGCGACTGAGCCCTCGCTGGTGAAGCCAAAAAAGCAAGAAGTAGCATCACGAGTGCGATGGTTTGGACACAAAACGGTCTTGGAGTACTCTGGCGAGAAAATAGTCTGCCATCTGCGTGGCAGTTGTTGGATGAAGATAGCGAATGCCCTATGATGTCTTGCATGACTGGCGCTACGAGGATGGCCCCGCCTCAAGTTAAGCTTGGTTTGTGACCCGTTTACTGTCAATTCAAGTATCTGGAGGTGTGCCGGGATGGATATTTCCTATTTGGCTGCCTGTGTTTCAGGATCGGCGAACCCCCGGGAATAAAACTCAATCCGATAGTCTCCCCTCCCGTTTTCTCGCCGAATCGTCCACTAACACCCCTATTCCCTTGAACTTGGTTCCGTGATATCCTTCTTAGGTGTTCGTGTATTTGTCTCCAAAAGGAGCCTCGACCATGGAATGGGTAACCCCGCAGCACGAAGAATTTAACCTGAATTGTGAAGTTAGCTCGTACGCCAACGCCGAACTGTAGTCGTTCGGTTCATGAGCCCTGTAGCGGCCGCCTGCTGAGGCGGACGCACTTCCCGCTCGACTGGCGGTAGATTTCTCATGCGAATCAAAGTCCTCGGCTCCGCGGCTGGGGGCGGTTTTCCTCAATGGAATTGTGCGTGTCCAAACTGTAGCGCTCTGCGTAACGGCAGCATCAAGGCTCGTCCGCGCACTCAGGCGCAGGTTGCAGTCTCCTCAGATCCTTCACACTGGTTTCTTCTCAACGCTTCTCCCGACCTGCGCCAGCAAATCCTTGCCACTCCCGAGTTGTCCGCTACATCGTCGGCCGCTGGTTCACCCGTCCGCACGATTCTGCTCACTAGCGCCGACGTGGATTGCGTTATGGGTTTGCTTCACCTTCGGGAGTTCCATCCGTTGCACATCTATTCAACTGTCTCCGTGCGGCGTATCCTCACGGAGGAGAATAGCCTCTTCCGCGTCCTGACGCGTTCGAACCCTCCCGTAAAGTGGGACGTGCTCCCGCTAGACCGCATCATTCCTCTTCTCCCACCTTCTTCGCTTGGAGCCAAAGACGGCTTCTTCTGCAAAGCCGTGCCCCTGTTCGGAGGATTTCCCGACTACGTGAGTGATTCGCTGAAGGGCAATTTCCCTCCGGAAGAAGCCGTCATCGGCGTGCAACTCGTCCACAAAGAAAAGAGATTCTTCTACGCACCCAGCATTTCTGGCATGGGAGAAGAGTGGCAGCGTTCCGTGGATGAAAGTGATTTGGCTCTGCTCGACGGCACCTTCTGGAAAGATGACGAGTTGATCCAGGCCAAGCGCAGCCGTAAGACCGGGCGCGATATGGGCCATCTTCCGCTTTATGGCGAGCGCGGCATGCTGAAGCGCCCGTTTCGCCTGGGAAAAACCAAGCGCGTCCTCATCCACATTAACAATACAAATCCGATCTTGAACGAGGAGAGCCCCGAGCATCGCGCCGTGCGTGATGAAGGATGGGAAATCGCCTATGATGGGATGGAGTTTTCGCTGTGACCTCGTCCATCCAATCGCCGCTCGAACAACCGCTGCTCTCTGAAGCGGAATTCATCGCCGGCTTTCATGCCATCGGCGAAGAGCGCTATCACCACAAGCACCCTTTCCATTTGCTTATGCACGAAGGCAAGCTTACGCGGGGCCAACTGCAGGCTTGGGCTCTCAACCGATATTTCTATCAGAGCCGCATCCCCATTAAAGATGCCGCCATCCTCGCGCGCAGCGAAGATCCGGCGTTTCGCCTCGCCTGGCGCAAACGCATTCTCGATCATGACGGCGATGGCACCAAGCCCGGCGGCATAGAAAAGTGGCTCCGCCTTGTGGAGGCCACGGGCCTCTCTCGCGAACAAGCACTCAAGGGTGACGGCATTCTTCCCGCCACGCGATTCGCCGTGCAAGCGTACGTTGATTTCGTTTCTACTCGCTCGCATCTCGAAGCCGTCGCTTCTTCGTTGACTGAACTTTTCTCCAAGAAACTCATTGCCCTCCGCATGGACCGCATGCGTCAACACTATCCCTGGCTCTCCGGCGGCCTCGACTATTTCACCGGCCGCCTCACACAAGCGCCCGAGGACTCCGATTTCGCTCTCGCCTGGGTCGTGAAGCACGCGCATACACGCGTCGAACAAGATCTGGCCCACGCTGCGTTGCGCGCCAAGTGCGATATCCTGTGGGCCCAGCTCGATGCCCTCTATTTTGCATACGTCAATCCCGGCTGGCCGCCACCCGGCACCTTCCAGTCCATCAAGGAGAACTGATTTGGTGGCACAGACTTTAGTCTGTGCTCTTTCTAACAATGCCACCCGAACTAAATAGCCGCCCGCGCCTAGCTCCCGGTTGCCGACTCGGAGAAAACAATCAGCAGCGCGTTCTGCAAATGCCCGAACGCGCCCTGCGCCTGATCGGCCCCAGCCTCGAAATCATCGAACGCTGCGACGGCCAGCACACCGTCCAACAAATCATCGCGGATTTGCAGAAGATTTATTCCAAAGCCGCGCCGCAAAAAGTGGAGCAAGACATCATCGGCTACTTGGAACTGCTGCAAAAAGAACGTGCGCTAGATTTTGAATCGGGTGCGTCGTTGTAGGGCCCACCTTCCGAGGCGGGCCGCTCCTTGATTCCATTGTCCATGACCACTCTCTCCAACCCGCTAGCACTAATCGCCGAACTAACCCACCGCTGCCCACTCCATTGCGTCTACTGTTCGAATCCCCTCGAATTGCAAACGCGCACCAGCGAACTTTCCACCGATGTCTGGTCGCGCGTTTTCCGCGAAGCCGCCGAGCTCGGTGTTCTCCAAGCCGACTTCACCGGCGGCGAACCACTCGCCCGCCCCGACATTGTCGAACTGGTCCGCACCGCGCGCGCCGCCGGCCTGTACGTCAATCTCATCACTTCCGGTTTGCCCCTCGACGAAACAAAACTCGCCTCGCTCGTCGAAGCCGGCCTCGACCACATGCAGCTTAGCTTTCAAGGCGTCCGCGAAGAAACCGCCAACGAAATCTCCGGCACAAAATCCCACGCGCAAAAACTTCGTGTTCTCGATTGGCTCCGCGGACATCGCATAGCCGTCACGCTCAACTTCGTCATCCATCGCCGCAACATCGATCAACTCGAAGAAATGCTCGCGCTGGCTGAATCCTCCTGCGCCACGCGCGTCGAGTTCGCCAACGTCCAGTATTACGGCTGGGCCTTCGCCAACCTCGAAAACCTTCTCCCCACGCGCGCGCAGCTCGACCATTCCGTCGAGTTCGTCAAGCGCGAACAGGAAAGACTCCAAGACAAGATTCGAATCGATTTTGTCGTTCCGGATTACTACGCGAAATATCCCAAACCCTGCATGGGCGGCTGGGCCCGCAAATTAATTCTGCTCACTCCGAGCGGAGATGCGCTTCCCTGCCACGCCGCACAAATTATTCCCGGGCTCTCATTCGAAAACGTAAAAGACCGCAGCCTGCGCGAAATCTGGGAGCACTCTGCGGCGTTCGAGAAGTTCCGCGGCGAGGCCTGGATGCAAGAACCCTGCAAAACCTGCGATCGCCGCGAGCAAGACTTCGGCGGCTGCCGCTGCCAAGCCCTGCTCCTCGCGGGCGATGCCGCCGCCACCGATCCCGTCTGTTCGCTCGCCCCGCTACGACCCAAGGTGGACGCTATCCTCGCTGGACTAAACGCCGCGCCGCCCTCTCAACTCTTGGTAAAGCCCGCCTGGCTTTACCGCCCGAATCCCACTTAATCCGCCACCGCGGTTTGCGTTTCTCCTAGCCGCATCACCACGCGAAAAATAAAAATCAGACTTCCTACTAATACCAGCGAACCAAACACCGCCAGCGTATTCGGCGCGCCGATATGTTTCGCCATGCCCCCCGCGATCAATGCCCCGATCGGTTGCACGCCCATGAACATCGTCGCGTAAACCGCGATTACTCTGCTGCGCAATTCATCTGGCACGCGATTCTGAATCAGTGTATTCGTCGCCGCCATCTGCGACGTAGCCGCAAATCCCACCACAAAGAGCACCACCATGCACAGCCCTAGAATCTTCGCGTGCGAAAAAAGAATGAGGCACACCGCGCATGTCGTCGACGTCCATGCAATCCACCGCGCCAGTCCTCGGTAATGCGTTCGCGCCGCAAATTGCAGCGCTCCAGCCACTGCTCCCACTCCCGCCGAGCTCATCAGGAATCCCAGCGTCTTCGCATCTCCCTTCAAAATATCCTGCGCGTAGATCGGCATGAAAACCGCATACTGCAATCCAAACAGGCTCAGAGCGCTGAGCAGCAATAAAGCCGACCGCACAGGCACGTCCCCCATCGCAAACCGGAAACCTTGCATTAGACTCTTAAGCGGCGAATCCGTGCTCGGCTTAATCTCTCTCGGCACAATCTTCATCAGCATCAGCGCACCGATCACCGCCAAGAAACTCAATCCATTTATGAAGAAGCACCACGCCGGCCCCACGAGCGCGATCGCAAATCCTGCAATCGCCGGACCCACCGCCCGCGCTCCATTAAAGATCGACGAATTCAGGGCTATCGCATTCGGCAGATCCTCTTTCCCTACCATCTGCACGAAAAACGCTTGTCGGATCGGCACATCAAACGCGTTGACTATGCCTACAAGAAACGCAATGAGGATCAAATTCCATTTGCTAATCAAATGAGCCCACGTCAATCCCGCCAATACAAAGGCCAGAAGCATCGTAATCGTCTGCGTGACGATCACCCCGCGATGCCGGTCGAAGCGATCCCCCACATACCCACCCAACGAAGAAAGAAACAGCATCGGCACCTGACTCGCAAATCCAAATACTCCGAGCAACGCCGCGGAATGCGTCAGCTGATAGACCAGCCACAGCTGCGCCATGTTCTGCATCCACGTTCCGATAAGCGATATGAGTTGCCCCGCGATGAATAGCTGGAAGTTGCGGTGCTGCATGGCACGGAAGCGCTTTGAACCGGCCGGAAAACGTGAGGGTGCGGCAGAGTCTACGGCGGGGCTGACCGCTGTGCGGTCACTCTTCAAAATATTCTTCCTCTATTCGTTGGATGCAAAAGTCGCGAACAAGTCACGATGCCGCGACTACCCACCATTGTCAACACAGAGCGAAAAAAGTGGAGAGCCTTATTGGCTGACACTTACCCTTGTAGGGGCGCAGCATCGCTGCGCCCGTCCTTGCCAGATGTATTGAATTTGGATCTCTATAAAAAGGTGGGAGCTGGAAAAAAGATCAGCCAACCGCTCTCAGCCCAGTTCCATTTCTTTCTCGAACTTAAAACTTAAAACTAACAATTAAAAACTGTCTTACTCGTTTGGAGGATCGGGCGCCCCGCCCACATGCAGATGGCTCAAATCGTGCAACGTGGTCTTGTCTTCTTCGCTCATCCCGCGCGTGAAGTTCGGATCACTCAACCGCTGATTGCGCGCATATTCTGGCATGTTTTGCAGCACGCGCAACCGCTGCCGGATGGCCTGTCTGCGATCCGGCGGCATCTGCCGCCATTTCGGTGCGATCTCGTTCCTAATGTGATTCTGCTGTTGCGGCGTCAGCCGATTCCAGTTTTCAATGCGCGGCTTGAGTTCTTGGCGTTGTGCGGGAGAAAGGTTCTGCATCCGCCTATTGTTTTCAATAACCCTTTGTTTTTCCTGCGGGCTCAACTCGTTGAACTTTCTCGGCGGCGCGTACGACGAAGGTGGCCGATTCCGATTGTTCGTCTGCGCTGCCGTTCCCGGGCGATTCACGTTCGAGTTCGGAGGACGATTCCCGCCAGAATTTTGTTGCTGCGGTTGTCGCTGCGCCTGCTTTTGTGTTTGTCTCTGTTGTTGCTTCGGCGCTTTCGGCGGCCTATTGGCCTGCTGATTCTGCACCCGATGTACCCGCGGTCCCTGCGCAAGGCACGGTACAGCCATCGCAGCACTCATTCCCAGCGCCAGCAGCCACCCCGCGAATTGGAGCTTCCGTCTCATCTCTCGTTACATTTGCTGATTCGGATTCGTAGCTTGATTCTGATTCACATCATCAATGTCATCGCCCTGCGCTGGCTCCGGCAAGTCGCTCAACGCTCCAAAATCCGAAATCACATCGTAATTTTCCAGCACTGACATGTTCTGGTTGATGTTCTCGATGTCGGCTGAGGTCACGGTGATGTCCGGCCGCGATCCAATCCACACCGTCGCCAGCAGCAGCATGGACGCCGCAAACGCCACCCGCGGCGCCGGCGTAAGCCATGCCCACCAACTCTGCTTCGCCGGCTCCGCCGCCACGCGCGCATGCAGGCGCAAATCAAACTCCGCCGAAGGCTCGATCATCGGCAGTTCATCCAACAGAGCATGCACCGAACGAAATTCATTCACGCGAAGCTGGCACGCCCCGCACGCCAGGAGATGCTTCTCCACCTCCAGCCGCTCGCCTTCTTTCAGGCGTCCGTCCACAAATCCCATAATCTTGTTTTCCATCTTGCTGCAACTCATCGCGTCCTTCCCTTCTGGCCTAACCTCTACTTGGTTCCTTGCTGCGCCACGAGGGGGGCTAGTTCCACCCGCAGCGTTTCGTACGCCCGGAACAGCAGCGATTTCAGTGCGCTCTCCGAACATTCCAAAATCTTCGAAATCTCTCCGTAATCCAGCTCCTGATATTTGTGCAGCAGAACCGCTGCGCGCTGCTTTTCCGGTAATTTCTCTATCGCGTGCCGGATCATCTTGCGCCGCGTCTCCTCCACCAGGTGTTGCTCGATGTTCGGGTGCTGCTCGGCCACGTCCAGCGTCTTCTCGTCGCCGTCTTCCGCATCCACGGTAACCGGCGCATCTAATGAGATTTCCATGCGTTGATAACGGTTGTCCCGAACCGAGTTCAACGCCAAATTTGTCGCGATCCGGAATAGCCAGGTCGTGAACTTCGCGCTCGGAACATACTCTGTCCGCGCTCGGTACACTCTCAAAAATACTT
>JBGPDI010000149.1:0-11618 GCA_041482215.1 Candidatus Acidiferrum sp. | reverse complement strand
CGCATCTCCAACAAAATCGTCCGCACCATGAACGTCACGCAATCCGCCGTCGGCGACAAGCGCGGCCTCTGGACCACCGTTCTCGGCGCCGCCATCCTCATCGGCGAAGACGACTAGTCCGCTTGCTGAATCTCTCCAGACGCGTCCCAACGATACTGATCCTTGCGGGCCTGGCATCGGTTTCTTTGATGTCACAGAAAGCCGCCCTCGCGCAGCAGCCTGCCAAGCCCCACATAGTGCCGCTGAAAAGATTCTCGCCGGAGCATAGGTTTGAGACGGTATCGGGTGACCCCGCCATTCCCGGCGCACCCTTCGTGATTCGGATTCATGCCGAGCCGGGATACATCATCATGCCTCACAGACATTTAATAGACGAGAACATCGTGGTGTTGAGAGGAAGCTGGGCGCTTGGCATGGGGGAACGCTATAACTCGAAAGCCCTCGAACCCATGGAAGTCGGCACGTTTGGACTCGCACTCAAGAACATGGCGCACTTCGCCTTTTCGAAAACTTATACCATCCTCCAGGTCCACGGGATCGGGCCCTTTACGACGCAATACGTGGTGCCTGTCTATAAACTGACCGACAAGGGCATCTTGTTGCAGACGTTTGCTAACGAGCTAGGTCACCCCACGCCAACGAGCCCGTCCGGCTGCTTCGTTTTCAAACTCGGCGACCGCGTGCGTGGCAGTTCCAGCGAAGGTATTGTCGTCGAAGCTCAATGCACCCCCGGCCAGCTCACGCAGTATCGAGTCGAAAGACCATTCGGCGACCACTTTTGGGCGCAGCGCGACCAGTTGAACACGCCATGAGCAAATAACTGGAGACGACTACCGGCAGTGGCGGGTCTTCAGACCCGTTCTTCTCTCTTGTCGTTCTTCATTACTTCTCGTCCAAATCGTACGCGGTCTTCAGCCATTTCTTCACTTCGTCATCGATCTGTCCTACAGCGGTAATTCCCATGCGATGTGTGATGCGGTCTTTTTTCGCCAGCCCACCCGTATCAATCAGCCGCTTCGGAAACCTCCCTTTGTAGTGTGTCAGCGCGAAACCTAAATCGATTCTCGAATTTGTCGTCGGCTTGACTTGCGCGAACACGTGTTCGCGATACAGCGGCACGATCGTTTTACACGGACAAGCCTTCACGTCACTGCCCAGCGATTTGCCCAACGTGAGCAGTTCATCATAAATTGGCCGAAGCTTCTCTTTCGGCCCCGCATATTGCTCCTCAACATATACAATCGCGATCTTTAAATACGCTTCCGGAGAATCTTCCTCCCCGCCCTTCCCATCCACGCGTTCCGAAATCCACGCGGCACTGTTTGTCCCCATCTTACGCTTGCTTTTCAACCACTCGCGCCGCTTCTTATCCTCTTTCGGCCCTTCTTTTTTCGCAAACGCGATCCATTCCTCCAGCGAGCGTCCCGTCTTCGCCTTCAACTCCGACACCCACTTTTCCACCATCACAACGCCCGGATGTACGTCGTAAATTGATCTTTCTTTCGCCTTTGCCATGGGCTCAACTTCTTGCGGGGGTGACGTTCTTCACTAAGCCGCCAATCACCAGTCCTGCCAGGATAAACGCCGATATCTGCGTGGTCATGTATCCGCCGATGTAGTTTCCTGGAAAGTCGTACCAATTCCAGAATTCCACGTTCGTGCTGATGGCGGCGAGAACTCCCGCAATCGCCACAAACGCGACCCGTCCAGCATAACTTCGTCCGCTCGCGGCACAAGAAAGTAGCCACGCGGCAAGCAGTGCTTGCAAAACATTGAGTGCAAACTCCCGGCCAAGCAGCAAGCCAAAATTGAACGGTCCTGCCGGCGGATGATAGACCAGAATGCCGTGCGCGACTTTCTCGTATTTCTTCATGTTGGCTTGCATTGCCGCGTTCTGCTGTTCCTTGGTCGGTTTGGGACCCAGTCCCAAACCGGGGAAAAAATAGAAGCCGGCGTCCGGAATCGCGACTTGCATGGCGGTCAGCACAGCTGCCTCGTTGGGAATCTCTTTCACGCCCATTTCTCCGAGCCCGAGGAATTCATGCGCCACAAACGTCCAGCAAAATATGGTCAAGCCACCCAGGATACCTGCGAGCAGGATTCGCTTCATTTTCGGTTCTCCTTCAGGAAATCACTTCGGAGCCCAGGAATTCGTCGCTAGTCTTTCTTAAAGTAGCCAATCCTCTCCAGCACCGCCCCCACGATCAAAGGCAGCGCCACCGTCGCATCATCAAATACTTCCGCGAACTTTCCACCCTCTTCCGGCGGAACGAATTTGCCCCACGAGACCGCTTCCGTGTATGTGCTGCCGCTCAGCCCGCCCCAGTGCACCGGCTCTGGGCAAATTCGCACACCATAGTTGTAGCGCTTCAACGGAAGTTTCTTGTAGCCGCGCCGCGCCAGCAGTTCCGCGTACACGCCGAATTGCTGAGACCAATTGCGCGGAACGCCACCGCCGACGGTCAGAATTCCCATGCGCTTCGTCGCCAGCATGGTGTCTGCAAATTTCTCGAAGTCCTCGAACGGATCGAAGCGCAACAGCGGGCGCTTATCTCTCTGCCTGGCAATCTTGTGCAGCGCAAAGTCGATGCCTAGTTCGGAATCGCTAAATGCCGGGACAAAAATAGGAACGTTGTGCTCGTAAGCGGATTTCAAGATTCCCCGCCCCGGCGCCGTCTTATGCAAGTGCTCGCCGATCCGGCGATGAATCTTCCAACTGCACGCAATGTCGTCCGCATCCCATTCATCGAGGACGTGGTCCATCACCTCTTCAACATGGTCGAGATTCGTTTCCGGTTCGAGCGAATCGTAAACGCGATTGTAGCCGGCTTGGAAAAGTTCGCTGTCACCCATCTTCGGGTTGTACCGAAAATGCTTGTAACCGGTAGCTTCGACAAGCCCGTGCGCCATAAGCGCGCCCGTCGACACGATAGCCTTTACGATTCCAGATTCGATGAGGTCGCAGAAAACGAGTCCCATCTTGGCAACTGTCAAAGCACCCGAGAGCGTCATCACAATAAAGCAATCTTTATCGCGCGCCATCGCCTCAAAAACGTCGGCAGCGTCTCCGATCTGCCGGCCGGTGAACGCTGTGTCCCCCATGGCGCGGACCAACTCGTCGATGGTGCGGCATTTGGATAAGTCCAGCGGAAACATCGGCCGGAGTTTATCCTTCACTGGATCATGGAGAACTCTCCCTGTCACAGTTTTCTTGCGCTGCTTCGCCATCAGGTCTCCTCGAGTCCGCTTAAATCATTTGAAAAAAATAAACTTCCGCTATGCGGATAAAATGCTACAACGTATTGCAGATTGATATTACAAATGCCGTACAAAAGATAGTACAAAACGCACTCAAATATTGTTTTTTGCTCATGCTAAACTAAAAATCATGATGGACAAATTTACCATTGGTCTCGTGCAGATGAAGTGCACGAAGAACGCCGAAGAGAATTTGACTCGCGCGATCGAACAAATCCGCGAGGCAGCCGCGCGCGGCGCAAGAATCATTTCCCTGCACGAATTGTTTCTCGGCGAATATTTCTGCCGCACCGAAGATCCCGACTTTTTTGATCTCTCGCAATCCGTCCCCGGCCCGGCGACAGAGAAACTCGCGCAAATCGCGAAAGAAACCAAAGCTGCACTGGTAATTTCCCTGTTCGAACGCCGCGCTCCCGGCGTGTACCACAATTCCTGCGCCGTGCTCGACGCCGACGGAAGTTTTCTCGGCAAATACCGCAAGATGCATATTCCCGATGATCCCCTGTATTACGAAAAATTCTATTTCACTCCCGGCGACCTTGGCTTCCCAACTTTCGAAACGAAGTACGCCAGAGTCGGCGTGCAAATCTGCTGGGACCAGTGGTATCCCGAAGGTTCCCGTATTACCGCGCTTGGCGGCGCGCAAGTTATTTTTTATCCCACCAGTATCGGCTGGCATCCGCACGAAAAAGCACAGTTCGGCGCCGCGCAACTCGACGCGTGGAAAACAATTCAGCGCGGCCACGCCATTTCGAACGGCGTCTACGTCGCAGCCGTGAATCGCGTGGGATTCGAAGGCAAACCGGAAAAGGGTGACCCCGGCTTGGAATTCTGGGGAAACTCGTTTGTCGCCGATCCGTTCGGCCAGATCGTTTCCGAAGCTTCAAACGACAAAGAAGAAATCCTCGTCGTCGAATGCGATCCCGCCAAGAGCGAGGAAACGCGCCGCAACTGGCCGTTTCTGCGTGATCGCCGGATCGATGCCTATTCGCCGATACTCAACCGCTGGCTCGATAAAGAATAGTCTCTATTTGCTTTCTTTTGCTCTTCTTCTTCGTGTTCTCTGTGCTCATTCTTTCTCTGTGATCTCTGTGTTAGATTCTTTCCTCCAATGAAAACACTGCCACAAATCAAAACACCGTTTGCTTTCGGCTTCAGAATGCCCGCCGAGTGGGAACGTCACGAAGCAACGTGGCTCGGGTGGCCGCACGAACTAACGGACTGGCCCGGGAAGTTTGCGCCGATTCCGTGGGCGTTCGCCGAAATCGTCCGGCATCTCTCGAAAGTTGAACGAGTATATTTGCTGGTGGAAAACCGCGGGTCAGAATCACGCGTGCGAACTATCTTGAAAAAGTCGGGAGCAAATCTTGATGCGGTGGATTTTTTCTGCGTGCCGACGGATCGCGGCTGGATGCGCGATTCAGGACCGATCTGCGTTCGTAACGAAGCGGGAGAAGTTGCGTTCAATCATTTTGTTTTTAATGGCTGGGCGAAATATTCAAATCACACAAAAGATGCGGTCGCTGTTACGAAAGTAAATCAGAAATTGAAGCGTCGAGTCTTCTTGCCCGAATACAAAGACCGCCGCGTTGTTCTCGAGGGCGGAAGTATTGATGTGAACGGGCGCGGCACGCTGCTGACGACGGAAGAATGTCTATTGAGCAAACTGCAAGAAAGAAATCCGGGTTTTGTGAAAGAAGATTACGCGGAAGTCTTTCGCGGATATTTTGGCGTGACAAAAGTTCTTTGGCTGAAAAATGGAATCGCGGGCGACGACACCCACGGCCATGTGGACGACCTGACGCGTTTTGTAAATCCTTCAACAGTCGTGACCATTGTCGAAGATGATCCCAAAGACGCGAACTACGCTCCGCTGCAAGAAAATCTCGCGCTACTGAAAACGATGACGGATCAAGACGGAAAGCAGCTGCGCGTGGAGACGCTGCCGATGCCGGCGCCCATTTATTTTGATGGGCAGCGGCTTCCCGCGAGCTATGCAAATTTTTACATCGCCAACAAGATTGTGATCGTCCCGACATTCAATGATCCGAATGACCGCATCGCGCTGAATACACTCGCGGGTCTATTTCCCGATCGCGAAGTCGTTGGTATAGCCTGCCGCGATCTTGTGCTAGGGCTCGGCACTCTGCATTGCATGACGCAGCAGCAGCCAGCATCGAAATAGCGAGCGGCTTCCATACAGTTTTCCAGTGATGGCCTGAATCGCAAACTCGGCTACAATTATTGCTCTTAAAGGAGGCGCTATGTTTGTTGATCAGCCGATGACGCAAAGAACGGTTAGAGTATGGTTTGAGTCGCACAGTCTTGTTTCGTGGCTTTTGCTCGGACTCGTTGCCGGATGGCTCGCGGGACAAATTGGGCGCGGTAAAGGTTTCGGCTGCGTCACCGATATTATCTTGGGACTGATCGGCTCGTACATTGGCGGCTGGATTTTCATGAAACTCGGAATTTTTGGCGGCGGCTTTTTGTACTCGCTTGCTGCGGCCACTCTTGGCGCCGTCATTCTTGTTTCCATCGCGCACCTCTTCGGCAGGTCGGACAACTGAGTCCTCCGCGATTCTAAGCTTTTTATAATTGCGTTCCCGGTACATGGCTGCGCGACGTCCTATGATACGATTCTCGTTTGCGTCCCGGAGCTGACGCGTCATTGAGCAAGACCTCGCAAACCCTCACTGCAATTCCTCTGGGCGGCCTCGGCGAATTCGGCATGAACATGATGGTGCTGCGGTTCGGCGACGACATAATCGTCGTGGACGCGGGCATGATGTTTCCGGAATCCGAATTGTTGGGCGTCGATCTCGTCATTCCTGACACAACGTATTTGAAACAAAATCGCGCGCACGTACGCGCGATCGTGCTGACGCACGGCCACGAAGATCATATCGGTGCGCTGCCCTACATTTTGAAAGATTTGAACGTGCCTGTTTATGGCACGCGTTTTACTCTGGCGCTGGTGAAAAAGCGGCTGGCGGAAGCCGGGCTGCTGGAGACGAGCACGCTGCGCGAAGTGATTCCCGGCCGGCTGGTGGAGATCGGGCCGTTTGAAATTGAATTTATTTCCGTGACCCACAGCACGGTGGATTGCGTGGCGCTGGCGATTCGCACGCCGGTGGGCGTGGTGATTCACACTGGCGATTTCAAGATAGATCAGACCCCGGTTGGCGGCGCGCCATTTGATTTGCACGCGTTCGCGCGCTACGGCAACGAAGGCGTGCTGGCGCTGTTCAGCGATTCGACGAACGTGGAACGTCCAGGCTTTACGCCCTCGGAGCGAGCGATTGTTCCGCGGATTGAAGAATTGTGTCGTTCCGCACCGCGGCGTGTAATTTTGTCGTGCTTCGCTTCGTCCATCCACCGCATTCAGCAAATTATTGATATTGCCGAGCGCGTGAACCGCAAAGTGGCGTTTGTCGGGCGCAGCATGGTGGACAACGTGGAGATTGCGCACTCGCTCGATTTGCTGCGCATTCCCGACGGGATGGTGGTGCGGCCACAGGACATTCGCGGATTCGATCCGAAGCGCATTGTAATTTTGGCGAGCGGAAGCCAGGCTGAGCCGATGTCGTCGCTTTCGCGAATCGCAGTAGACAACCACCGGTTTGTTTCCGTGGATGAAAACGACAGCGTGATTCTGTCGGCGCGCATTATTCCAGGAAATGAAAAATCGATTTTCCGGATGCTGGACCACATGTTCCGGCGACGCGCACTGGTTTATTACGACAATTCGGCGGGGACGATTCATGTTTCCGGGCACGCGAGCCAGGAAGAACAAAAACTTTTGCTGCAACTCGTGAAACCGAAATATTTTATTCCCGTGCACGGCGAGTACCGGCATCTGTTCCGTCATGCGGCGCTGGCCCATCAGCTGGGCTGCGTGTCCGAGGAAATTTTGCTGCTGGAAGATGGCCGCACCATCGAGTTCACTGAGGATGGGGCGCACCGCCGCGATCCGGTGACGGCGGGACGCGTCTGCGTGGATTCGGGATCGCTCGAAGAGATCGAAGAAGTGATTATCCGCGACCGCAAACATCTTTCGGAAGACGGCATAGTCGTGCCGATCATCGCGATTGACAAGCACACGGGAAAAATGGAATCGCATCCGGAAATTGTGACCCGCGGATTGATGAGCGACAACGGACAAGAACTGATCGCCGGGGCACGCCTCGTCATCATGAAGACGGTCGAGGAATCCAACGCCGAAGAAAAATCCGACTGGGGCGTTATCAAAGAAAAGATTCGCGTGGATTTGAAGCGCTACATCAGCAAGCAGACATCGAAGCGTCCACTGATTCTGCCCGTGATCCTCGAGGTCTAACGGGCAGCACTGCTTCACCTCTCCCTTAGGGACTGACCGGTTGCGACGTCCCCCTGCAGCAGTACCCCTCCCCACATCGTTTTCATAACGATATGACTTCGTTGGAGTTAGTGGGTGGGGGTGTGCAAACGATATGATTCCGCAGGGCTTACGAAAGAAATTGCCATCAGATGAGATCGGAACGGAGGGACGGGGGTACACCCACCCATCAAAATGCAAGGAACTCAAAATAAAGAGGTTAGCGGAAGGGCACATTGTAAGCGTTTGAAAATAAAAAGGATGTTTGACAGTAAAATCGCGGTTTACTCGGTTGATTCGGTGGCCAGGAGGTAACGATCGTGGGTGGGAAGATTCTAAAGGAGTTAGAAGGACTACCTGGCGGGGGGTCATTGGCCAAGGCGCCGGAAAAGCTTGCCGACGCAGCAAAACGATTATAGCGGATCGGTACCTTTTGTCAAGAATTACTTGTAAGTACTTTTGTTGATAAGAGATAGCGCGGCGGCTAGTGCACCGAGGGCAACTACGAGTGAGAGAATAGGCAGCAAACGGCAGCCCCACCCTTGCACAAAACAAGACCGCAAGGGTTGGCCACCCAACTCGTACAAAGGCTGGCCCCGCCACCCGCCTGACGACAATGATCATCGAAACGAAAATGACTGGTGCTATGGGCACCGTGCCGAGAACTTACCTTCGACCTCTATGAAACACCATGGGGTGCCGGTTCCGTCACAGCGGACGACCCAATGGTCGTAATGGGGGTGCCGACTGGATGCTTGGGAGTTCGCTTGCTGCTCATTGACGATGAGCCACTTCAAGACCTCGCGGGCAGGTCTGTTGTCGGCTTCAAACTTGACTTGCGCCACCCCCCAGGGAACTCCTGCCACTAAACCTTGACAGCAACCGATGTGCAACCCTGTCTGCTTGCTAAGTTCGTTCGCCATCAGATTTGCGTGTTCAGCAATACTGCGCGTTCCCAAGGGAATGGTCACGTTCCGATCTAGCAGCGGCAGTACATCTTCAAGGCCACCGTTTGAATTCCGCGTCCTGGTGGGCACGAGTGCATAGTCACCACCGCGCACATCGAACCGATACCCGTAGGGCATTTCTCTGTTTGCTGCATCTGCCAGCTGACCCAGCAGGCTAGCGACATCGTCAGGATGCTTATTTCCGGAGGTCGAAAATCGGACCTCAATGGCGTGGCGTTTCATGACGTCATAGTGAATGTTGTTGTGCTGCTCGCTAAACGCTGGGTCCGCAACCGCAACGTCTTCGGTATCGCCGGGAAAGGCCCACTTTGGAGCTTCGACGCTCACGCTAATTCCGTAACGGTCTGCGAGCGTGCGACCAATGTTCAATACTGGGTCCCACGCTTCGGCTCGAAGCGTTACCTCATCCCCGTTTTCAGTGACAGAAGCGCATTCATTGGGATTCTGTGTACCTCCGATGGGGGAGGTCACCAACAGACCGGCCAGGAGAAAGAGAAAGACAAAGCCACGCACGCCGGCAAGTATAGTACTGACCTGCTCCCCTCGATCCGCAAGGAAGTGTATATGATTCTGCGGAACGAGGAGGAGCGTGATGTCGAAGGGAAAGCACAGCGAAGCGGAGATGATTGGGGCGTTGAAGCAATTGGAAGCGGGGCGTCGGGCTGAGGATGTAGGGCGCGAGATGGGCGTCTCGAAGCACACGATCTACGCGTGGAAGGCGAAGTACGGGGGCTTGGATGTGAACGAGGCGCAACGGCTGCGGCAGCTGGAGGATGAAAACCAGCGGTTGAAGAAGCTGGTAGCAGACTTAAGTCTCGACAAAGAGATGCTGAAAGCGGTGATCTCAAAAAACGGCTGGGGCTCGTGAACCTGCGGGACGAAGTACGCTGGCTGCGCGAGAACTACCAGGCGAGCCAGCAACGGGTTTGCGGGCTGATGCAGATCGCGGTATCGAGTTTTCGCTACCGGACAACCCGAAGCGATGCCGTGCTCCGCGAGCGGCTGGTGGAGTTGGCGCGGAGGAAGCCGCGGTGGGGCTACCGGCGTTTGCATATTCTGCTGGGCGGCGGGGAGCGCGTGAATCACAAGCGGGTGTTTCGGGTGTACCGGGAGGCGGGACTCGCGGTGCGGCGAAGAGCGCGCAAGAGGCTGGTGCGCGAAGGTTCGCCGAGGCCCCAACTGACGGCAGCGAACCAGGAATGGGCTGTGGATTTTGCGCACGATGCCATGGCCAGCGGGCGAGCGATCCGCGTGCTCAGCGTGGTGGATGAATGCACGCGGGAATGTCTGACGCTGGAAGTGGATACCAGCTTTGCGAGTCCGCGAGTGACCCGGGCGCTCGAAGCGATCATCGATGAGCGGGAAAAACCGTTGGCGATTCGTTGCGACAACGGGCCGGAGTTTACCAGCCGGCATTTTCTGGCGTGGTGCATCGAGCGTGGAATCGAGTTGGTGCACATTCAGCCGGGGAAGCCGCAAGCAGAACGGGTACGTGGAAAGTTTCAACGGCAAGATGCGGGATGAGTGCTTGAACGTGAGTTGGTTCGAAAATCTGTGGGACGCGCGGAGGAAAATCGCCGCATGGCAAAAGGAGTTCAATGAGGAGAGGCCGCACAGCTCGCTGGGCTATCAGACGCCAGCGGCGTACGCGCGGCAACTTCTTCCTTCGTCTGGCTCCGCGCTTCGCGCTACGCCAGACGAACCAGCCCTCTCACAGGTGGCGAATGTCGTATGATCCAACCTGCGGATCCGGGGGGCAGGTCAGTACAGCTGTGTCACCCGCGATGCTGACGCCCCTACAAAACCGAACGGGAGTTGGTGAAGGTGTGCAAGAGTGAACGGCGCGGACTCTTGACGGTCAATAAGATGAGACGCAGGATGGCGAGATTGAGCGATACTGGCCGGAAGCAAGGCTGGGACGGACAGTATCTCTCATCTCGCCATTTTTTAATTGGCTTTGGTCTATCGAGTTATTTCTAATCAGGACCGGACAGCCGTCTTAGATTTTTCACCGCAAAGTGTCAGAATCCCCTGCCTCAGTTTCTCCGGTAGTCGCCGGAACGCATAAAGGCTGGCCCAGCCACCAGATAGTTCCGGTGGCATGGGCTCAATGAACTTTCAGTTCGCGTAGACGCTGATGGCGATTCGATCCCGCGGATACCTACGGTTGCGCAAGTAATAGCCGTCTCCAGAGTAGTCAACATACACATCATCGTTTTCGTACCAATTGTTTGACCAGTATTCTGGCCATGGATCAAGGACACTGAACGAAAAACCGTCGTACTGGAAGCGCGGATACCCGTCAACCGTCTCTAAAGGATAGCTGTAGAGACGGAACGAGTGAGACGGACCGAAATAACCAGCGTAACGGGCCTCTGGAATGCGGTAGCCGTTGTAGCCCCCGCGTTGCTGCCAGTCGCGGTGTTCGGACCGCCAATGATGTGCCCTATGCTGCCGCCACACACCACGCTGTTCACCTTGCTGCGCATAGACGCTGATTGCGATGCGATCCCGTGGATACCTGCGGTTGTACAGGTAATAGCCGTCGCCAGAGTAGTCAACATACACATCGTCGTTTTCGTACCAGTTGTTTGACCAGTATTCTGGCCACGGATCAACTACACCGAACGAAAAGCCACCGTACTGAAAGCGGGGATACCCTCCGATCACGATGACCGGGTAGCTGTAGATACGGAATGCGTGAGACGGACCGAAATAGCCGGCGTAACGGGCCTCAGGAATGCGGTAGCCGGTATAGCCCCCGCGTTGCTGCCAGTCGCGGTGCTCGGACTGCCAGTTCTGTGCCCGACGTTCCTGCCAGACGCCTCGCTGCTCGGTTTGCTGTCGGCGCTGCTGCTGCTGGGATTGCATTTTGACTTGCTGCAGACGGGGCTGTTGTTCCGTGCGCTGTTGTTGCTGCACCCTGGCTTGTTGTTGCGCATGCTGTTGCTGCTGTCTGTCGGCTTGAGCCTGTTGCTGCTGGTGTTGCTGTTTCTGTTGCTGATCCTGCTGGCCCTTGGCTTGTTGTTGAGCATGCT
>JBGPDI010000148.1:0-11686 GCA_041482215.1 Candidatus Acidiferrum sp. | reverse complement strand
TTTCCAGTAACTGGCGCTGGAAATGATCGGCGGTGGCATCGCTGGTATAACCAGCCCGGCCCAGATCGAATTGCGTTCGCACAGCATTCTTCGGATTGAAACCCAGGTCCATGGTCAGCGCTTTGCCGAGGCCACGGAGTGAGACAAAAGCGGCCGTGACGGTGACGCAGCAGAGCGCGATCTGTGCTGCTAGTAGGACATCGCGAAGCGCCCAGCGGCGACCTGCGGAGGATTGGTTTCCGCCGCCCTTGATTGCGTCATTTGGATCGGTCTTGAATATCTGCCGCAGTGGAATTACTCCAAACAGAACGCCAGCGAGCACGGAAATAAGGAACGCCACCAGGATCAACGATGGCTGCGGCAGCACTTGGAACTTGAAAGGAAATCGGCTGGGTGGATGCCAACCGGCCAAGCCGGTGAGTGCCATCCATGCGAGGCCGCAGGCGCACGCACCTCCAACGATCGAAATCACAAGAGCCTCGACAAGGACTTGGCGGAGAATGCGCCAGCGGCTCGATCCAATGGCCATGCGGATGGCAATCTCGCGCGCGCGGTCTGCGGTACGCGCTGCGAACAAGCTGCCAAGGTTGGCGCAAGCCGCGAGCAGCACAATACCGGCCAGCCCCATCACACCAGCAAGAAAACCGCGCGCCGGACCGCCGATAAAGTCGCCGATCATGCCAGGACGAGCCAGCTTCAAAGCTAACCCCTCTTCCTCCTTAGGGTATTGCTGGGCGATGCGAACAGCGATGGTGTTCAATCCAGCCTGCGCCTGCGGCAGAGTGACGTCATCCTTGATGCGCACGATTGAAAAGACATCCCTATGGCTCCGCGACTCAAGCCAATCGACACCGTCTAGCGATGCTTCATTGGCCATTGAAACGAAAATATCTGGCTGAGTAAATCTTTCGGTCCCGAAGAAACCTTCGGGCGTAACGCCGACGATGGTGTAGGGATGCTTGTCAATTCGGATCATCGTTCCCACTACGTTGGGGTCCGCCGCAAAATTACTCTTCCATGTTGGCCAGGAAAGCACGGCGGCGTCTGATGCTCCAGGATGATCGTCATCTGAACGCCGCAGCAGACGCCCGAGAAACGGCTTGATGCCTACGACCTCGAAGTACTGACCGCTCACTTCGTATCCCCAGACGTGCCGAGTGACTCCACTGGCTTCCAGGCCAAATTCCTGCACTTCAACGCCAGCTACGGCAGAAAACACCGTATTGCCATCGCGCACTTCGCGCAATTCCGGATAGGAAAGAAAGGGGCCGCCGTGTTTGGGCTGAAGCGTCATCACCTTGTCTGCATGAGGCACATCAAGCTGCCGCAGGACTAATGCCTGCAGGACGCCAAAAACGATTACGTTGGCGGCGATGCCAAGCGCCAGGATAAGAACGGCAGTGAGGGCAAAGCCGGGGGAACGGCGCATCTGGCGAAGGGCGAAACGCAGGTCCTGCAACAGAGAATCGAGAAATGCCCCCGTTCGCGTATCGCGCACTTGCTCCTTCACTTGCTCGACTCCGCCGAGTTCGATGCGCGCGGCGCGTTGCGCTTCCCGCGGTGGCATGCCCGCGCGAATGTTTTCGTCGACCAACAATTCGAGGTGGGAACGAACTTCCTCGTCGAGGTCTAGTTCTAGACGACGAGTTGAAAAAAGATTTCGCAGGAAACTTCGAGCTTTCACGAGGAGCGGCATGTTGAACACCTCAACGATCGAAACGATCAGGGAAAACCTCTATTCGTAACGCAACGCAACCATGGGATCTACTTTCGTTGCGCGGCGCGCGGGAATGTAGCAAGCCAGCAGCGCTGCACCGACGAGGAGCAGCGTCACACCGCCGAAAGTAAGCGGATCGGTGGCGGTCACGCCAAAGAGCAGGGACTCCACGGTACGCGTCAAGGCCAATGACCCGGCAATCCCAATCACTACTCCAATGAAGATCGTGCGCAATCCTTGGCTCAAGATCATCCTCAGAACATCGCGGGAGCCCGCGCCGAGAGCAACACGCACACCAATTTCGCGCGTGCGGCGGCTGACGGAATAGGCCATCACACCAAACACTCCTGCCGTAGCGAGAAGCAGCGCGGTGAGTCCGAAAAATCCGATGAGAATGACGTTGAATCTCCGCGAGCCGAGCGAAGCGGAATAGACTTGCGAAAACGTACGGAACCTCGCTGGAATCTCCGGGTTGAGGTCCTGCAGGATTCCTCGCGCTGCGGAATTGATGGACTGCGTGTCGGCATCACTCAGCATGGTTAACGTGATTACCGCGCGCGGGCGCTGGAACAAATTCACGTAGACGGTGGGACGCGGCGGCGCTTCGAGACCATATTCGTGAGTGTCGCCCACGATCCCGACAATCGTCAGCAAGCGCAAGTCGCCATCCATGTTTCCAAACTCAATGGTGTGACCGAGCGGGTCTTGATTGGGCCAGCGATCGCGCGCTAGCGATTCGCTGATCACCGCAACGTGCGGGGTATCCGCGCCGTCGTGCTCGTCGAAAATTCGTCCTCGAATCAGGGGAATTCCGAGAACCTGGAAATATCCGTCCGTGGCGACACAGAAATCCGCATTGCCAATGCGCTCTTTTTGCTGAAACAGCGGGCCAAAACCGTCCATGGTTTTGGGGACTTCGTTCTGCGACATCAGCAGAAACATTCCGTCGGGAAGGCCGCCATCCATGGGCAGGCCGCTCGTCGCGCCAACCTTGCGCACGCCGGGAATTTGTTTGAGTCGACCTATCAGGTTTGAAAAGAAATTCGCTTGAGCGGCCTTTGCTTTGGGATCTTCCACCCAAGGAAGAGAGACATCCATCGTGACTATTTTGTCCACGCGGAATCCGGGATTCACTTCGAGCACTTTCATCAGGCTGCGCCCGAGCAATCCCGCTCCGACCACGAGAACCAATGTGATCGCGATCTGCGCGGCCACAATTACGCGGCCAACGCGCTGGCTGCCTTGCGAACCTGCTTGTCCACGCCCGCCTTCCACAAGGGCTTTGCGCAGGTCGCCGGAAGTAGCGCGTGCGGCAGTGAACGCTCCAAGCCCGACAGCGACTGCAGTGGAAAGAAGGAACGCGAACGCAAGCACTGGAACGCTGATCGAGACGCTGTCCAACCGCGGCAGATTTTCCGGCGCAAGCGAAACTAATCCCGCTACGCCTCCGAGCGCTCCCAGTACGCCAAGACCGCCGCCGACCACGGAAAGCAGAAACGCTTCGGTTAGGAATTGACGGATCAAACGTCCGCGCGCCGCGCCGAGGGCGCTTCGAACAGCGAGCTCGCGTTCTCTCACGGACGCTTGCGCCAGCAGCAAATTCGCTACGTTCGCACACGCTACCAGAAGCAGAAAACCGACGGCCCCGAGCAGAACCAGCAACGGCGAGCGCGCCTTGCCGGTGATCGATTCCTGTAGCGGGACGACTATTCCGTCTTTGAGGAGATAGTCGCCTTGCTCGCTCGATGTATCGTGAATGCGCCGCGCTATCGTGCTGATGTCTTGGTTCGCTTGTTCGAAAGTCAGGCCATCGCGGAGACGCGCGACCGCTTTGTAGTTATGCGACGTCCTGTTTGGATTCTCGCCGTCCAAATCTGCCGGCAGCCACAGATCCACGTCTGCCGGAAAACGAAATCCGGCTGGCAGCACGCCGATAACGGAGTAGATGGCGCCATCAATCTTCAGGTGCGACTGCGAGAGATCCGCCGGCGATCCGAGATGCTGCCTCCAGTATCCATAGCTGACAAGAACGGTGGGGCCGGCCCCTTTTCTTGCGTCGGTAGCACTGAAATCCCGTCCGAGAATCGGCTGAACTGCGAAGACCTTGAGAAAGTCTGGGGAGACGGCCGCGACGGTCGTGCGCGTCGGCTGCGACGCACCCGAAACGGACGCAGTGTTGTCTATGTACTTTGCGATGGCTTGAAAGCTGCGGTTCTGATCGCGGAAATCGTCGAAGTTCGGGTCCGCAACGCGAGACCATGTGCCTTTGGAGTTGACCTCGAAGACCGCCATGATCCGGTTCGCATCGTTGTACGGCAACGGACGTAAAAGTACGCCATAAACAACACTGAAGATTGCCGTGGTAGCGCCAATGGCCAACGCGAGCGTAAAAACCATGACCGCGGTGGCACCGGGGTTCTTTCGGAGTTGGCGGAAACCATAGCGGCAATCGGAGAACACGGAGTGGAGCCAACTGCCAAGCCGTTGTTCGCGAACTTGTTCTTTCACCTGTTCGATACCTCCAAGCTCGATTCGCGCGGCGCGTTGCGCTTCGTGCGGCGGCATTCCCGCACGAATGTTTTCCTCGATCAGCAGTTCGAGGTGGGAATGAACCTCCTGGTCGAGGTCCACACCCACACGATGAGATGAAAAAAGATTTCGCAGGAAGCTTCGGGCTTTCACAAGGAGCGGCATCTCAACACCTTCCTACGATGTTTCCAATGCTTGACCGATAGCCCAGGAAATGCGGCCCCACCGCTTGGTTTCGACTTGGAGTTGCTTCGTTCCGGCTTTGGTCAGGCGGTAGTATTTCGCGCGGCGATTGTTTTCGGAGTCTCCCCAAAAAGAAGAAATCCAACCTTCTTCTTCCATTCCGTGGAGAGCAGGAAAGAGCGAGCCGGGCTTCACAACAAAAGTGCCGCCGCTGATCTGCTGGATCCTGCGGGAGATTCCCAGTCCGTGCATTTCGCCGGCGACCAGCGATTTCAAGATCAACAAGTCCAAAGTACCTTGCAAGAGGCTTGTCTGTTCAGGGCTCAATTTAGGCCTCCTATCGGCTGTCTATAGGGATAGTATGGATGCACCTATAGAATGTCAATAGGAAACGAACAGGCGGGAAACAAGAGGCCGACGATGAATGCCTGCATTTGCCCTGCTTCTTTGTGTACAAGATTCAAATCTCGCCGTTTCCGGGCCACGCATTCTTGCTAACGTTTATTACGTTCAATGTGGTTTTGGCAAAAAAACCAAATTTCAATAAGTAAAAGGCACATGCCATGAAACTTCTCGCGATCGCAACGCTTGCCGCCTTGCTATTTTCCAGCGCGCCATTCCCGCAGGGCAAATCCGCAAGTGCGGACGAAATTCAGATCAGGCAACTGGAGCGCGCGTGGAATCAAGCGGAGGCCAAGCAGGAAGTCAAAGAAGTCTCTTCCCTGCTCGCGGACACGCTCGTATACACGGATTACGATGGCTCGTTCATGAACAAGTCGGAATACATGAAGTGGGTCGCCGCACCGCAGCAAAAGGCGGATCACCTTTACGATGAGGGCTTGAAAGTTCAGGTGTACGGGGATGCCGCCGTGGTCACCGGTATTTATCGCGAGACGGGCACGAACAAAGGCAAACCCTACGTTATCCGTTCGCGCTATACAGACACGTGGATCAAAAACAATGGCGTCTGGCTCTGTGTGGCCAGCCACAGCACGCTCATCCCAGGCAAATAATCTGCCGACCTATTCACGCAAGCCTCGATTTGACCAGAAGCTATAGGGCCTCTCCGACCGAGACAGCTACGCTCTCCGCAAATGGATTGGCAAATGAGTGGCGGGGATACGCCTATTTTGCGAACCGCCGAATGCTGAAGGAAATCGGCAATCCGACCACGACCATGTGCACAAGCAGCCCTAGAATCAGGTCATTAAGTTTGTAGGGGCCCCTGGAGTGGAGCGCGGAGAGCGGCAAGACGACAAATCTCATCACATCTTCAACCGCCGCACCAAACAACAAACCACACACAAGTGGGTGCTCCTTCATGAAACCGAGCCTGAGGCTTGCCACGTAATAAACCGCTGCTGCGGACAAAGCGATGAAAAAATGCAGTACGACACCAAGAAGATAAGTGCCGACGCCTCCATCGAAAGCCTGCCGCCCAAGCAAACCGCCGGCAATCACGAGGGGAATATCCCATCCAAATAGTATGCAAGCCTGTAAAAGGTCCAAAGTCCCGGCAATCCCGCCGCCTACTGCGATTGCCAAAAGTGCGTTCCTTTTCGCCGATAACCCATGTGCAGAATCTCCCATCATCCGATAGCCTCTCTTTCACGTCTGATTTGTTTGCTAGCCGCAAAGGCACGATATGCGGGCAAGACCCGGGAAGTCCTGAGCTTGGTCTGAAACACTCTGAATACTTCTGAAATCACGCTTCGTGGCGGTTGCGCGGCTGGGTTAACGTCGCCACGCGCGGGAGCGGCGGGAACGCGGCCGGTGTTTCTCCACGGTGTGGTATAACCGACGAACGGTGCTCTTCTAGTTAGGAACAGAGGGCAATAACCGATTCTGTATGGAACGCTCAACCGCAAAAACGCTTCGTATCGGCGACTGGTGCTTCAATCCGACGTCCGGCCAGATTTCTCGAAATGGAGAAACGGCTCGGGTAGAGGTACGGACGATGGGCGTGCTGCTCTGCCTTGCCGAGCGCGCGGGCGAGGTCGTCAGCAGTGAAGAATTGCTCGAGCAGGTCTGGTCCGGGGTATACGTCAATCAGGACTCGGTCTACCAGGCGGTGGCATCGCTGCGCCGGTTGCTCGGCGACGATCCTAAGCAGCCGACATACATTGAGACAGTGCCGCGACTTGGGTATCGGATGGTGGCGACGGTCAGTCCCTGGACGGATAAGCCTATAGCAGAGACGGGCGCACAGACGAACACTTCACGGGCTTCGGATAACGAACATCAGACCGCAGCGACCAGCGATGCGCCCCATACACTGAAAAAGTCCGGCCCGCGCCTGAGAACCGGCCTCGTGTGGGCGGCCGGCGCCGCGATTCTCCTTGCGCTCGTCGTTGCTTTCGTAATCAAAGGCAGGGTCGCGAGCAACAATCACTCAGCGGCTCTCGCGATTGCTCCGCAGCCAGAGAAATCCATCGCCGTGCTGCCGTTTCTCGACTTGACCGATGAGATGAACCAGGAACCCTTCGCCGACGGCATGACCGAGGAGCTGATCGACAAACTTAGTAAGATTCCGGGACTTCGGGTACCGGGTCCCACGTCCTCGTTTTATTTCAAAGGCAAGCACATAACCATCAGCGAGATTGCCAAGACGCTGGGTGTTGCCTATGTACTCGATGGGAGCGTGCGCAAATCAGGCGCCAGGCTGCGGGTCGTCGCGCGGTTGATTCGTGTAGATAGCGGATACATTGTCTGGTCTGAAACGTATGACCGACCATTGGATGACATTTTGATGGTCCAGGACGACATCGCCGGTGAAGTAACGAAGGCGCTAAAGGAATCCATCGAGGCCAGACCAGACCAAAAAGGCCAATCCCCGAATTGACCTGCACTTACCGCGGAGCTTCAATTTCGAAATTCTGGCTGCAAACTTCTAGTTGCCGGTGGGAATTATTTCCGCGTTTTCTACCATGAGTACCACCGTGCGTTGAGGAGCCCGCGTGCGGTGCATGACACCTTTGGGAACGACGAAGCCCTGCCGCGGGTTGAGACTTACCAAGCGATCTTCGAGATCGATCAAAAGCTGGCCTTCAACGACGTAAAAGAACTCGTCATCCTGATCGTGTTTGTGCCAATGGTATTCACCGCAAAAGACGCCCAACCGCACGACTGAGCCATTCACCTGGCAGAGCGTCTGGTTGTACCACAGAAATTTGCAGTCATCGGCGAGCAGCTTTTCTTCCACGACTTCCAGCGGCTTGTAATAAAGATTCAAGCGAGTTTCATAAGGATAAGACTTTGTATCACTCATTGCAGAGCCCCCAGGTTTTCGTACGTGATGAATATCTCAACAAAACATTCACCGGCATTCCGACTGCGAACGAGTTCCCTTGGCTTTAGGGTAAGCGAGAGAATCTCCGTGGGGTAGATGCAATATGGACCGTTGAGCAGTGGTCGCTCTTGGCGCGAGGCGGCCATCTTGGGAGGGGTTCATCGTCAGCTGGCGTGAGTCTGTATAGTGCTAAAGGGACAGACCCGATGACTCGCCAACTCGCGACAAACGAACACCTCGACTACGTTGCCGCCCTTCTGGACGATATGTTCCGGATCCCAGGAACCCAGATTCGGTTTGGGCTCGACGCCGTGATTGGCTGGGTGCCCGGGATCGGAGATGCGATGGCGGGCATCGCGTCGTCCTTAATTGTGTTTGCGGCATGGCGGCGCGGCGTGCAAGCGGTCACTCTGGTTCGCATGATTGCTAACGTGGCTTTGGAAACGACAGTGGGAGCGATTCCGGTAGCGGGCGACATCTTCCATATTTTCTGGAAGGCCAATCGTCGCAACTACCGGCTGCTGATTCGAGAGAAGGAGCAGCCCGGCTCCAACACCAGAAAGGACTGGATATTCCTCGCGGTCATCCTATTCGCGACGATTGCAGCTGTGGCGATTCCGATTGGCATTTTGATTTGGATTCTGCGGTCAGTCTAGGATAAGGCTACGTAGACAGGCTAGTTCCTCGGAAGAAGAGCACCCATCCTGAAGGCCGTGCCACTACTGACTTCGGACACCCGCGAAATAGAAACAAATGGCGTAACTGCGCTTTAATTACTTTATTGGTACGTTTTAAGGCGACAGAGTGGAGTGAGGAGAAGAGAAAACGTTTTGCTTGACGCGGTTGGCACGGAGGACTAGGCTCGCGCCAATTCGTCGAGGGCGGTCATGCTTTGTTGCCACAGAGGGGCCCAGAAATGGGCCCAAGTCCGGGCTCGGGTACGAGCCAGGAAATCTGCGTGCCGACGCATGACGCGATTCTTACTCCCGACTGTCTCCTTTGCGATGTTTGCCCTTCCGGCGTTCTGCCAGGACAGTGGAAGCCAAGAAAAAGAGTCCTATGGGAACGGAGCGGTAATCACGGTGACGGTGCACGATAGTTCAGGAGAGCCGATCTCTTCTGCGGCGATGGTGAAACTTTACCGAGATGGAACAATTCCAAGCAGGCAGGGAGAGACCTCTCGCGGTAGCGCCGTGTTGGTGGTGAACAATCTCGGTGAGTTTACTGTGATTGTGGAGGCGGCGGGATACGAAAGCGCGCGAAAGGATGTGTCGGTCCATGTGACCGGAAGAACGCAAGTGGACGTCTACCTACGGCGATCCGCGGCCGCCGGAAGTACTGCAGGTGTTCCTGGTAGAGCGATGCTCGCACCGAAAGCGAAGGAAGCGCTCGATAAAGGATTGCAAGCGTTAGGCGCGGACAAGATGAGTGAGGCAGAGAAGTTTTTAGGGGAAGCGATGCGGCTGGCACCCGGGCATCCGGACGTGTTGTACGTACAAGGGGTGCTTTGCCTAAAACAACACAACTGGACACAGGCACAAAACGCACTGGAAAAGGCCACGCAGATCGATCCGAGCCATGCGCGGGCTTTTGCGGCACTAGGGATGGCGCTTTGTGATCAGGGGAAATATGACGCGGCGATTGCGCCGCTGGAAAAGTCGCTTCAATTAGACAATGCGAGTACGTGGGAGACACGATGGACACTGGCGAAAGCGTATTATCAACACGAACAATATGACGAGGCGCTGAAAATGTCGCAGGAGGCGCTGGCAGAGTCGAGTGGGAAGTCGCCGGAGATCGGGCTGCTGGTAGCGCAGGCGTTGACAGCGGTGGGACGTTATGAAGATGCAGCACAGGCGCTGCGTGATTTTCTGAGGGATCACGGGGATCGACGGGAAGCGGCTACGGCGCAGCGATGGCTGGAGCGGATGGCGGCTGGCGGGAAAATTCGCCCGAACTAAGCATGGGGAGAGTAGGGACGAGAAAGTTCAGAAACAAACTGTCGGGACAATCCTACAAAGTTGGCATGGCGGCCGCTACGAGGGCGGGAGAGGACGCGGGGTCACATCGGCGGGGATTTGGTTGGTGGCCCAGCGGATGGCTTCGGTGAACATCTTTTGAATGGCGGGATTGTCCCAGTTTTCTTCGACATGGCCGAGAGTGGAATAGTAGACGCGGCCTTTTCCATACATTTTGGCCCAGGTAACGGCGAAATCGCGATCGGCGCGATGGACACCGGACTTGGAGAGATCGAGCTTGGTGGGATCGAGACGCATTAAGACACGGACTTTGTCGCGAGAATAATTGCGCAGCTGATAGATTTCGTCGCGCAGGATGAAGGCGCGGGGCCACTGCTGCATTCCTGGAAAGGCTGAATCCTCCACAACGATTGGCGCGTCGAAAGTACCCCACGGATGTTCATCATAGTAGCCGCCGAGCATTTCGCCATATTCAGACCAGTTGACGAAAGTGATCGCGGCGCTGTGGACGCCGATGAAACCCTTGCCGTCGTCATGAACGAATGAGAGAAAGTCGGCTTTTTGCTGGGCGTCCATTTCGAGATCGCCACCGGTGAAGAAAAGCACGGCGTCGAAGTCGTTGAGATTCTTAGCGTTGTATTCGAGCTTCTTTTTGGTGAGGGCTTCGTTGTCGGTGCGGATCGTGGTGTCCCAAAAACCGGTTTCGCGGCCGAGGCGTTCGATGGTGGCCATGGCGTGGGTGACGGATTCGTGGCGGTAGCCTTTTTCTTCGCCGATGATGAGCAAATGTTTTTTCTTGGGGTGATCGGACTGGGCGGTGCAGATTCCGCAAAGTGCGAGACTGAGGAGCAGGAGAGCGAAGCGGATTGTGGTTTTAGAGTTCATAGAAGGCTTAAGCTTTTTTCTCCTGGAATTGCAAACTCACTATTTCGTATGCGGTTTGGTTTCCGCCAGACTTTGATTGGCGCGGAAGATGACGTAGGCGCGGATGGCCGCGGCATCATCGTGCGAAAGTTCCTTCTCGAAAGAAACCATGCCGGATTGCTTGAGCATGCCCTTGAGCACGACATCGAACCAAATGTCATCCGCCAGGAGACGGGAGTAGCGCAGATCGGGGAGAACGCCACCGCTGACGGCGACGTCGCCGTGGCAAGTGGAACAGTAGGGCTGAAAGAGAGCCTCACCTTTGTGGATCGTCGCGGCACTGGCCGTGGATTTTGGCGGTTTGAGTTCCAGCGGTGTATACGACGGTAGCGGCGGGAGGCTGGCCTTGCTGCCTAACTTAAAGGCGAGCAGGCGGTGGATATTTTGCGTGCGGCCGGCAGAGAGAGCAACTTCGCCAGGAGCCAGAGTAAAAACGCCGCCCCATCCAGCGAGCACGGCGACATATTGTTCGCCGTTGACGGTGTAAGTCATGGGAGCGGCGACTACGCCGCTCTGCGCGTCGGCGGACCAGAGTTTTTGCCCGTTGTCGGCGCGATAAGCTTCGAGATTTCCCTGAGCGGTGCCTTGGAAGACGAGATTCCCCGCAGTGGAAAGAATCCCACCGTTCGCCGCTGTCTTGCGATCAACTCGCCAGATTTCTTTTTGCTGGATGGGATCCCAGGCGGACAGATGTCCGTGGATGCTTCCGAGGACGGCTTTCTTGACCTCCGGCGTTTGCGGCATGCCCGCGGCAACAAAGTCGATGCCGATATTGAAGGCGAGATCGCTCTGGCGGGGATGCTGTTCGGACTTGTAAAAAAAGCCGGCGTCCTGCACGGGGATATAGGCCAAGCCCGTGAGCGGGCTGAACGACATGGAATGCCAACTGTGGCCGCCGAGCGGTCCTGGGGCGAGAGGTGCACCGGATTTTTGGTTTTCGTAAATCGCGGCGGCGTTTACGATGGGACGGCCTGACTTTTGGTCGATGGCGCTGGCCCAGGAGACGTCGGTGTAGGGCTTGGCGGAAATGAATTCACCGGTGGCGCGGTCGAGCACGTAGAAGAA
>JBGPDI010000147.1:0-11846 GCA_041482215.1 Candidatus Acidiferrum sp. | reverse complement strand
GCCTTCGTCACGCCTGACGGTACTTGCTATCAGGGCCGCATGGTCACAGGCGGCCGCCCCGACGAAGTTGGCCCGCTGGGAATGAAGCGCGAGTTGCGCGCCCTGGACGCGGAAGTAACACAGCTCGAACATCAGATGAGCGAAAAGCAGACTGCGCTGGAATCAGTCGCCGTCGAGTTGCGTTCGACCGAACAAGCGCTCGCCGGAATCGATGAGAAGCAGCGCGCAGCGGATCGCGAAGCCATCTCCGCCATGCACCGTCACGGCCAGATGCAAAGCGAGCTGGCTCGCCTCGGCCTGGAACTCACCAACTGCCAAAACGAGTTGACGCGCATCCGCCAGGATGTGGAAAGCGCGCGGCAGCGTGCCGAACGCTCTAAGAACCAGCATGCCGCCGCCGCCCTGAGCCGCGCCGAAGCGGATGCCGAAAGCACGCGCCTCGCGGAGGCTCTCGTCCAGCTTCGCGGCTCCATCCAATCCGAACAAAATGAACTTGCCACCGCCCGCGCCGAATTCGCCGCGATGAACGAGCGGCTGATGGCCGCCGAAGCCCTCTCCGCAAGGCTAAACGAAGAGCGCGCCGAACTCGGACGCCGCGAAACCGCGCTCCAGCAACAAGTCACCTCCATCAGCGACGAAACAGCCGCCCTCACCAAGCAAAGCGAAGACCTTGCATTGCAGCTTGAAGGTCTCCGCGGCGAAAAACTACGACTGGAAATCCGCCAGCGCGAACTCGAACAGGAATGGGACGCCGCCCGCACGCGCGTCACGCAAATGGAAGATCATCTGCGCATGGGCCGCCAGTCGCTACAAGAACTTCGCGAACAGCGCAGCCACGCCGAAGTCGACCGCGCCAAGAATGACTCCGACCGCCAGCACCTTCGCGAAACGTGCATGAGCGAAGTCAACGCCCAACCCGAGGACCTGATCGCCACCGAAGCCGCCTTCATGTCCGGCGAAGAGCTGGCCATTGCCGAAACCAACTATCGCGAAATGAAGCAGCGCATCGAGTCCATGGGCCCCGTCAACATGATGGCTCTCGAGGAATACAACGAGTGTGATCAGCGCTTCACTTTCCTGACGCGCGAGCGCGACGACCTCTTGCAATCCATCGCTGACACACAGCAAGCCATCGCCGAGCTCGATCTGGCCACCAAGGAAAAATTCGAGCACGCCTTCCACGCCATCAATAAAAGTTTCTCCGAAGCCTTCCACACCATCTTCGGCGGCGGCATGGCGGAGATGCGCTTGACCGAGCCGGACAGCTCCGGCGATGCCGGCATTGACATCGTCGCTTCACCTCCAGGCAAGCGCCTGCAAAACGTGCTGCTGCTCTCCGGCGGCGAAAAAGCCATGACCGCTCTGGCGTTGCTCATCGCCATCTTCCGCTACCAGCCCAGCCCCTTCTGCATCCTGGACGAAGTGGACGCTCCACTGGATGAAGCCAACGTCGGGCGCTTCACGCGCCTCATCGGCGAGATGAGCAGCCAGACGCAATTCATCATCGTTACCCACAACCGCAAGACCATGGAAATGGGCAGCGTGCTCTACGGGGTAACGATGCAGGAGCCTGGTGTCTCCAAACTCGTCAGCGTCCGCTGGGAAGACTCGCAGTCGTTGGCGCCCAAGCAACAGGCTGCAGCCGCCTCTGCCGCCTAGAATCGTTTTCCTTTTGATTTGTAGGGGCACTGCACGCTACACACTGCGCCCTCTGCAACTGCGAAACGATCCCATACGGCATCCTTAACAACCTGTATGATTTTTTCTTATTTTGCTTCGCAAAAATTTCTCCCCACGCGCATTTGACTTCGCGTTGCGCTGCGCTAGAATGCTTCTCACTTCGTCGGGGGAACTTTCTACGTGTCATCTGCACCTGCCATGAAAGTCTTGATGGAAACGCAATTCGCTGGCCTGACCCCGGCGGCGCGTGGGAAGGTCCGTGACATCTACGATCTCGGCGATAAGCTCCTGATTGTCGCCACCGACCGCCTCTCCGCTTTTGACGTTATCCTGCCCACGCCCATTCCCGACAAAGGCCGCGTCCTCACGCAGCTCTCGCTTTTCTGGTTCAACCTGTTGAAGGACGTAATCCCCAACCACGTCCTGAGCGCCACGGATTTTCCTCCGCCCTTCGATAAGTTCCAGGACGAACTCGGCGGTCGCTCCATGGTCGTTCGAAAAACGCAGCCACTGCCCATCGAATGCGTCGTGCGCGGCTACGTCTCCGGCTCGGGCTGGAAGGATTATCGCGTCACGGGAAAAATCTGCGGCATCCCGCTGCCCCATGGCTTGCGCGAATCCGACCGCTTGCCGGAACCCATCTTCACACCCGCAACTAAGGCCGCTACGGGCCACGATGAGAACATCTCCTTCGAACGGGCTGCGGTGCTCATCGGCAAGGAACTTGCCGAGAAAGTCCGTGCCGTCAGCCTGGAAATCTACCGGCGCGCCGCTGCCTATGCTGAAAAGCGCGGGATCATTCTTGCCGACACAAAATTCGAGTTTGGCATTCTCTACCATCCCGCTACCGACCGCTCGGCTGCCGATGACTTGATGTGGATCGACGAGGCCCTCACACCCGATTCTTCGCGCTTTTGGTCCGCCGCGCATTACAGCCCCGGCGGCCCTCAAGCCTCTTTTGACAAACAGTTTGTTCGCGACTATCTCGAGCGAATGCAATGGCCGAAAACCCCGCCCGGCCCCGAACTTCCTCCCGAGGTTGTCGAAGCCACTCGCGCCAAATACCGGGAAGCCTATCGCATCCTGGCGGGACGCGAACTGGAATAGCAAGCGGGCCCTCGCACAGGAAGTTCTTTAGCGGAGCGTGTCGTCGTGAAAGATCAATTGGAAGGGCTCGTCAACCAAATGGTGGAGCGGGGGATTTTGTTCGACGAAGCAGTCGGTGAATTCGAAAAGCGTTTCATCAAGCGCGTTCTGGACCGCACCAACGGCAACCAGTCCCGCGCCGCCGAAGTTCTTGGCATTCACCGCAATACCCTGAGCCGCAAGATCGGCGAATACAAGCTCGATTCGAACGGCCACCGCCCCCACTCGCGCTAACAAATTTCAGCTTCAATCCAAAAGCAAGAACGGCTCCCTGGGTTAATCCGGGGAGCCATTCTCTTATGTCCGCTGAACTATCGGATTCCTGATTTACAGCCCGCTTGGCTTCTTCGCCGCAGGCTTCCGGACAGGAGCCTTCTTCGGCGCCCCCTTCTCCTTCGGAATGTCCTCTTCCTTCACCTTGCCCTTTTCCCAGTGCAGGAAAAACGCTGGATCAGGATCAAACGAAGTCAACGTGCCCGTGAAATGCACCACGTTATCCTTCTCCAGGCGCGCCGCCTCGGGCTGCCCGACAACTTTCACATCCATGTTCGGCGTAGTCGCAGCATCAAACTCCGCGTCGCTGGTGACGAATGCAATTTTCAAAACGATCGCATCCGAGCCCGGCACCACTTCAATCAGTTTGCCCGGTACTTCGGGGAACTCCAGTCCGCAGGACGCCAGCCAGGTTGTCTTGCCCTTGTCTCCACCCGCTTTCAGGTCCGCCACTACCGATGCGATGGTCATCACCGGCGGCCCGTTTCGAACGGCATCCAGATCCGCACTGCTCGCCACTTTGTAGCTGTCCGGCCGGTCCGCCGAGCTTCCCGCGAGTTGCAGAAGTTCATTCAGCTCCGCATCCGTCAGGTTTTCGCAGACGTTTCCACCCTGATAGTTCGCTAGCAACTTCCGCAAATAGGTCTTAATCTGCCTGGACTGCGCTTCTGTCGCGCCCTTCGCCGTAACCGCACGCCCAAACGCCCAGAACGCATCCATCTGCTGCGGAGGAGTCATCGCCTGGTACGCGCGGCCCAGATTGTAATTTGCAACCGGATCGTCCGCATTCAATGCCAACACCGCCTTGAAGGAAGTAACCGCTCCCGCGTAGTCCTTCATCGTCATCGCCGCGTTGCCCGCGGTGTAATTAAATAGAATGGAGGGCTGAAGCTTCTGTTTCTTGAAGTCTTCGTCCGACATGTTGTCGGGCTTTTTCAATTCATCGATTGTTTTCAACCCAAGCAGGGCTGCTTCTCTTGCCTTCGTTGCTTGATCTTTCGCCGTCGGGTCCGTTTCTTTGAGTCCCAAGCTCGCGTATGCCAGCGCCCTCGCATACAGCGCCCCATAGCGGATGGCGGCCTCCGCTTTGTCCCCAAGCCCAATCAACTTATCCACGTTCTCCATCACTTTTTGTGGGTTCTTCAGTTGTGTATAGTCAGTGTAGTAGAGCGGATAGATATAAATCAGCAGCGCGGAGCTCGGATACTTGGAAACAAAATCATCCAGACATTTGATTTGCGCGGCGGGAACTTTTTCCCCGGCGCATGCCTGATAGGCGTTGTATTCCGCCATGGTGTACTTCGGCGCGTTTGCATCTTGACCCGCCGCTGGTGCTGGCGCTTGCGCGTTAGCGTTTAGCGCGTTCCCGGCAATCAGGCAAAACGCTGCCGCTATCGCCAGCCCCGACAGTCTCCGTGTTCCATTCATTCCCATTTCTCCTCGCGCAAACTCCGTGTTTGAGTTTTCTGCTTCCGGTACACCCCGGAACGCTTCCACCGGGAATCACATTGTTTCGGAAATCGTTGGAATTATAGGTAAAGCCAGACCCCTCTGCAAGCTGTTAACCTTCACAGACTTTATGACTTGAGAAAACTTCTTCATGCTGCAGGTGCTTTCTCTGATGTTTTCCTTGTAGCCATCGGAGATCCTGAGTATCGCGGAAAACTCTAATGATAGGATGAGTGTCGCACAAAAAGAGTGGCCCGTACGAGGAAGAATTCTCATGCCGCGAATAAGCAAAACGAATGGTACTGGCCAGAAGAACAAACCCCAGAAAAACAAACCATTGACTGGCGGCGTCGCGCTGGTCACCGGCGGAAGCCGCGGCATCGGCCGTGCCATCGCGCAACGGCTTGCCGTTCTGGGAGCTTCTGTCGCGATTTGTGGCCGCGATCGGGCCGCACTCGAAGAGTCCGCCCGCGCTATTGCAAAAACGGGCTCGCGCGTCCACTTGCAGATTGCAGATGTCACAAAATCCTCCGCGGTAACTGCTTTGGTTGCCAGGACGGAAGCCGCACTCGGACCCATCACCATCCTAGTCAATAATGCGGGAATCGGTCTGTTCGGTTCGGCACACGAAAAAACTGAAGCCGAATGGGACCTCGTGCTCGATACCAATCTCAAAAGCGTCTTTCTTGTTTCTCGCGCGATTGTGCCTTCCATGATCCGCCGCGGTTCGGGCGACATCATCAACATCAGTTCCCTAGCAGGCAAAAACACCTTCGCGGGCGGTGGTATCTATTGCGCTTCCAAGTGGGGCATTATGGGACTTTCCGGCTGCATGGCCGAAGATCTCCGTGAACACGGCATCCGCGTCAGCGTGATTTGCCCAGGCAGCGTGGCCACGGGATTCTCCAGCCGTGGCGCCAAAGATCCATCCAAGGTCCTTAGCCCCGAAGATGTCGCCCACGCCGTGGAAACCATCGTCACGCAGGGCCCGAACAGCTTTCTGAGCGAAATCCACGTTCGCCCGCTGCGCAAACCATAGGCCAACTCACCAGGCTGGGTTGATACTTTCCTCTTGACAATCGTCGTTATAACAACTATTCTCATAGCGTGATTTCCCGCTCCAAAAGCACCGGTGCTCTCGAAGCCCGCACCTTCATCGCCCTCCTCAAAACCGCCGACGCCCTGGGCCAGGATGCCGAGCAGCTCCTCAAAGCCGCTGGACTCACCGGAGCGCAGTACAATGTTCTTCGCATTCTACGTGGCGCCGAGCCTAACGGCTTGGCCTGCCGCGGCATCAGTGATCATATGATTTCGCACGATCCGGACATGACCCGCCTTCTCGACCGATTGGAGAAGCGCGCCCTCATCGTTCGCGAGCGCCAAACCGACGACCGCCGCGTCGTCAAGACGCGCATCACGCCGCAAGGTCTCAGCCTGTTGAAAACACTCGACCGGCCAGTTCATGAACTTCATAAGCGCCAGTTCCGGCATATGTCCGCGGCCCGCTTGAAGGTTCTCTCCGAGCTGCTGGAAGAAGTTCGCAAGCGTGAGTAGCAAATCTTTGAAGACGACTCTTGGATTTCCATCCGAGGAATAAAAGGAGAAAAACATGGGCCACTATCTATCACGTATCGCAACCGCCGCTGGACTTGCAGCCATTCTGTTACTGCCGGCCGGCGCAGCCACAACTGACTGGAAGATCGATCCCGCGCATTCGTCGGCGCAATTTTCTGTCCGCCACATGGCTATTTCCACCGTACGCGGAGCCTTCAGCAAAGTCACTGGCGCCATCGTCTTGGACGACAAAGACATCACCAAATCCACCGTCGACGTCACTATTGACGTCACTACCGTGGATACCCGCGAACCGGGCCGCGACAAGGACCTCCGCAGTGATCATTTCTTCGACGTCGATCACTTCCCTACCATGACTTTCAAATCCAAAAAAGTTGAGCAAATTGCTCCCGGCAAACTCAAAGTCACTGGCGATCTCACCATTCGCGGCACCACCAAGGAAGTCGCGCTTGACGTCGAGGGCCCGACCGCTCCCGTGAAAGATCCCTGGGGCAATCAACGCGCCGCAGTAAGCGCTGCCGCAAAAATCAACCGCCAGGACTTCGGCGTGAAGTGGAACGCCACCATGGACAATGGCGGCCTAGTCGTCGGAGACGACGTCAATATCACCATCGACGTCGAAATGATCAAGGTAGCGCCGGCGAAATAACCTGCTGACGGCGTTCTATCGCGAAACTTTGTGACTGGAGCGGACGGTGCACTTGCATCGTCCGACTCTTTCCAATCATCAAATAGGGATTCAGACATCGAAGGGATCGTATTCATGCAGAAGTCAGCACCAATTGATTTTCCGGTTCATGAACTTATTCGCGAGCGTTGGAGCCCGCGAGCTTTCGAGAACAAACCCGTACCACCCAGTGTCCTTCGCAGCATTTTCGAGGCGGCCCGTTGGGCACCTTCCAGCAGCAACGAGCAGCCGTGGGCGTATCTGGTCGCGCCGAGCGACGACAAAAACAATTTTGACAAGATATTGAGTGTTCTCGTGGAGTTCAATGCCAGTTGGGCCAAAGGCGCCTCCGTTCTTGCCATCGCCGTCGCGAAGCTTGCCTTCGCGAAGAACAACGCCCCAAACCGCAACGCTCAGTACGATACCGGCGCTGCGACTGCGCTGCTCTCCATGGAAGCTACCGCCCACGGACTTGCTATCCATCAAATGGGAGGCTTTGATCCAGAAAAAGCGCGCCAGGTCTTTGGTATTCCCGCAGGATGGGAAGCGATCGCCGCAATTGCTATCGGATACCCGGGCGATCCAGCTTCCTTGCCACAGCCTTTGAAAGATCGAGAGACAGCGCCCAGAACGCGCAAGCCCATTGCTGAATTTGTCATGGCCGGTCATTGGGGCCATACTGCCCCCTTCGCAACGAAATAATCGGAGATCGCGCACCCGCCCAAATGCACCGCACGCTCGAATTCCTACTTCATCATGGATACGTTGTGCTGCTTGGATGGGTTTTCGCCGAGCAGATCGGACTGCCCATCCCTTCCATGCCGCTTTTGCTTGCGGCAGGCACGCTCGCTGGCACCGGCCACATGAGTTTCTTCGCGTCGCTGTTCTACGTCATGCTCGCAGCCGTGACCGCGGATTCTATCTGGTACCAACTCGGTCGCCGCAAAGGTATCCGCATCCTTCAGCTTCTCTGCAAAATTTCATTGGAGCCGGATTCCTGCGTTCGCCGCACGGAAGGCATTTTTTCCAAGCAAGGCGCGCGGTCACTTGTGTTTGCGAAATTTCTTCCCGGCTTGGGCACTGTAGCGCCTCCCCTGGCGGGCATCTTTCACATGCGTCCCCGGCGCTTCTTTTTTTACGATGGCGTTGGGTCGCTTCTCTGGGGTGGTACGTTCCTCGGCCTCGGTTATGTTTTCAGTGGTGAGATCGAACGCGTCGCCGAATATCTCGCCTCACTCGGCGGCTGGCTCCTCGTCCTTATTTTGGGCGCACTCGGGTCCTACATTGCCTACAAGTTTTTCGCTCGCCAGCGTTTTCTGCGCGAGCTGCGCATCGCGCGCATCACCGTGGAAGAATTGAAGGAAAAACTCGACTCTGGCGAAGAACTGGTCATCGTCGATCTTCGCCACTCGATGGACTTCGAAGCCGATCCCGAAACGATTCCCGGCGCCTTCCGCATGGACGCCAAGGAACTCGAAGAGAAGAACGATCGCCTGCCGCGCGACCGCGAAGTCATCCTCTACTGTACTTGACCAAACGAAGCCACCAGCGCCCGTGTGGCGCTGCTCCTGAGAAGAAACGGTATCAAGCGCATTCGCCCGCTGCAGGGCGGCCTCGATGCTTGGCGCAAGCGCGGTTTCCCCCTCCACACCGTCCCACTAGTCACAATCGCAAAATAATAAGGCATCTCGGCCTTTGCGAGAAATCGCTGCCGTCATCTTTGTAGGGGCGCAGCACGCTGCGCCCCTCCTTGGCAGGATCTCAACGACTGAGGGTCTTTGCTTGTCAGATGATCAGAACCCGCCGATCACACTCTCGAAGGCCGTGCATTTTATAACCGCGGCAATACAATCCCCGTCTGCGACTGGTACTTTCCCTTCTTATCTTTGTAACTCACTTCGCAATCTTCGTCTGACTCAAAAAAAATCACCTGGCACAGCCCCTCATTTGCGTAAATCTTCGCCGGCAGTGGAGTCGTGTTGCTGATTTCCAGCGTCACGAACCCTTCCCACTCTGGTTCGAACGGCGTGACATTCACGATGATCCCGCACCTTGCGTACGTGGACTTCCCCACGCATATCGTCAGCACATTCCTCGGAATCCGGAAATATTCCACCGATCGCGCCAGCGCAAACGAATTCGGCGGAATGATGCACACATCTCCCTTGAACTCCACGAACGACTTCGGATCGAATTTCTTTGGGTCCACGATCGTCGAATTTACGTTCGTGAAAATCCGAAACTCGTCTGCCACGCGAATATCGTACCCATACGACGACACGCCGTAACTGATCACTCCCTCGCGCACCTGCCGGTCTGTAAACGGCTCGATCATTTTCGTCTCCAGCGACTTGCGCCGGATCCAGCGGTCTGGCTTTACGGCCATCCATTCCTCCCCAGAATTTAAGTTCGATTTGTCTCTTCGATTCGTTGCAACACTAATGTGTTTCAAATTGGTGCGTCAAAAGATGTTCAGTGTAGATTACCCCTAACGTCTTGACAACCCGAGCCGCACCCTCTAGCATCTGCCTCGGAAGCGTTGGAGGATTGCGTGATCAAGTTGGACATCGTGAATGCGGTTGTCGCCACCACGAACATCAGCCGCACCAAAGCCGAACAAGCCGTCGAAACTGTTTTTGAAGCGTTGAAGCAATCTCTCGGCCGCGGCCAGCGCATCGAACTTCGCCGCTTCGGCGTCTTCAGCGTGAAACCCCGCAAAACCGGCATCGGCCGCAATCCCCGCACCGGCGAAGAAGTCAGCATCCCCCCCGGCAAAGCCGTCCGCTTCAAACCCGGCAAAGAGCTCCAAGGCATCGAACAAGATAAAAAAGCGGTCTAAACTTACTTCATTCGCATCGCAAATCACCGATTCAGATTACTCCTCACAGGTAGTGGTGCCTTTCCCTACGCGCACCCTAGTCAGGCATCTGGATTGCCGGCGAGTAACACATCAACCGGGAAAAATCGCAAAGATGAGAAGGCGGACCGCCTCTCGGAAGACCGACTGTCCGTTGTATCGTTACTAGCCTATAATTCGCTGCACGATGTACCTGCCTTCTGGCACCCGGCTGGGCCCATATAGAATCGAAGCGCCCATTGGCGCCGGCGGAATGGGCGAGGTTTACCGTGCCATTGACACGCGTCTCAAACGAGACGTTGCGGTCAAGGTTCTGTCTTCGCGTCTCACCACTGAACTCAGTGCGAAGCAGCGCTTCGAACGTGAAGCACACGCCGCATCAGCGCTAAACGATCCCCACATCTGTACGATTTACGACATCGGAGTACATGAGGGGCAGCAGTTTCTAGTTATGGAGTTGCTCGAAGGCCAGACGCTCAAGCAGTACATGGATGGCCGAGCATTGGCGGTAGAGCAAGTACCTAAACTGGGGATGCAGATCTCCAGCGCGCTCCAAACTGCCCACAGCAAGGGAATAGTCCATAGGGATCTCAAGCCCGCCAATATTTTTGTCACAGAATGCGGCGAGATCAAAGTGCTGGACTTTGGACTGGCAAAATTACTCCAGCAAACCGACCAAGATGCAACCGTTTCGCTGGAGCTGACCGCACCGCTGGCTGTCCTCGGCACGCTTCCTTATTCGGCACCCGAACAGTTGCGCGGAGAGAATACCGATGCGCGCACGGACATCTGGGGACTTGGTGCTGTGCTATATGAAATGGCTACTAGTCAACGGCCCTTCAACGAAGAACTGGCCCCTCGTTTGATAGACGCCATCCTGCACAAACTACCTACGCCCATACGCGAACTGAACGGTGCTATCCCTGCGGAACTGGAACGAATCATCCTCAAGTGCCTGGAGAAGGATCCGGAGAATCGATACCAATCTGCTAAAGAGTTGGTGGTGGACTTGCGGCGCCTCGATACAACGTCGACCAGCGGGACGATCGCGGCACCACTCCGGAAACGGCCTCGGCGGTGGCTCGTACTAGCGATCGGCGGTGCCGGTGTCTGCGTCTTGATCGCGGCTACCTTGCTGTTGTGGCCGCTTCTCAACCGAAGCGAAAGGTCTGGGGCACCCGCGCTCCGTTGGGAGCAGCTCACGAACTTTAATGATTCTGCCGAAGTCCCTACGCTGTCGCGCGACGGCAAGCTGGTGGCGTTTCTCCGCGGCCCCGGCAATTTTGGAAGCTCTACCAACCAGGGCCAGATCTGGTTCAAATCTCTGCCGAATGGTGAACCCTTCCAACTCACGAAGACCGCCTTTAGAAAACAGACGATCGATTTCTCCCAGGACAGCAGCCGGGTGTACTTCACGCAGATAGAAGGGCCGTTTGCCTGGAACACCTACGAACTGCCGTTGCTGGGAGGGCAGGAACCGAAGCTGTTCATGGCGAACGCCACGGGATTGAGCTGGATCGGTGGCGATCGCGTATTGTTCTCCACGATCGGCACTGGCATACACATGAAGCTGTCTACCTCCAATACCAGCCGGACCGATGAGAGGGACATCTACGTTCCACCCGATCCTATGCACGGGATGGTGCACCGGTCTGCGTTGTCGCCCGACGGGAAGTGGGTTTTGCTGGCGGAAATGGACAGCGCGTGGTGGCGACGATGCCGAGTGGTGCCGTTCGACGGCTCATCGGCGGGACAGCAAGTCGGACCGGAGGGTTCGTGCACCTGGGCTCAGTGGTCTCCCGACGGCAAATGGATGTACTTCACCGTGGACACTTGGACGGCCGGTTCTCACGTCTGGCGGCAGCGCTTCCTCGACGGCACACCTCAGCAGCTGACGCCATCAGGCGCGAGCGAGGAAGAAGGGATCGCGATCATGCCGGATAGCAAATCGTTCATAACTACTTCCGGCGCGCAACAGTCCGTAATCTGGCTGCACGACGACGAGACAGGCGAAAAACAGATCACTTCTGAGGGTTACTCGTTTTTCCCGACTCTGTCACGGGATGGGAAGAAGGTCTATTACTTGCGGCGGGTTTCGGGTTCGCACTCCTACTTCAGCGGCGAACTGTGGGTTTCCGATGTCGCGACCGGAACTGCCGAACGCCTCTTTCCGGGCTTAGTGCTCACGCATTTCTCCAT
>JBGPDI010000146.1:0-11872 GCA_041482215.1 Candidatus Acidiferrum sp. | reverse complement strand
TTTCCCTCTGCGCCGGGCCGCCACTCGATCCAACAGTACCAACTGCTCGCAACGATGAATCACTGCCGTTAGATCATGTTTCACCAGCCGCGATTCTTCTCCCGGCACAAAACTAGTCAGAACCAGGATCGGCTTTCGAACGCCCGCGTTTCGAACTGCAATACCCTCGTCTGTGCACGTCACGCCAAACCAGTCCGACCCCTCCTTCTCCAGCGCCTTCGCCACTTCCGGCCCGCCATGCCCGTAGCCATTCCCTTTCACAACCGCAAGGACCTTCCGCGGCGTCTTGCGCTTCTCGCCCGGCGGATTCACATGCTTTCGAATCGCGTCGAGGTTGTACGCCAGCGCGCCAAGCGAGACTTCCGCCCACACCGGCCGTCGCTCTTCTTTCCCGCTACTCTTCTGTCTGTTCGCCATAGTTCTTCCGAATAAAATATTTTACGCCTTCCCCCCGCTCCTCGCCGCCCAACGGCCATATTGGCTGCCGCGTGAACGACAACCCCCTCCACCGCTGCAACTCAAAGGCCCTTTTCATCCTCATGTGCGGAACGCGCGCTCCCTCGAAAAACAAGGAATCCCTCTCCAACCAAGGGTAGTGGGTCAGTTTCCGGTTAACTGACAAACCGGCGGTTGGCCGAATAGACAGCTTTGTCACTCTCAGTACGGCTTGACTGCCGTCGGTCACCTCGAACCATCCAGTTTTCGCTTAGGACAAATCCACCACCAAGGCTGTTGTCGTATACTGGCGGCGTAAGAATCGATCAGATGCTTGGGAGCCGTCCCATGAGAAAAGGTAGTGTTCTTGTCCTCACCATTTTCCTGGCTTGTCCCACTCTCGCAGCGTTTTGAGTCGCAGGGGCATTGCCAGAAGTTCCTAATCGCAAGCAATTCACGTCTTCTTGACTTATCTGACTCCCTCTTCTCATAATCTACCTGAAGCCTGCTGAAATCCCTGCCCTCAGGATTCCCTCTTTCTTCAGGTGAGACCGTGGAGGTGTCGGGATGCGATTTTCCGCTCATTCCAATCGCCGAGTCTCTTCTTCTTCATATATGCCATTGGGCGCTCTCGCCGCCCTTGTTGGAGTGGCTCTGACCCTGGTGACATGTGGAAAGACAACTTACATGGGCCAAACAAACAACGGGATGGCCACAGTCAACGTGAGCATCAGTGACCCGCCGAGTTGCTCGCCGCCGCAGGGCAATTTCAGGAGCGTCTTCATCACTATCCGCTCGGTGCAGGCGCACACCAGCGCTACCGCAGACGACAATTCCCCCGGCTGGGTGGAGCTCGTTCCTGAGTTGAATAGCCAGCCGGTTCAGGTAGATTTGCTGAACCTGCCGGCCAACGGGGCCTGCTTGCTTAAGACACTCGGTTCCAATACCAGTCTTCCCGCGGGCGACTACCAGCAGATTCGCCTCCTCCTTGCCGACAACTCCAACTCTAGTGCAGCTCTTCCCTCGAACGCCTGCGCCTCTCTCGGCAACGTGTTCAATTGCGTCGTGGACACCAAGAACAATACTTCTGAGCTTCTGCTCTCCAGCCAGGCCAATACGGGCCTGAAGATTCCTCCGGGGCAGGTTGTGGGCGGACCCATCCAGGTGGCGGCCGGGCAGTCCGTCGATATCAATGTGGATTTCAATGCGTGCGCCTCCATCATCCGGGAAGGCAATGGCAAGTTCCGGCTCAAGCCCACGCTGACGGCAGGTGTGGTCAGCACAAACACAACGGGAATCTCAGGCCAAGTCATGGACAGCGTAACCTCGCAACCGATCGCCGGCGCCACGGTTGCGCTCGAAAACGGAGACAAGTCCGGCACCGATCGCATCTTCATGGAAGCCGTAACCGATTCCGGCGGGCACTTCAGCTTTTGCCCATTGCCCATGGGCGCCGTGTTTGACATTGTCGTCGACGCGGTCAGCAGTTCGGGCACGGCTTACAATGCAACCATCGTGGTCAATGTTCCCGGAGGAACCAATGTGGGCACTCTTCCTCTAGTGGCGGAGACAGGAACGACGAAAGGGCCGGGCACCATTCTAGGCATCATCACAGCGCTGAACGGAACTGCGGGAGCGAACATTGACGTCAGCACAAGCGCGTTGCAATCTGTTTCACTTTCAGGCGGCGCGACTCGCCCCGTTACCATTCCGCTTCTGCCGGGTTCCACTTCAAACGTCGCCGTCGAATCATCAACGCCTTGCCCGGCAACAGGTAGCCCCGTGGGAGCATTCTGTGCTCAATACACACTGGTCGTGCCGGCCAGCAATCCGAACGTGGGCAGCTTCTCGGCGGGGAAGATCGCATTCTCGGCGCCCGCGAGCGGCGACGTGCTCTATTCCGTCGAAGCGGACGCCACGAAACCCATGTCTGGAGGCGCGACAATTTGCTCGATGCCTTCACAGACGACGAATCTGGACACAAACGGCGTAACTCTGAAAGTAACCGCTGCTGCGACCACCACAGCCAAAGAAATTGATTTCGCTGGCTGCTCGTAGCCTTTCGTCAAGCACCGAAGAAGTTTTGAACGAGCGTATCAGAATTTACGAAACCGGCCTGAGTTGGCTAACGATCTCGGCTAGCCAGGCTTCTAGCACTGACCGCTGGTCGGGCGTCATCTCTGTAAAGGCCAGGCCCATCCCGAATCTCGAGTCGCAGTAGACTACCTTGGCTTTGGTCTCGAAGACGCCCTGATCCCTGAGAATCCGCAACCCAACCAGCGTGCCCTTTGGGAACGGATTTAGTGCGTCAACATAGCAGCCCCCAAGGCCTAATTCCGAGGTGCGCGCTGAGAGTTGAGCTCCGGAGCCGAGCTCGGTCACCTCCGCAGAAGCGACGAGCAGGCAGCGCCGAACGGACCGTCGTTTGGCTGGTTGCAGGGGTTTGTTTCTTTGGATCATCGAGTCACTTACGCATGGTAATCTTGCAGCAGAAAGTTTATTTAAATCAGCTAATGTCGAAGGGCGGCTATTCCTTCACCCATATTCACTCCAAAACTACCACGACAGTAGTTGCGGTTGCGCAATTTGAAATAATACCTGTTCTCCCAAGTTAAGGGCCAACGCCCAAACGGGAGGAGTGCCCCCTAGCTCCCAAGAAGTCCCGTTGGGGGAAATTGCTTTGATTCGACTCGGAATCGTCAAACCAATTCTGGGCGAATGACGGCTATCCGGAAACTGACTCACTACCCAACCAAGGCTTTTCTTGACTGGCTATATGGCTGTTTGTTACTATCTTCTATAGGTAATGTTGTCGCCTTGAGTGGCACAGACTCCAGTCTGTGCTATTTTTCACTTCTGGAGTGCGGGAGCTTGCTCCCGCCTTTCTTTTTTGGCCTAGTGCTATTCGGTCCGATCTCGCAATCTCGAAGTCGCATTTCCGAGGCCAATCCCTCCGACCCATGTCATCCTGAACGAAGCAATAGATCTCAATCCCTTACCCGGATCTGCTCATTCGCCTGGGCACCTCAACGTCCTCACATTGCGAAAATGGGCAGTTTGCACAATCTTGGTGCGATGTAAGTCTCTTTAGAATCAACACTTATCGAGATGTCCGCAAGTATTGATTCTAAATGACTTACGTGATATCTAAGCCTTTTAGATGCAACACTTATGAAAAACTTAGGGGGTGGGGGCGTCGAGGGTGGTACAGACAGGTCACATCCCTGATAAAATGCGCAGGAGCACTCCTGACGCTGTTAGCCAGTACCCAGCATACTGTGGCCACACTACCGCACTGTGGCCTGCCTGCCGCAGGCAGCAATTACATGTTGTCTGGGTTGAACTGCGAGAACGCATCCGGTGCGGCTTCTTCAAACCGCGTGAACCGGCTGCGAAACACAAATTTCACCATGTCTGTCGGGCCATTGCGCTGCTTGGCGATCCGCAGCTCCGTTTCTTCCCGCTCTTCCGGTGTCGCGCCCGCCTTGAAAAAATGTGGTCGGTAGATGAACATCACCACGTCGGCATCCTGTTCGATGGCGCCCGATTCGCGCAAATCCGAAAGTTGCGGTCCGCGCTCGTCGCGTTCCGGTGCGCGCGTCAACTGGCTAAGCACCAGCACGGGAATCTGCAGCTCCTTTGCCAGTCCCTTTAGTGACCGCGAGATGCTCGATACTTCTTCCTGCCGGTTTCCAAAGCGTCCCCGCCCGGTGATGAGCTGGAGATAATCTACCACCAGCATGGACAATCCTTTGTCGCGCTTCAGCCGCCGCGCCTTGGCCCCAATCTCCAGTACGCTGATTGACCCCGCGTCATCAATCCACAGCGGCGCCGCTGAAATCGTTCCCAGCGACTCCGTCATCCGCCGCCAGTCTTCCTTGCTCAGATGACCGGTGCGGAACTTGTGCGCATCAATCTGCGCCACCGACGCCACCAGGCGCTGCAGCAGCGATTCCTTGGACATTTCCAGGCTGAACATCGCCACCGGGTGCCCCCCGCGGATCGCGATGTTTTCCATCAGGTTCAGCGCCAGCGCTGTTTTTCCCTGCGAAGGCCGCGCCGCCAGAATCAAGAGCTCCGAAGGCTGCAAACCGGACGTCAGCTTATCCAGCTCGGTGTAGCCCGTGGGAATTCCCGTGATGCTCTTGCCTTCTTTGAAAATTCTTTCCAGGCGCTCGAAATTGTCGCGAACGATGTCCTTGATCGGCAGCAACCCCGCGCGCACGCGGTCTTCCGCTAGCGCAAAAATCGAAGACTCCGCGCCATCCAGAATGGCGTCAGCGCCGTCCTCGCCTTCAAACGCGCGCTGCTGAATATTGTGCGTGGCATGAATCAAGTTGCGCAGAATCGCTTTTTCTTTGACGATGCGCGCGTAGTGCTCGATGTTGGAGACCTTCGGCATCCCGTCCGCCAGCGACGCCAGGTACGGCGCCCCCCCGGATGCTTCCAGATCCCCCTTCCGGTTCAGCTCCTCCGTCAGTGTGACCAGGTCAATGGCCTGCTGAACCTCGCCGAGCGCAATCATCTGCGTAAACACCCGCTGGTGCTGCGGCAGAAAAAAATCATCCGGACGCAGATGCTCGATCGCCGGATTCAGCGCATTGTTATCCAGCAGAATCGCGCCAAGCACGGAGCGCTCGGCATCCAGATTATTCGGTAAGGGTTTCTCGAGTGTGGTATCAACAGGCATATTTATTCGCTTTATTTTCGCCTATAACTATTTTTGTAGCACATGCTCCGCCGGAGGGCAAGCGCAGAAATTTTCATTCCATGCACGAACGTGATCTTGTTCCAAGCGATGCCGCATTGTGCGTGGATGTTCTGCGCGCGTCAATCCAAGTGCCTGTGCATCGCGTCGGAAATCTCTGCAAAACTTTTGACTTTTTCCGCGCAATGTTTTGTCCGTGTTGCTGGCTCTGTTGTGCCGGGAAATGTGTCCGATTTCCCGAGATGTGCATCCAAGTTCTGGGCTTGAATCCACGATAAGGAACGGAGAGTTACGATGGCCAAGATGAAAGTGGTGCAGGTGCCGAAACCCGGTGCGGATTTTGAAATTGTCGCGCGTGAAATTCCCAATCCCGGCGCAGGCCACGTGCGCATTCGCGTGCAAGCTTGCGGCATCTGTCACAGCGACAGCGTCACAAAGGATGGCATGTTTCCCGGCATTGCCTACCCGCGCGTTCCTGGCCATGAAGTCGCTGGCGTCATCGACGAAACCGGCACCGGCGTCACCGCCTGGAAAAAAGGCCAGCGCGTCGGGGTGGGCTGGAACGCCGGACACGACGGAACTTGCGATTCTTGCCGTCGCGGCGATTTCGCGTTGTGCGCCAACGGAAAAATAAGCGGCGTCACCTACGACGGCGGTTACGCCGAATATATGATCGCTCCCGCCGAAGCTCTGGCGCGCATTCCAGAATCGCTCAATCCCATCGATGCCGCCCCGCTGCTCTGCGCCGGAATCACAACATTCAATGCTCTGCGCAATAGTGGGGCACGCCCTGGAGATTTAGTCGCGGTATTCGGAATTGGCGGCCTCGGCCACTTAGGCCTGCAGTTCGCCAATAAGTTTGGCTACCAGGTCGCCGCGATCAGCCGGGGCAAGGAAAACGCCCAGCTGGCAAAAAAACTCGGCGCTCACATCTATATCGATAGTTCCGCCACAGATGCCGCTGCTGAGCTCACAAAGCTGGGCGGTGCACGCGCCATCTTGGCCACGGTGCCAAGTTCCAAGGCGATGTCGTCCGTTATCGGGGGGTTGGGACCAAACGGAAAACTGCTGGTGGTGGGAGCGGACCTGGAAGGCATCGACGTGCCCGGGATAAAAATTCTCCTTGCCCGCAACAGCATTCAAGGTTGGAATTCAGGAAGTTCCATCGACTCGGAAGACACGCTGCGTTTCGCGGAATATAGCGGCGTGCGCCCCATGATCGAAAAATTTCCACTGGAAAAAGCCGCCGAGGCTTACACCCGCATGATGAGCGGCAAAGCCGAGTTCCGCGTCGTTCTCACGATGTAGTGGATGCCAAAAGAGGCAGGGGTGCGCGAACCGCTCGGGCGCCCCTGTGGTAACTTCAAACTGAAATGAGATATTAGACTTCTTTTTCGACGGTTACCTTGATCTGCGCGGTGACGTCGCGGAATACTTTGATGGTCACTGGAAATTCGCCGATGGTCTTGAGCGGTTCGCCGAGTTGCGTCTGGCGCTTGTCGATCTTGAAGCCTTGCTTCGCGAGTCCTTCCGCGATGTCGCCGGTGGTAACCGAGCCGAACATCTGATCGTTCTCACCAGTCTTACGCGTGAACTTCAGCGAAACGCCGTTGAGCAGTTCGGCCTGCTTTTGCGCGGCTTCCAGCTCCGTGGCGGTTTTCTTCGCCAGCGAAGTGCGAATGCGCTCGATAGCCTTTAGGTTTCCCGCGGTCGCTTCCACCGCCAGCTTGTGCGGCAACAGAAAATTGCGCGCATACCCCGGCTTCACCGTCACCACGTCGCCGCGGTGCCCCAGCTTTTCCACATCTTCTTGAAGAATAATTTGCATGTCGTCTCTCTAAGCTCCTGTTTCACTCCGCCGCAGGGCTTCAGCCCACGGGTTTTCAACTGACGGCCTTAGGCCTTTGGCGACTCAACGGCTGCAACTGGTGCCGCCGCCACTGGCGCGACCGCTGCCGGCACAACCGGTGCAACATGAACAGCCGGCGCTCCTGGTACAACCACGCGCGGCGCTTGCGTGCCCGACGCGCTCCCTGCGAATGGCAATAGAGCAATGTTGCGCGCGCGCTTGATGGCCACGCCCAGCCAGCGCTGGTGCCGTGCACATACGCCCGTCATGCGCCGCGGCAGAATCTTGCCTCGCTCCTGCACGAACTGCGACAGGATGTCCGCGCGCTTGTAGTCGATGAAGTCCATCTTCTCGACGCAGAACTTGCAGACCTTCTTCTTGCGGAAATACTGGCGCTTGCCGCGCGGCCGGCCACCCGGACCGCCTGGACCTCCGCCGCCCGGTCCGCCTTCACGCCGCGGACCGCCATGACCCCCACCGGGCCCGTGGCCACCATGACCACCCGAGCCGCCTTCACGCCGCGGTGCTCCGCCGGGCGCTGATGCTTGTTTCTGTTCCTCTGCCATAACTTCCACCCTTTCACTTATCGTCCCGGCCTGGCCGGGATCGCCATTTCTCGATTCAAAAAACTTTTTCGGCGCGCAGAACTAGCTCGTCGCCGCGGCCTGCTCCGGCGCTGCCGGGGCTGCCGCCGCTGGGGCGGGGGCCGGCGTTGTGCGACGCGGACGCCGCGCCGCGCGCTTCTCGCGCTTCAGCGTGAGTTTTTTCTGGCGTTTCAAATCTTCGTCCAGCCGCACGGTCTGATACTTGATCACGTTGTCCTGCACGCGCAGACGGCGCTCCAATTCGGTAATCAATTCGCCATGATTCGTGCGAATTTCCTGGTGAACGTAAATGCCTTCGCGGTGTTTGGCCACGCGGTACGCAAGCTTCCGCGTTCCCCAGTGCTCGGTCTTTTCGATCTTCGCGCCTTTTTCCGCGCAAGTGTTCTCGATGACCGTGAGGATTTTTTTGATCTCGTCTTCCGGTGTCGCCGGCCGCACGATAAAAACCAAATCGTAATAACGCTCTTCCATGATTGCCTCTTTTTCTTTTGACTCCGAACGAATCGGAGTCGCTTCAAAACTTTTTTCCGGATTCGCATCCGGCAAAATCGCTTTGCTTCGGCCTTACTTTTCTTCCGGTTCCGCTGGCTTGCGCCGGTTGTACATCGTCATCGCCGCGTCGAGCCCCTGCGTCAGGATCATCTCAACCGCGTCGCCGGCTTCTCCAATCATTTCCGCCGCTACTTCCAGTTCCGCTTTCTTCATCGGCCGCAGCACATATTCTTTGCGGCTGCCGAGCGGATGATCCGGTCCACAACCCAGCCGCAGCCTTGCAAATTCCTGCGTCCCGATCGAACCGATTACAGACTTCGCTCCGTTGTGGCTTCCCGCGCTGCCATCGGGATGAATTCGAAACGTGCCCATCGGCAGTTGCGCTTCGTCCCACATCACCAGCAAATCCTTCACATCCAGCTCGTACTTCCCCAGCAGCTCCCGTACCGAGATGCCGCTGAGATTCATGTACGTCTGCGGTTTCGCGAGGACCACTTCTTCCCCAGCGATTTTTCCACGGCCCACCAGCGCCTTGCCCTCGGGCCGCTCAACGCGAATCCCGTTGCGATTCGCGAGTTCATCCACCGCCATGAAACCCAGGTTATGCGGCGTCCACTGGTACTCCGGATCGGGATTCCCAAGTCCGACAATGAGCCGCATAGACCTTTTTCCCGCCGTTCGCCATTCGAACGCGAACGTTGAGCGTTATTTCTTTTTCTCGCCCTTGTCGCCCTTGTCGCTCTTCTCGGCCTTGGGTTTCGCTTCGGCCTCGGCGCCTTCTTCGCCTTCCACTTCTTTCTTACCCTTCTTGATGACTTCGGGCTCGGCGGGCGCTGCCGCATCCGTGGCCACAACTTCGGCGGGCTTTTCTTCTTCGACCTTCAGCGTCACGACGTGCGCTAGCACGCGCTCCGGCTCGGTCAACAATTTCATCTTGGCTTTGTCGAGCGGCAATTCGCTGGCGCGCAACTGCGCGTTCAGCGCGAGGCCGCTGACGTCCACGCGGAATTCCGTCGGGATATCCGCTGGCAAGCATTCGATTTCCACTTCGCGGGTGACCACTTCGAAAACGCCGCCTTGCACTTTCACACCGGAGGGTTCGCCAAAGGTGTGAACGGGAACTTTCACCTTCATTCGAACGTCCATCGCGATGCGCAGCAAATCCACGTGCAGCAGATTCCCGGTGACGGGATCAACTAGCCAATCTTTCAGGATGGCGGGCTCGTGCTTGCCACCCAAGTCCACCTGGAAAAGCGTGTTGTGTCCGCTCTCGGAACGAAGAATCGCGGCAACCTGCTTGGTGTTCACCGCCAGCGTGATTGCTTCTCCCTTGCCGCCGTACAACACCGCAGGCAACCGGCCCGATTGGCGGAGCCGCCGCGCTTCATTCTTACCGCGTGCTGAGCGGGGCGAACCTTCAACTACAATCTTGTCTGCCATAACTTTCTTCCCTTCCTTCAAATACTTTCTAAACTCTTCGGTTTCCTAATTTCAGTTTAAATGAAAAGTTCGCTGATCGAAGTTTCTTCGTGAATCGAGCGAATTCCACGCGCCAGCAAATCCGCAACGCTTAAAACCTTGATCTTGCCCATCTTCTTCGCCGCATCACTCAGCGGCACGGAATCCGTCGCGACTACTTCCGTGATTCGCGACTTTTCGATGCGCTCAACAGCTGGCCCCGAGAGCACCGCATGCGTGCACGCCGCAAACACCTGCGTGGCGCCTTCCCTCAAAAGTGCTTCCGCGGTTTTTACAAGCGTCCCCGCGGTATCAATGATGTCGTCCACGATCAGAGTGCTGCGTCCACGCACGTCTCCGATCAGGTGCATCACTTCGCTCACATCCACGTCTACACGGCGCTTGTCCACGATGGCCAGCGGCGCATCCAGGCGCTTTGCGAAAAACCGCGCGCGCTCCACGCCGCCTGCATCGGGCGAAACCACCGTCAGATTCGGCAAATTCAAATGCCGGAAGTGTTCCACCAACACCGGCGAGCCGTACAAGTGATCCACCGGCACGTCGAAATAGCCTTGAATCTGCGGCGCATGCAAATCCAAAGTCAGCGCGCGGCTTGCGCCCGCGGTTTCCAGCAAGTCGGCCACGAGCTTCGCGGATATCGGCACTCGCGGTTTGTCTTTGCGGTCCTGCCGCGCATAACAGTAATACGGCAGCACCGCGGTAATTCGCCATGCCGATGCGCGCTTGAACGCGTCAATCATCAGCAACAATTCCAGCAGGTGGTTGTCCACCGGAGCGTGGCACGGCTGCACGACGAAAACATCGGCACCACGCACGTTTTCCAAAATCTGAAAATAAATCTCGCCGTCGCTGAAGCGCCCAAGGAGCGCCTTGCCGAGCGGCACATCCAATTCCTTGCAGATGGCTTCCGCAAGAATCGGATTCGCGGTCCCGGTGAAAATCTTAAATCGGTCGTCGTTCACGACGCTCGCGCTCCGTGCGACCGCTTAGCGATCACACCAACTTGCCAGCATTCGAACCGGGAACAGCTTTCAAAATTAGACGGACACAAAGAGACGCTGAGGAAGAATCCACGACACGCTGGCAGACTACTCTGCGGTGCGCATCAGACGAGCGTACCTTTCGCGCGAGACAGTCTCGCAAACGAAGGTCTGGTCGTGAGGAAACCCAACAGCGGCTCGGCGCGCCATCGCTGGGCTCGGGAAAACTCCAAACACCGCCGAACCGCTACCCGCCAGCGAGGCTTCTGCAGCTCCTCGATGAAGCAAATCCCGCTTGATTTGATCAAGCCGCGGATGACGCCGGAAAACGGACCGCTCGAAATCGTTCGAAAGGCCGCTACCCTGCGCGCTCCAGCATAGAGCACAGAACTCAAAGAGTTTAGGGTTTACGGCGGAATTTGTCAATGTCAGGGGTTTGGCCTTGAGCCAGCGATAGGCGTCAGGCGTCGGCACATGAATTTCGCGGGGAGAAACGATGAGGAGGTATTGTTTAGAAACATCGGCGAGTGGATAGATCTCATCACCCTTATTTACGCCCAGAGCCCGCCCGCCATGTAGGAAAAAGGGCACATCTGCACCCAGGGACGCGGCAATTTCCATCAATCGTGCTGGCGCCAGCTTCTTTTTCGTGAGCCGCAGATACCCCAGCAGGGCGGCAGCAGCATCGCTCGAGCCACCACCAAGCCCCCGGCCTGCGGGGATAGTCTTTTTCAGCGTAATTTCCACACCGCCACGGATTTTCAGTTCGCGGCGCAGCGCATTCGCGGCGCGATAGACAAGGTTTTTCTCAATCGACTCTGAAGAAAGCGATGGGTTCCCGGTGATGCTTAGTGCGATTTCCGGCTTGCGAGACGGACGCAATCGCAATTCGTCGTGCAGCGAGATAGTTTGAAAGATAGTCCGCAATTCGTGAAATCCATCGGAGCGTTTGCCGAGAATATGCAGGCGGAGATTGATTTTTGCGAACGCGGAAATGCGCACTTCGGGCATGCGCAGAACTAAGGCTTCGCTTCGGTCGCGGTGGATTTCTGCGCCACGCGATGCTTCGCTTGAGAGATTTTCTTTTCCAGTTCGGCTACTTTGTCGGCTTCGATGTCCGCGGGGAGGGAGCGGCGCCATTCCACGAGAGACTTTTCCCACTCCGCTCCGGCTTGTTCGGTGCGGCCGGTCTTGGCGTACAAATCGCCGAGGTGGGAATGAATGGTGGCGTCGTGCCTTTCGCGTTCGAGGGCTTTGCGGAGCGTGGACTCCGAAGCGCTAAACTTGCTTTCCTTGAAATAAATCCAGCCGAGGCTGTCGAGAT
>JBGPDI010000145.1:0-11881 GCA_041482215.1 Candidatus Acidiferrum sp. | reverse complement strand
TCCGTCCCCAACGGCGGTTGGCTCGATGGAACTCTCGGCATCGTCACCGCGCTCGAAGCTTTGCGCCGCTACTCCGCCGGTTCGAAACCGCCGGTCACTCTCAAGCTAGTGGATTGGGCCGATGAAGAAGGCGCGCGATTCGGCCGTAGCCTTCTCGGTTCGTCCGCCGCGGCCGCCAGCCTCAAGCTCGATGAGATTCGCCCGCTCACCGACGCGCAAGGCGGCCGTATCGAAGACATCCTCCGCGAAAATGGCGTCGAGCTTAACTCCATGCTCGACGCTCACCAATCGCTCAAGAGCATCGACGCGAAAGCCTATCTGGAATTTCACATCGAACAAGGCGGCGTGCTCGAATCCATGAACAAGTCCGCGGGAGTCGTCCTCGGCACTTTCGGCTTGCAGCGAAACATGGTGCGCTTCGTCGGCCAAGCCGCGCATGCAGGCGCTACACCCATTGCCATGCGCAAGGACGCCTTTCTCGCCGCCGCTTCCACTGCTCTCGAATGCCGCGAAATCGCCCGCCGCTACTCCAAGCCCGGAGCCGGCGTCGTTTGTACCACCGGCGTTGTCAAAGTCGAACCCGGCATTGTCACTGCCGTTCCCGGCGTCGCTGAAATCTCCATTGATCAGCGTGCGCTCGATGCAAAAGTTCTCGCTTCCATGGTCCACGAAGCCCAAGGCGCATCGCGCCGCTTCGCCGAGGAAAATAATGTCACCGTCGAGTGGCGCCACCTCTTCCGCATCGAGCCGCGCCCCTTCGATCCGCAGCTCCTCCTGCTTTGCGAAGAGTCCGTCCGCGAAATCACCGGTGACGCTCCCAAGCTTCCCTCCGGCCCGCTCCACGACGCCGCCGAAATGGTCCCGCACATGCCAGTGGTTATGATGTTCACGTACTCGTCGCGCGGCCTCTCTCACTGCAAAGAAGAGGACACGCCCGAAGACCATCTCCAAAAAGCCATCCGCGCCTTTCTTCTCCTCGTGGATAAAACTGTCGCCCACGTCGCGAGTAAATGACCGCGCTCGGCAGTTGCCTCTGCGCGAAAATATTCATATCTTCCCATCGTATCTTCCAATATCTTCCTAATGCGCTGCTGCGCGTGGAACCTACCCCCTGAGACATCGACACAACATCCCCCTGATCCCTATGGTTTTCATGCTCCTTCTCAGTGCCCATATGTGGCTAAGGATTGATCCCACCGAGCAATTGGTTCCCGAATTCTAACCGCCATTCCATCTTCAAGAGACGACCAGCGCTTGCGCCGCGTCTAAATGTCCGGAGCTACCATGAAACCCAACTTTGTCTTTCCCCAACGAGTAATCGTCACTCTCACTGGTCTTCGCCTTTGTAGCGCCGGCATCCTTGCCGGATTCTTGCTTTTTCTATGCGTTTCTGCCCCCGCCCAATCCAAGCCTCCCGATTCGCAATCGGAAATCATCGGCACCTGGGAGGGCGAATCCAAGTGCACCGTTCTCAATTCCCCCTGTCACGATGAGCACGTCATCTACGAGATCGCCCAGGAAAAAGACAAAGCCGCCGCTAACTCCCTGAAAATGGATGGCTATAAAGTTGTGAACGGCGAACGCCAGTTCATGGGCACACTCCGCTGCGAATATGAATCCGCCAAGAAACTTCTAAGCTGCACCTCGCGCGGCAAAAACTTCGACGATTGGCGATTCAGCCTCTCCGCCGACACACTCCAAGGAACCCTCACCATCGACGCAGGCAAGACCCTCTACCGCAAAATCACCGTAAAGAAAAAGACGGTGAATTGAAGCCAGATTCTCGCTAAAACTTTACGATGTCGCCGTGAACCACTTTTTGAGAATTTTAACCTCCTTACAATCTCACTATGTCAGAACCGCCCAACGAAGCACGGTTATTGCAGGTTAACCTCCGCAGGCATAGCATTGCGGTGGAGCCTCCGTGTTAGACGCCATCGGCCACTATCAAATCCGCCGGAAAATCGGCGCCGGTGGTATGGGTGTGGTCTATGAAGGCTGGGATGAACGCCTCGGCCGCGCCGTGGCCATCAAGACGCTCCACCAATCTTCCGAGAATCAAGACGGCCGCAGCCGACTCTGGCGTGAAGCGCGTTCCCTCGCGCGCGTCAGTCATCCCAGAGTTTGCCAGGTTTACGACGTCCTCGAGGGCGGCAATGATCTCTTCCTGATACTCGAACTCCTCGATGGGCAATCGCTGGCGGCGCGCATCGCTAACGGTGCCGTCCCCACACCGGAGGTGGGGAACATCACGCGGCAGATCCTTGAGGCGCTCGAGGCTTTGCACGATCTTGATATCGTTCACCGTGACCTCAAGCCTTCCAATGTTTTTCTCACCCGGCATGGCGTCAAGCTCCTCGATTTTGGTTTGGCGCGATCTTCTCGTGAGGATGTTCCCGATAGCGCTGACCCGCTTCAGACCTCCACTCTTCTCACCGCCTCCGGAATGGTCATGGGCACTCCACATTACATGGCGCCGGAACAAGCTCGCGGAGACATCGCCGGCCCGCCCGCGGACATTTTTGCCGCCGGGTGCATCCTCTATGAACTCCTCTCCGGCAAGCGGTCCTTTGAAGGTGCTTCGAGCGTCGACGTCATGTACGCCGTGCTGCACCAGGATCCGCCGCCGCTCACTGGCTCGCGCGAAATCGAAATGCTCGATCAAGTAGTCCGCAAATCCATCGCCAAGCGCACCGAAGAACGTTACGCGTCCGCCGCCGAAATGCTTGCTGCGTTGAATGCCATCACCATCTCTAGCAGCGCCACCGCTCTCGTCCGCACTCAGTCCCTTACGCGTCTGATTGTTCTTCCGTTTCGCTTGCTCAAGAAAGATGAGGACACGGATTTTCTTGCCCACAGTCTGCCGGACGCGGTCAGCAGCACTCTCTCCGGCATTGATAGCCTCATTGTACGTTCGAGCTTGTCAGCCGCCAGCTTCGCCGGCGCGGCGGATCCCAAGCAAATCGCCACCGAGGCCGGAGTCGACGCGATCCTGACTGGTTCGCTCCTCCGTTCCGGCAGCCAGATTCGCGTGAACTGCCAGTTGGTGGAAGCGCCCAGTGGCACGGTGCTGTGGTCGGAGACGCTAAGCTCCTCGCTGCAGGATCTATTTGGCCTACAAGATGAGTTGTCTCAAGGGATTGTGCAGTCCCTCATGTTGCCGCTTAGCGATCGCGAGAAGCGCAGCTTCCGTCGCGATGTTCCTGCCAGCGCCAAAGCCTATGAATATTATCTTCGCGCCAATCAGATTGTCGCCGCACCGAGTCCGGATAACATGAGGCTGGCGCGCGGGCTCTATCGCCAATGCCTCGAAGAGGACCCGGAGTATGCTCCTGCTTGGGCGCGGCTGGGGAGAGTGGATCGTTTCATCGAGAAGTTTGCGCTGGACACCGAGCAAACATTCGAGCGCTCCAACGAAGATTTCAGCAAAGCATTTGCCCTCAATCCAGACCTCACTATCGCCCACAATTTGTTCACCCCGGTCGAATGCGATCAAGGTCGCGCACAACACGCTATGCTGCGCCTACTTCAGCGTGCGCGCTCCCGGCGAAATGATCCGGAACTGTTCGCGGGCCTTGTTCAGGCTTGCAGGTATTGTGACGAGTTGGATGCTTCGCTCGCCGCTCACTTGCGTTCTGTTCACCTGGATCCTCACGTTCGCACCAGCGGCGCGCACACCTATTTTCTGTTAGGTGAATATCAGAAATCCCTCGATTCCTACGGCGCGAATGCGGGTTACTACCTCGACTGCGCTGCCATGGCCGCCCTCGGCGACCGCCAGACCGCCCTCTTCAGACTTCGCGAACGCGAAAAATCCGGAGGTGCTTCCGGCTCCGTTCGCGCGATCATGCAATCTCTTCGCGCCTATCTCGAGGGGAATTTTGAAGAGTGCCTCAAGGCCATCGACGCTGGAGAACTCCACACCCGTAAAGACCCGGAGAGTCTTTTCTACTCCGGTCGCCAGCTCGCCCTGATCGGCGAATCCGAGCGGGCCCTGGGCGTTTTATCCGCGGTCATTGATAAAGGACTGCTGTGCGGATCGGCTGTCTCCCGCGATCCCGCGTTCGCGTCTCTGCGTTCTTCTCCCGCCTATCCGGATCTCGCCCGCCGCGCCGAAGCTCGTCGTGCCCAGTCTCACGCCGCTTTCCTCGAAGCTGGCGGTCCCCAAGTCCTGAATCTCGCTTCGGCCACCGCCGCCCTTTGAGAAATGTCCTTCGGCCGCCCAGCTTCTCCAAGCCCTCCCGCGCCCTTCCCGTCCTGCGCGCAACTCCTGATGTTGACACCAATTTACGTCCAGCTCAGAATCGCTCGCCAATGCTTGGAACAATTCTCGGATATTTGATTACCTTACTCTTGGTAGCGGGCTTCGGAATCGCGATCGTGATTTGGATTCTGAACGAACTCGAAATCACTCGATTCACCACTCAATTCGCGGTTGGAACTTCTTGCGTTCTAGTTGGTTTGGCTTTCACTCTGGCTTTCGGCGGCTACATTGTGGATACGAAAACTTATAATCTCGCGGTGTTCCTCTGGCTCTCCGGTTCTGCTGGCTTCACGGCATTTGGGTTCTATCTTCTGCTCCGAAAGTAATCCTTCCGCCCGATTTCTGGATCCGCTCGCAGGGTTCTTTCCCGGGGATTTGAGGCCATTCCCCTCGACTGGTAAACGCGTTAACTAGGACTCGGCCCATTTGAAAGGGAAGCTCAGTAGCACTGTACATCTCGAAGTGATGCCTTTTCGAGGCACCTGCCCTTTGGTACAGGTGCAAGTTGTGATTGGAATGATATGCTGTGCTCGATCCGAGGTAGAAATATGGGTATAGCGGCTGACATTCTCGGCTTACGAGATCACCACTTCAGCAGTGTGACTGAACTTCTTGCCGCACTCGAACAGGTCGCTGATGCGCCAGTAGACAAAATATCAGCCCGAGTATTTTTGGCTAACGCCGCCGCCGATCTAGTTCTGACCAATGTGGCGGCTCATGCTGCCGAAGCGCTGAGCGAACCAGCCACGAATCGCAAAACCAGGCGAGCAGCTTCGCCGTCCCGGCGCCAAAACCGCCGTTCCGATCTAGGCCTACAGCCCCGTCAGCGCATATTGTTCGCGTAATCTGACAAATTCCTCTTATTACTCACTTGTCCGCTAAGTGCTGCCAGCTCAACCAGTCGATGCCGAATCGGTCCATCTTGTTTTTGACAGAGTGCGAACTAGCTGAAACTTTTGACAGTGTTATCTCTGAATGGTTGACCGCACCATCATCAAATCCTCAAATTTCTTTCGCCAAGGTTTGAGGGAGTCCCTGGTCGGCCAAGCGTTGTATGGCCTCGTCCGTGGCTACGAGTCAGCAGCCGTGGCCCACCGCATCGCTGTTGAGCCGAAGTGCTGATCCGGTGGATCTGAAAGTCTCCGAATTTGCAGGTACCGCGAACACAGAGAGGATGTCCTTTATGATATTTTCGGATTTCACTCGCCGTCTGGTCTTTCGTTCAGCGCTTCTGAGCTTCTCTTTACTGGTTGTTCTCGCTGGTATCAGCGGCAAATCCACCAAGATAATCACCAGTTGGTTCAATCCAAATTATGAAGGGCAGACGTTCCACAAAATTCTGGTTATCGGCGTCGCTCAAAACCTGGAGGTGCGCGCCGACTTCGAAGATGAAATGGCCGCGCAGATTGCGCGTCCGGGCATTGAGACCATTCCTGGCAACCACATCCTGTTGCGCCCAGACCCTAAGGTGAAACTTGATCTCGACTACCTTCGTGGGCAGATCCAAGACAATCATGTTGACGCTGTAGTCGTTACGCGTCTGCTGAAGATCGACAAAAAAGTGACATCCGTCCCGGGCTCGGCCTTCATCGCCCCGTACCCCTACTACAATTCTCTCTATGGCTATGTAGGCTATGCGTATCCCATGGCTTACGATCCGGGATACACGCGGGAAGATACGACAGTTAGCGTCGAGACCAACGTTTACGCCACAAGCAAGCCAGACGGTGACCTGGTGTGGAACGGCGTCAGCAAGTCGTTCAATCCGAAGTCAGCGAAGAAGGTCGCCGATGGCCTTGTCAAAGAACTTCCGAAGCAGATGGAGAAGGACGGGCTGCTACCGAAAAAAGTCCCCTCGGACTAATGACTGGAAGGGGCAACATTTCGCCACGCGAGACGTTAGGCCCACGCTCGAGATTCGTTTCGTAAACTTGCGATGTCTTTGGTCGGTGCACTCCCGAAGAAGCGACTGTATTCTCTGCTGAACTGCGAAGCGCTTAAATAGCCTACGCGCTGTCCAGCAGTACCGGCATCCATCATTGCGGACAACATGAGACGCCGCGCCTCTTGAAGTCGCAGCACTTTTTGATAATGCAGCGGGCTCATCGAAGTAACGGACTTAAAGTGCTCATGGAACGAGGAAACACTCATGTGCACCAATTCGGCCAGCTCTTCGACCTTCATGGGTTGAGAGAAGTTGGCGCGTAGCCAGGAAATCGCTTTCGCGAGCCTATGGACGCTGGACTCGGCAAAGCCCATTTGCGCCACACGAACGCCAATGGGGCTGCGAAGCAGCCGGATCAGAATCTCATCCACCACGAGTGGCGCGAGTAGTTCAACATCGCCGGGCTGCGCAAGACACTCCATTAATCTGGTGGCGGAATTCACAATGCTCGCGTCGACCGGAGTAATGTAAACGGCGCTTCTCTCTTGAATGGGCGGCAGGCCTTGCGCAAACACTCTTAAGACCAGTTCGGCAATCTTGTGCGGGTTGAGATCCAGCCTTAAAGCGAGGTAAGGTGCGGAATGGCTGGCTTGCGTCACTTGGGCAGCAACCGGTAGTGCCACCGAATAAACAAGCATACGCGAGGGGTCGTATTCGTACACCTTCTGCCCCACGATGACGGTCTTCGCCCCCTGCGCGATGATGGATAAGCAAGGCAACCGAAGGCCATGCACACACGCCCTGTTTATTCGTGAAAAGCGACTAGCGTGCAGACCAGGAATGCGCATCTCAAAAGTGCCGTCGTGAGGAGCATAGGCGGCAATCAGGCGTGCCAATTTAGACGTGTCTGGTTCTTCTGAGCCTGCAAGCATGTATGCCAGCCGCGGAGTCGCAGTTTTGCCGTTGGTCTTCACGCCTTCGAGAATACCTCCATTGCAATCATAATGGCGCTCATTGCATCTGAACGACGACGGCAACGTCGAACTTCGAATAGTACTTTTTCACGTCGGTCCCGTACTTGGCCCGGAATTTCTCGACCACGGACGAGACCTGTGTGGCGTCAGTGACGAGATCAACCTTGAATTCAGTCTCTGCGCCTCCCGCACCGATCCGAATCAACGGCTTCTTGAGCACGTTCTTGTACCACTGTGTATCCGAACCTTGCACTGGCAGGAGGTAAAGTTTGTCGTCCTCGAATACGAACCAGATCGGGATTGTGATGGCGCGTCCCGACTTTCTGCCAGTCACACCGATGTTAATTTCCTTCGATCGGGAAAGACGGTCCGCTAGAGAATCGTTCCGCGTTGGCATGTGCACTCCTGCGCTTTATTGTTTGTAATGCTCCCAGGTAACTCTCCAATGTTCGTTTGGGCTAGAGGACTTGACGATGAGTTGACTGCCAGTGAACTCGAAAGAGCGCAGCAAGTCTTTGCCGATCAGGTTGCGCACTAACGCGCCCTCGACATGAAAAGTGAACGTGTGAGCGCTTTCATCAACTTCATAAGTGCCAAAAGCGGCTTCATAGCCGGCTTGCGAGTACTGCCCAGGTTCCGACGCAGCCTGTGGTGGCGGGTTGCGTTCCATTACCTGAACCGACGCGTGGCCGTCGCGCGTAAAGACAAATATCCCAGTGGAATTGGCCTTTTGAATTTTCCCTTCCGGACCCGGTGCTTCGAGAGAAACGAGTCGCCACGCTCCGACAAACCGTTCACGGACGCCTTCGTCTCCATTGCGTTCCTGGCTGCCGGGCAGCGTTATTGCGGTCATACCGATAAACAAAGACACTACGCCGAGCGAAAGCAGTTTTTTCATATTCGGCTCCTAGCTAATCAGCTAAGCCTTCAGAAGCGCCTGCACATAAGCGCGTTTCAACGGAAGCCGCCGGAGGACTTTTCCGGTTGCGTCGTGGAGGGCCGCGGCAATCGCTGGAGCCGCGAGGGCGTTAGCTGCTTCCGAACCTCCGCCGTAACTGCCAACTTTCGGATTGTTGAGCAGCACGACTTTGATTTCGGGAGTGTCCGTCATTTTGGCAATTGGATACGTGTTCCAGTCGTGCGAAGTAATGCCGCTTTCATCGAACATAGCTTCTTCATAGAGCGCATGGCTGATCCCCATCATAGCGCCGCCTTCGACTTGCCGTTTTAGTTGAGCAGGATTGACGACGATGCCGGGATCCACGGCGATGGTGTATTTTTCGACCGCGATGGCACCAGTGTTGGGCGTGACGGCGATTTCGCACACGCAAGCCCAATAGGTTCCCGAGCGGAACATTGCAGAGACGCCGCGGCCGCGAACGGGAATTGAGCCGACAGATTTTGCGCCAGGGCGAGGCGAGGGACGCGTGCTCCAGCCGCTCGCGTCGCGGACTTGCTTGAGAACGTTGATGAGGCGCTCTTCTTTGGCGTGGTCAATTCGAAATTGAATCGGATCGGCGCCGGCAAGTGCCGCAGCTTCGCTGAAGGCGAGTTCGCGCGGATAGTTTTGCTGGTACTGGCCGGGCGTGCGCATGCTGTGATCTCGAAGGCCGACGGCGAGCGGCGAAGCCTTTTGTCCCACCTGAAACGTACCGTGGCCGCGCTCGGCCACATTGGGAATGAGATCGTAAGACCAAGGATCGGACCAAAAGTTGGCCGTAGAGCTGAGGAATCCTGAGCCGCCGCCTCCCGGCGCGGGCATGGTAGGAAGTCCAGCAAGGATAGCGCCGATGGGCCGATCATCCTGGAAAGCCGGCATGTAGTGATCTATCTGGTAGCCGGCGATTCTTCCTTTTTCGTCAAGAGCGAATTCGACATCTGCGAAAGCAGCCGGGGATTGAGTGGACCACTGCAAATCTTCGGCGCGCATCCACTGAACGCGCACAGGTTTTCCAACAGCCTGGGACAGGATTACGGCGTCGTCTTCCGCGCCAGAGTTGCCGCCGTTGGAGCGGCCATAGTGCCCTGCTCCGGGATGTGTGTGGACGATGACGTGATCGGGCGTGGTGCCAAGCATCGTGGCGATTTCGCCGCGCAAGGCCTGGGGATTTTGATTGTGTGTGTGGATGTGGACTGTGCCGTCGGGCTTGACGTCTGCGACGGCCAGAGTGGGGCCGATGGGAGCGTGCTTCATGAAGGGAAAGTGATAAGTGGCGGAAAGTTTCTTGCTTGCAGAGGCGAGCGCGGCAGGCACATCTCCTTTGGTCGCGCCGCTTTTTGTAACTTGCGCCGTGGTCCAATCAGCTTCTTTGCGAAGAGAATCGTAGAGCTTTTGGTTACCAGGCAGACCCTTCCATTCACTCCATTTCGTTGCGGCGGCGACTTGCTGCGAAGCCTGGATGGCTTCCCACTCGGTTGGAGCGACGACTCCGACGAGATTTCCTTTCACAATTACTTGCGAATTGGGAAATTTGGATTTGTCAAGCTGCCCAACAGAAACGAGCGTGGAGCCGAGCGTTTTCGGATGAACCATGCGTCCGTGCAACATTCCGGGAAGGCGGATGTCCGTGGCCCAGGTTTCTTTTGCCGTCACTTTGGAGGTGATTATGGAGTTCGGGTGGGATTTGCCGATAACGGTGTAGGCGCTGACAGGCTTCATCGGCGGATCGCCTTCGACTCTCAATCCCATAATGCCGGTCAGATCTCCACTGACGGGAATGGTGAGTTTGAGCTGCTGATCTTTGACGAGGTCGCCGTAAGAGATGGATTTGCCGCCGCCGGAAAAGACGCCGTCTTTGGCCGTGAACTGATCTTTAGGAACTGAGAGACGTTCGGAGGCAAGATCGAGAAGCGCTTGATAGGTGTACGCAGCGGCTTTGCGGATGTTGGGAGTGCCGCGGCCGAGGAAATCGAAGGCGCCACTGCCATCGGGCGTTTGATCGGTGTGCCCTGCGACGACGGTGGTGATGGCTTCGAACGGGACACTCAATTCGTCGGCAACAATCTGGCGATATGCCGTGAATGTGGTGCCCTGACCGAAGTCACTTTTGCCGGTGCGAATGAGGACGGTGTTGTCTGGATGTATTTCGATCCAGGAACCAAGTTGAGTCGGATCGAGAGAGTTCTTGAAGGGAGCCCCGGTGACTTTCGGGGCCTGGAAACCCTGAGCTTTGAGGAGGGAAGGACCGACGAATGCGATGCCGACAGCGAGTGCGCCGCCAGTTTTGACGAATTGGCGGCGGGAGAGAGTAGCTTCATGTACCTTGACGGTGTTTTCAGCGGCGGTAGTCATGGCTTACCTCCCCTTTCCCATAAGCGATGCGGCGTGTTTCACCGCGTCAATAATGGCGTTGTAGCTTCCGCAGCGGCACAGATGGGGCGACGGCCCATCTGTGGTAAAGGCCTCTTTGATTTGCGCCACGGATGGATTTGGATTGCGCTCAAGGAGTTCGGTTGCGACGATCATCATTCCGCTCTGGCAAAACCCGCAGAGAGGAGTTTGCTCCTCGATCCATGCTTGCTGGACCGGGTGAAGCGTGTCTTTCGCTTCCTCCGCTGAGAGGCCCTTCTGCTTTGCCCACCTCGCAGGCAGTCCTTCGAGCGTGGTGATTTCCTGATTCGCGACGGTCGAGACAGGCGTGACGCAGGAACGTACTTCCTTGCCCTCGATCAGAACCGAGCAGGCTCCGCACTGTGCGAGTCCGCAGCCGAACTGCGGACCAGAAAGCTGCAGATCGTTGCGCAAGACGTAGAGTAGTGGAGTGTCGTCAGGCGCCTGAACTTCGCGCCGAGTGCCATTTACCGTAATCGTGACCATCGAAAGCACCTCCAAAAGCAAATCCCGAATTCGATTCTACTCCCCAGAGCGATTGAACCGGTATGCCAACTCGCACCATGCTGCACGCCGCCTTGCATTGCGTCCTCGCCGATCACAGGCCGACCATTTTCTGCAAGTGTTCCGGATACCGGGCCCCTTGCACCGTGATCTTCGAGGCGGCACTGTCGATCTCGCGGAGATTTTCGGGCGTGAGTTCGACGGCGGCCGCTCCGATATTCTCTTCCAGGCGATGAAGTTTTGTCGTACCCGGAATTGGAACAATCCATGGCTTCTGGGCCAGCAGCCAAGCGAGCGCGATTTGAGCAGGCGTCGCCTTCTTTCGTTGCGCGATCTCCCCAATCAAATCAACCACGGCCTGGTTTGCTTTCCGAGCCTCTGGTGTAAAGCGCGGGACGATGTTCCGGAAATCTGTGCTATCGAACTTCGTATCCTCGTTGATCTTGCCAGTGAGGAAGCCCTTGCCAAGCGGACTAAATGGCACGAACCCGATCCCGAGTTCCGCAAGCGTCGGTATCACTTCCGCTTCAGGTTCTCTCGTCCACAACGAGTATTCGCTCTGGAGTGCCGTAACTGGCTGAACAGCGTGTGCGCGACGGATCGTCTTTGCCCCTGCTTCCGATAGGCCGAAGTGCTTCACCTTGCCTTCTCGAATCAGGTCCTTCACCGCTCCCGCGACGTCCTCGATGGGCACATTCGGGTCAACCCGGTGCTGATAGAACAAATCAATGACATCGGTCTTGAGCCGCTTGAGCGAGGCTTCAGCGACCTCCTTGATGTGCGCGGGATGGCTGTCTAGCCCGGCCTGTTTGCCGGTGTTGGGATCAAGTCTGAACCCGAACTTGGTGGCGATCACTACTTGCTTGCGGAACGGAGCGAGCGCTTCACCTACTAGTTCTTCGTTCGTGAACGGCCCGTAGACT
>JBGPDI010000144.1:0-12094 GCA_041482215.1 Candidatus Acidiferrum sp. | reverse complement strand
GTCCAGACCTTTGCAGCCATTAGACTTCTGGGGATGCTCCCCAGAAAAGGCGCCTAACTAATAGGAACAACGTGTTGAAAGATCACAGGTGCCCCATACCGAAAAGTCCGAGATAAAAATAGGACCGGGAGAGGTCTCCGAATGCCTTGGCGTAGGCGGGGTCGAGGTCAATTGCTTGTGTGAAGAGTCCGACGCTTTTCTCCAAATCGGCCGGAGTCATCTTGTCCCGAAAAAAATTTCCCTTCAAACAAGCCTCGTAAGCTTGTGGGTGGACTTGACGCGCATGCTCAGGGTACGCATGTTTGGGATCCACCAGCTTGTGAATCTGACTGGCGATGCTCTGTGCCACCTCAGCTTGTAACTGCAGTATGTCACGCAGATCGCGCTCGTATCTCCCGGACCAAAGATGTCTGTCTTCAGGCGCATGGATTAGCTGCACTGTCATCGCCACTTCCATTTTGATCATCTGTGGTGTGTTGCTGGCTGCCTCCACAACGCGGGCCCACGACGAGGACACAAAATGTTCGAATCGAACCCTTCAGGGTGACTACGGATTCGCCTCCGAAGGCGTGCTCCTTGGTGTTCCCGGGTTTCCACCGGAAGCGCAGTTCCGCTCCGTCGGCATGGCTCATTTCGATGGCAAGGGCAATCTGACTTGGGTGGAGCACACAGTAGAGAATGGCACGCCGCTGAACCGCGATTGGATCTCGGCCAGCGGGACCTATACCATCAATTCGAATTGCACTGGAACAGCTGTGGTCAGCACGCCAAATAGCCCTGTTCCGCTGAACCTCGCCTTCGTGACGGTCAAACAGGGCAAGGAAATCCACAGCATCCTCGACTCGAATGCTATTGCCACCGTATTCACTAAAGCCGATTAGTCGCCGCGATGAGCGACTTGGAAGCGTGTGAAAACAGCCCGCTCGAGTAGTCGAATCGTTGGGGCGTTCCTTCTGAACGAGCACGCCCCAGCGTATCACTCCCGATGATATTGATACCTTCGCCCTGCGTTGACGCCCCGTAAAGCGAATGTTACGCTCCCGGTTCGCTTTCCAAACTCATGCGCGCCGTAGACCTGCTCCGCAAAAAACGTGACTCCGGGGAACTCTCCCGCGAAGAAATCGATTTTCTGGTTTCCGGTTACACCCGTGGCGACATTCCCGATTATCAGATGGCGGCTTGGCTCATGGCCGTCTGGATCAGAGGATTGAATCGCGCTGAGACCGCTGCACTGACCGAAGTGATGCTGTATAGCGGAGAGGTCGTCAATCACTCTGAAATTCCCGGCAAGAAAGTAGACAAGCATTCCACCGGTGGAATCGGCGATAAAACTTCTCTCATTCTTGCTCCCATTGTCGCGGCAGGCGGTCTCACCGTTCCGATGATCAGCGGACGTGGGCTCGGCCACACCGGCGGCACGCTCGACAAACTGGAGGCCATTCCCGGTTTCAATGTGAATCTACCGCTCGATGAATTTCGCCGTGTTCTTCGCGAATGCGGCATGGCGCTGATCGGCCAGACCGCGGAGATCGCGCCAGCCGACAAGAAAATCTACGCGTTGCGCGATGTCACTTCGACCGTTGAAAATATCGGCCTCATCTGTGCTTCCATCATGAGCAAAAAACTTGCCGAGGGCATTGACGCTCTCGTGCTTGATGTGAAAACCGGCTCCGGCGCGTTCATGAAGAAAGAGGAAGATGCCGTCAGCCTCGCCGAGGTCATGGTTGATACTGGCAAGCGCATGGGCAAGAAAGTGGTCGCTCTCATTACCGGCATGGATGAGCCCTTGGGCCGCATGGCCGGCCATTCGAACGAAGTCATCGAGTCCGTCGAAGTCCTCAAAGGCCGCGGCCCCGCCGATCTACGCGATTTGAGCCTCGACCTCTCCGCTTGGATGTTTTATCTCGGCGAAAAAACGAAGAGTGTCGAAGAAGGCCGCCTCCTTGCCGAAAACATGATTGCCACCCACAAGGCGCTGGAAAAATTCCGGCAAGTGATCCGTCTGCAAGGCGGCGATGAACGCGTCATTGACGAGCCGGAGCGCCTTCCCACCGCCCGCCTTCATTTCCATGTACCGAGTGCCGCCAGCGGCTTCATCACCGCGACCAATTGCGAACAGTTTGGCATTGCGCTCGCTATGCTGGGCGGAGGCCGCGAAAAAAAAGAAGACGAGATCGATCACGCCGTCGGCCTCGAATTCCACAAACGCATCGGCGATCGCGTGGAAAAGGGAGAACCGCTGGCCACGATTCATTACAATAGCGACGCCAAACTTGCCGATGCCAAGAGCCGCATCGCCGAGAGCTACCACATCGGCGAGCAAGCTCCGCGAAAGAAGCAGCCATTGGTGCGCCGCCTGATTGGCGCTTGATTCCGCTGTCTGAAGAGGGGTGTTCATGGGACGTTACACGGGAATACTCGGGATGGCAGTCATACTCGGCTTGGCGTGGCTGTTCTCCACCAACCGTCGTGCGATCAAGCTCAAGACTATCGCCTGGGGGCTCGGCCTTCAGTTGGCGCTTGGTTTTTTCGTTCTCAAATCGAGTGTTGGCAGCTCGGTGTTTGGGTTCCTCGGTGCTGGCGCAAACAAGCTATTGAGTTATTCCTACGCGGGGTCTGCTTTCGTATTCGGTGACATCGGTCTGCCCAAAGAACTTTCCCGGCTCGGCTTTTCCTTTGCGTTTCAGGTGCTGCCCACAATCATCTTCATCGCTGCCTTCTTCGCAGTCCTCTATCACCTTGGCGTGATGCAGCTCATCATCCGCGCCGCCGCCATAATCATGACTCGCGTGATGGGCGCAAGCGGTGCGGAATCGCTTAACGTTGCCGCCAGCATCTTCATGGGTCAGACCGAAGCTCCTCTCACCATCCGTCCTTTTCTGCCCAAACTCACCAAGTCAGAACTAATGGTCGTCATGACCAGCGGCATGGCACACATCTCCGGCGGAATGATGGCCGGATACATCCAGGTCGGCGGCGCCGATCCGAAAAATCTTTTGACCGCGGTCATCATGACCGCGCCCGGCACCTTGCTCATGGCGAAGATGCTCGTCCCGGAAACCGAGGAGCCGCTCACCGCCGGACGCGTGGAAATGCCCCCCATGGAAAAAGAAGCCAATCTTCTCGGCGCCATCGCACGAGGGACCGTTGACGGCTTGCATCTGGCCCTCAATGTCGGCGCCATGTTGATCACCTTTATCGCTTTGCTCGCGCTGCTCAACGCCATGATGGGCGGCATTCACAATTGGCCGCACATGGCCTGGTTCCCGGAGAGCTTGCAAACCATTTTCGGCTGGATCTTCGCGCCGGTGGCCTGGCTGATCGGCGTGCCCTGGCATGACGCCGCGAAAATCGGCAACCTGCTCGGAACGCGCATGGTCATCAACGAATTCGTCGCCTTTGGGCAACTCGGTACCATGAAGGCCGCGCTCGATCCGCGCACTTTTGCGATCGCCACTTTCGCTCTCTGTGGCTTCGCCAACTTCAGCTCCATCGGCATCCAGATCGGCGGCATCGGCGCACTCGCGCCCGAGCAGCGTACCCAGCTTGCAAAGTTTGGCATACGCGCCATGCTCGCCGGCACTATGGCAAACTTAATGTCCGCTTCCATCGTGGGGATTCTTTCGTGAGCCCGAAGAAAAAACCTAAACCCAGCACCGCAAAAACAATTTCAACCGACGGCGAATTCGAACGCGCCGGCAAAGCCGCTGACTTTATTTTTTCTCAAACGCCTCTCCGTCCGCGCATCGCGCTCGTTCTCGGTTCTGGTCTTGGCGCTTTCGCTGACGAATTTGCCAGCGCCAAGAAAATTCCCTATGCCGAAATCCCGCGCTTTCCCCGTTCCACCGCCATCGGCCACGCGGGAAATCTTGTCATCGGCAAAGTTGATGGTTTGGAAGTGGCCGGCATGCAGGGCCGCGTCCATCTCTACGAAGGTTATTCCGCCAAGGAAGTAGCCTTCCCCATTCGCGTTTTTGCGCGCATGGGCGTGAAAGCCGTCATTCTTACCAACGCCGCCGGCGGCATCAAACGCGAATTTTCTCAGGGCCGCCTCGTGGCCATCAAGGATCACATCAATTTGCAGGGCGTCAGCCCGCTTACCGGACCAAACGACGAGCGCTTCGGCCTGCGCTTCCACGACATGACTGCTGCCTACGACAAGCGCTTCCGCGAAATGGCCGTTGGCGAAGGCAATCGCATGGGCATTGGAATGTATGAAGGCGTTTACGCCGGACTTCTTGGCCCGAGCTACGAGACGCCCGCGGAAATACGTTTTTTGCGCACCGCCGGCGCCGATCTGGTCGGTATGTCCACAGTGATGGAAGTGATCGCCGCGCGTCACAGCGGCATCCGCGTGCTCGGCATTTCCTGCGTCACGAATGCCGCCGCGGGAATTCTCGATCAACCACTCAATCACATCGAAGTGCTTGAGACCGCCGAGCGCGTGAAAGGCCAATTCATCGGCTTGCTAAAGGCCGTCATCCCCCGAATTGCCGAATCGATTGCCCGGGATGATTCTTAACGCGTGGCTGGAGGCGTCAGCATGAGCGAACACGAAACTCTGATTTCAGCCGCAAGGCAAGCGCGCGAAAATGCTCATGCGCCCTACTCGAATTTTCGTGTTGGCGCCGCGGTCCGCGCCACTTCCGGCAGGATTTTCGGCGGCTGCAATGTCGAAAACGCGACCTACGGCCTCACCGTTTGTGCGGAACGCATCGCCATCTTCAAAGCTCTGAGCGAAGGCGAGCGCGGTTTCGACGCCATCTCCGTCGTGACGGACACCGATACTTTAACCCCGCCCTGTGGCGCCTGCCGCCAGTTGATCTGGGAGTTTTGCGGCGATGTCCCTGTAATCATGGCCAATCTCAAAGGGAAGATCGAAGTTCTCCAAATGCGCGAGCTCTTTCCCAAGCCCTTCGATTCCTCTCATTTATAGAAAACAAAAACTAGAGAGTAGAAGTTAGAGATAGATTAGCGGGTTTCACTCCTGGCAGGCCACGTCTGCTTAGCTCTTGATGTATGCAACGCCACACCGGAAGCGTCTTTCCTGCTTCAATTCTGTGACGTGGACGATTTTCGCACGCACAAAAATTGCCTGGCTACCCGGTGAATAGGGCGCAGCCACTTCAATCTCCGTTTCTTCAAAATATTGCTTCCGGCTCTTGAAGCGCAGCCCGCCGCGTGACATGTCTTCGCACGTTACAATGTCATCCCCAAACTTGTAAGTCCGGACGCACCCCTTGAAATTTACTTTGGTGCGTAAGTGTTTCCGTTTGTTTTCTGGCTTCACTTCTGTTTTGGCGACCGGTGTCGGATCGGCTGGCGCGACAGCCTCAGCGGACTCCGAAGCCCCCTCAACTTCCGCAGGAGCTGTTTCCACCAGTGCCGCCACCGGTTCGCTGCCGTCATCCTCCGTAGCCCGTTTCCAGAACGTCGACGATCCGCAGCTCTTGCATGAGCGGAAAATCCCCTCGTTCACAATATAAACATCTGATTCCAGATCGCTTTGTTCCACCATCTCGCGCGTCTTGCAGCCGCTGCACTGCAGCAGCACCCGGCTGGCCACCTTTTCCGATTCCGTCATGCCTGGGAATTTGATGCCCCAGAGGTCCATCTCCGGGTTCAGGAATGCCACGCCGTATGTGTACATCTGATCGTTTGAACCAAGCTGCCCAACCACGCGGATTTCCGCCTCTTTGTTGGTATCCAGCCTGCGCATGATAAGTTCTTGCTCTGCGGAGAGGATGTGTTCCGAAACGATACCCGCACCATGGCGGCTAATGAGGACCGTTTTGGTCTGCTCAGAGAATACTTTGCCTTCCATGTCGCTGCCGACTAAGAGAATTGTAATTTCTCGCGGAATTCGACTACTGCGGCGCACGCCTTCTGGAGGCATTCCCACCCCACAATGGGATTTCCCTAGAACTGGCACGATGTTACTTGGATTTCTCCGCCGAAGTCACTGATTTTTCCGGATATGGTTCTTCCCGCATCGCAGGATCTGCACTTCGACCGCTCTAAGAGTGCAGAATTCTGCGCAGGGAAGCGGCAATCGGGATATAATTCTGCCCCCCTTACCCGAAAGGTCACGTTATGAACCTCGAGCGGCGCAGGGCACCAAGATTCAGTTTTATTGCGGCGGCTGAAGTACTTGCGGAAAACGGGCGCACCCGGCTCTCCGCACGGATCAGCGATATCAGCGCCACCGGCTGTTATGTGGATACCATTAATCCCCTGATGGGTGGCACGTCCGTGCGTTTGAAGATTCTCACCGATACACAAGTCTTCGAAGCACCCGCGACCGTCATGTATGCCCACGCGAATCTCGGGATGGGACTGCAGTTTGGCGAGGTCTTGCCGAACTCGCAGGATGTTCTCCAGCACTGGCTCCCGGCCAAGGTCTGAAGCTCTCGGTTCTGCGACTCGATATTTGTGCTTGCGGTGCCGTTCGCTTGGGCGCTCTTGCCCGGGGCTACCTCATCATTTCCTAGTACCGTTACCCGCCCGGTAGGCGTATAATTGGTGCGTCGTTCCCACCCCGACACCAAACCCATCGGTATAACGCTAGCTAGTGGGGGTGTCCCATGCAAGCCGTTGCACCTAGATTTGAACCACGTCTTCCCCTCTCTGTAAGAGTGGATCTCTGCAGCCTCGATTTTCGCCACCGCGCTCACGAGGGCATTACGGAAAACGTAAGCCCCCACGGTGCCCGCGTCGTTTCGAACGAGCCCTGGAAGCTTAATGATCGCCTGAACGTCCACTCCCTCGGAGGTGATTTCCGCGCCCGGGCCCGCGTCGTCTATTGTGACGCTCTTGGGGTCAATTCCTTCGCCATCGGTCTCCAACTCCTCGCTTGCGCCGGCGGCTGGAAATAGCTTCGCATCCTCCATTCGATGCCCTAAAGGCTTTTCTATCAGTAAGTTGGGATTTAACGCGACAGCGCCAGAATCGCTTCGTTAAGCTTGGTCAGGTCGGAATCGAGCCGGTAGTAGCCGGGTCGCCACGTCGTCGTTGTTTCATCGGGGCGGAAGCTGAGGACGGCAAAGTCGTTCGTTGCTTCGTGCCCGTTTACCAGCTTCGGGAACTGCTCGCCAACATACGTGGCGGGGTGCTGGCTGACCACCCGGTCACACTCGTTTATAGACAAAACGGCCCGAAGCATACCTTGGTTTTTTGCGTGGGGTTGGCAAAAGTAAAGGTTCGGCATACCTGAACATCATCGGCAGTTTCTCTTCAAGCGTGAATAGTACCTTAGGACAAGTGTTCAGAGACGTGACCAAACGGGCAGGGTAGTAAAATCCCCTGGGAATTACCAAAACCACATCAACGAGCAAAGCTCCAAGCCCGCTTGACGTCCCGATCCTTAACAATTCCGGCCGCTACTCCGCGAGCATTTCCCTTGCGGTCAGCGCGTAAACTGCCGCGCATTCTGCCACTCTTCTCAAGTCCACGTGCTCGTTTGGCCCGTGCGCCACGGAAAGCAGTCCCGGCCCATAAGCGAAAGCCGGCACTCCCTGCGCCGCGTAGAACCGAGTCTCCAGCAATCCCGGACACATCTCAAACCGTGGCGCTTTCCCTGTAACAGCGGCCACTCCCCGAGCAAGAGCCCGGGCCAGGGCATCTTCCTTGCGACAAATTGAAGACCGTCCTTCCTGTAATACTTCCCATTCGACCGGGATTCCTTCGCCCTTGCATTTCTCCAGAACCCCGATCAACCCGGCCTTCTCCTCCTCCAAATCCTCCTCGGGATTGATCCGCCGGTCTACCGTAAACCAGCACTCCTCCGGCACCACGTTGAAGTTCGCTCCGCCACCACTCTGTCCGCCCAGCATCAAGATCGAATTCCGCGCTTGTTCCGCTCCAATGGCGTGGCCGGTCAGTCGCTTCTCCACTTCCTGTTTCAATTCCTGAAGCCGCGTCACAACATAGTGCATCCGTTCGAACGCATTCTCTCCCTGGTGCTGCAAACCAACATGCGCCGGTTTTCCACCCACCCGCACGCGCAGCGAAATCGCTCCGCGATTTGCGTTCCACACCACGCCACTCGTCGGCTCAGCTAAAAGCATTCCGATGCCGCCAACGCCCAATCGCCCCTGCGCCGCCAGCCAACCCGATCCGCCCTCGCCCCCTGTCTCTTCATTTGGCACCAGCGTCAACGCGATCCTCCCATTCAGCTCCGCGCCAGATTCTTTCAGTGCCAGGATCGCGTAGAGCATCGCCACAATCCCGCCCTTCATGTCGCACGTACCTCGCCCGAACAGGAAATGCTCCGTGCGCTGAGGTTTGAATTGCTCGCTGGATTGTGCCGGAACCACATCGTAATGCCCGTGAAAGTAAAAGACGCGTTCACCCCGCCCATGGCTGGCAATCAGGCAGATTGGACTATCCTCTGCAAGTTTGCTCTGCGCTCCAGCCTCCAAGCGCTCGCAGTCAAGTTCCTCAAGACGCAATCGCTTTTCGAGGAAATCCGCGCAGGCGCGATAATTTCTCCCCGGTGGGTTCACCGTCGGTATGGCCACAAGCTCCGTCAACAACGCGGCCATCTCTTCCTCGCGCTTTTGCAGCCACGATAGAATTGGATCTGTCTGTGCAGCCGCTCTCCTGGCTCGTCCGTTCATAGACCATCATGCTAGGAATTTTTACGAACAACCCCAAGCTCCATTTTGGTGCGCACGGACAGGCAAACAGGCCCGTCACTCTGTCCTTCCTGAGACACCAACCATCTGGCCCTAGGATTCAGGCTGCTGTGGTAGTCTGTGCCGCGATGGAAGCATCGAGCAAAGTAGGTACATGACGACGGGTACAGCCGCGTTTCCAGTTTTGCGATGGGTGGGGCTTTTGTGGACGCTGGTGTGGCTGCCCGCCTACATCCGATTTTGGGGCTGGGCCAATCTGCTGCATTTGTGCGACATCGCCGTTGTCCTCGGTTGCGCGGGCTTGTGGTGGGGAAGCTCTCTGCTAGTATCCACTCAGGCGGTAAGCTCACTCGCAGCCGGAATCTTTTGGGCCATGGATATCGGCTGGCGTCTCCTAACCGGAAGATTCTTGGTCGGCGGAACTCAGTATATGTGGGACACAAGAGTGCCGCTCTGGGCGCGCCTGCTCTCCAGCTTTCATCTAGCCCTTCCACTTGCGCTCCTCTGGGCCATGAAAAAAATTGGCTATGACCGCCGCGCCCTCGCCATTCAGGCCGCGATCGCCGCCGCGCTTTTCATCGTCTCGCAGTTTTTGCCGCCAGCGCTCAATATGAACTATGTCTATCAAGATCCACTTTTCCATCGCTCTTGGGGGCCCGCACCAGTCCACGTCGCCGTGATTTTCTTCGGAGCTGTTGCGCTTCTCTATTGGCCGACCCATCTTCTTTTGAGTTGGATGTTTCCGGTGGCGGCCGCAGCCAAATGAGCTATGAAGGTACACAGCATGTGCCGCGTGCCTGTGTAGCGGTGTAGGGGCGTGGGCTTGCCCCGCCCTTGTGGGAACGCCAAGCTTGCAATTAACTTGGGGCTCGAACCAGGAGCAAGAGTAAATGTTCGCCGGTGTAGGATAAGACAAATGAAATCGCTCGCCATATTGAAGTTCTGCATGTAGAGGCGTGGGCTTGCCCCGCCCGTGCAACACGTCACACCGATCGCTATCTTGCGGAACTCGAGTCTCAGGAGTTTTGGAAAATGAGCTCAGGCTTAGACAATAATCGCGAGAAATACCTCGCCATGCTGAAAGTAGCCGTGGACGAAGCCCGCCTCGGCCTCGCCGAAGGCGGCATTCCCATCGGCGCCGCGCTCTTCGACCGCCAAGGAAAACTCCTCGGCCGCGGCCACAATCGCAGAGTTCAGGAAAGCGATCCCTCCGTTCACGGTGAAACCGACGCCTTTCGAAAAGCCGGCCGCCAGCGCACCTATCGCGATAAGATCATGGTTACGACACTCGCGCCTTGCTGGTATTGCAGTGGCTTAGTCCGGCAATTCGGCATCGGCACCCTGGTCGTCGGCGAGTCTGTGAACTTCCAAGGCGGCATCGACTGGCTCCGCGAAAACGGGATCGAAGTCATCGATCTCCACTCCGACGACTGCATTCGAATGCTCGCCGCCTACATCGCACAAAACCCGGCGGTGTGGCATGAAGACATCGGCAAAGATTGAATTCTATGGTGGCGAGTCCGCACCTGGCGGGGGCTACTCGTATCTCAAGGCGACCATCGGATCCACGCGCATTGCGCGGCGCGCCGGGATGTAGCAAGCCGCGAGGGCAACGAGTGCGAGCAGGATTGCGACACTCGCGAATGTCGCGGGGTCCGTCGGTTTCACCTCGAAAAGTAGACTGGCCATCAGGCGAGTCAGCGCAAGCGCTCCTGCAATCCCGGAGGCGATGCCGAAGAGCGCGATTTTCGCTCCATCTCTCATAACGAGCCGCAGCACGTCGCGTCGCTGCGCTCCCAGCGCTGTCCGTATGCCGATCTCATGCGTTCGCTGGTTTACGGCATAGGCCATCGCGCCGTAAATTCCCACCGCCGCCAAGACCAACGCGAGCGCGGCGAAGAGTCCGAGGAGCAGCATGTTGAAGCGTTGCTGCGCAAGCGAGACAGCGATGAGCTCGTCCATGGCGTGCACGTCGCTCACCGGAATCTGGCTGTCCATGCTCCAGATCTGCTTCTTCACTTCTTCAACGAGCCCAGAGGACGCGCCCCGCGTTCGGATGGCGATCGTCATAAAGCTCCTCCATCTCTCGTCGTTCTGCGAAAAAGGGGTATATACAGCGGGATCCGTCGGTTGATTCAATCCTGAATGTTTTACGTCGGCCACTACGCCTATGACGGTCATCCATTGTGGTGGCCCTGTGTCGCCCGCCCAGCGGATGCGCACGCCGATTGGGTTTTCGTGCGGCAGAAATTCCCGCACCATTTCCTCGTTTACAACTGCCACCAGTGGTTGCTCTTCGCGGTCCAAGGGGGTGAAGTCGCGACCCACGCGCAAGGGAATCTGCATGACGTGGAAGTAATCACCCATCACTGAAAGAGTTTGTACCTTGGGCTCGCCCCCCACGGCCACAGGAGGGCGTCCGTCGAGGACGAAGCGGTGGCCCACATAATTCCCGCCGAGCGGTATATCAGTCACCATCGCTGCCTGCACGCCTGGGAGAGAATTCAAGCGGGTAAGCAACTCGCGGCGAAACTGGGTCTGTTTGGAGATTTCGCCGTATCGCGTCGCGGGCAATTGGAGATACATCGTCATTACGTTCGCGGAATTGAAACCGGGGTTCATCGAGCGCAGCCGTGAGAAGTCTTTGATCAACAAACCGGCCCCCACTAACAGCAGCAAGGCAACCGCCAGTTCCGAGATGACCAGAATTTTCCGTATGCTATGCCCCATCGTGCTCGCAGTTGTGCTCCGCCCGCTCTCTTTCAGAGCCCCGGCAACGTCGGCGCGAGCAGCGATCCATGCCGGCGCCATTCCGAACACGATACCGGTCAGTACCGAGACCACCAGGACGAAAAGCAGCACGCGTGTATCCATGTGAATCCCGCTCAGCCGCGCCAACTCCTCCGGCCTCAAAGCCAGGAGCAGGCTCGTACCCCACTTCGCGAACAGTAGTCCAGCCGCACCGCCGAAGACCGACAACAGTAAGCTCTCTGTCAGCGTTTTCCGGACGAGCCGGCCGCGTCCCGCGCCCAGCGCCACCCGGATAACCAATTCCTGGCGCTCCGCAACCGCCCGCATCATCAGCAAGCTGGCGAAATTCGCGCACGCAATCAGCAACACCAAGCCTACAGCTCCGAAGAGCACCAGCAGTGCCGCCCGCACGTCTCCTACCAGCCATTCATGTAGCGGAACCAATTGGCTATTCCGTTCCTTTTCTTCGGCCGGATATTGCTCCGCGAGCCGGCGGTCGATCGAGGCTATATCGGCCTGCGCCTGCGCGAGCGTGACGCCCGCCTTCAATCGCCAATAGGTGTGCATAAAGTGCAAATCGCGCTCAGCACCCGCCCCCGGGTCGCGGACCACGAGTGAAACGAAAACGTCGGCATGCTCCGCAGGCAGAGCAAAACTCGCGGGCATTACGCCGATCACCGTATAAGAGCTTCCGCCCAGTTGAATCG
>JBGPDI010000143.1:0-12110 GCA_041482215.1 Candidatus Acidiferrum sp. | reverse complement strand
GAATTCACCCGCTCGTCTGCACAGCGTTTAACGCGGACTTCGACGGAGACCAGATGGCCGTGCACATTCCGCTTTCGCCGGAATCACAGGTCGAAGCGTCCGTGCTCATGCTCAGCTCGCGCAACATTCTGTCGCCGGCTCACGGTTTGCCTCTGGCCGTCCCGTCGCAGGACATGGTCCTCGGCATCTACTATTTGACCAAGAACAAGCCCGGAGCCAAGGGCGAAGGCCGCGTGTTCGGTGCCACGGATGAAGTCGTGCTCGCGCTCGAAGCCGGCGAAGTCGAGCTGCTCACTCCGATCCGTCTGCGCTACTCCGGTGAGCTCATCGACCTCACCACTGCCTATGACAACCAGGACGTGCCGCACACCGTTCCGGTGAAGATGGAGCGTCAGTTCATTCAGACGACCGTCGGCCGCGTCATCTTCAATTCCCACTTGCCGGAAAAATTCCCATTCGTGAACGGTCTTCTCAAGAAGAAGGGCGTTCAGCAGCTCGTCTATTACGCCTATTTGCGTTTCGGCCTGGAAGACACAGTTGTCCTGCTCGATCACTTGAAGGAGTTGGGGTTCACCTACGCCACCAAGTCCGGCATTTCGATCGGCATCGACGACATGCTCATCCCGGGCGACAAGAGCAAGCTCGTTGAAGGCGGCGAGAGGGAAGTCGTGAAGGTTCAGCAGCAGTATCTGGACGGCGCGATCACCCACGGTGAACGCTACAACAAGATCGTTTCCATCTGGGGCGACATCACCGAAAAAGTCGCTGACGAAATGTTCAAGGCCCTCGAAACCCAGGACAAAGAGGGAGTCATCAACCCCGTTTACGTCATGGCGGACTCCGGAGCTCGCGGTTCGAAACAGCAGATTCGCCAGCTCTCCGGCATGCGCGGCCTGATGGCTAAGCCTTCCGGCGAGGTCATGGAAACGCCTATCACTTCAAACCTCCGCGAAGGCCTCACGGTACTCGAGTACTTCATCTCGACGCACGGCGCGCGCAAGGGCTTGGCTGATACGGCGCTCAAGACCGCTGACTCTGGTTACCTCACCCGCCGCCTCGTGGACGTCGCGCAAGACGTGATCATCAACGAGCGCGATTGCGGAACCACAGACGGCATTTTCGTCGAACCCATCGTCGAAGCCGGCGTCGAAGTCGAGCCGCTGCGCGACCGCATCGTCGGACGCGTTTCTCTCGACAAGATCAAGGACTTCGAGGGCACGGTCATCGTTGACGTGAGCCAGGAAATTACCGAAGAGCTCGCCAACCAGGTGCAGGGCGCAGGTATCGAGCGTGTCCGCATTCGTTCCGTGCTCACTTGCGAATCCCGCCGTGGAGTTTGCGCTCTTTGCTACGGACGTAACCTCGCCACCGGTCGCATGGTCGAACTTGGCGAAGCCGTCGGCGTCATCGCCGCGCAGTCCATCGGTGAACCGGGCACGCAGCTCACCATGCGTACCTTCCACATCGGCGGAACCGCCACCCGCGTTTCCGAGCGTTCCACGCTTGAAGCGCGTAACAACGGCGTCATCAAGTTCGTGGACATGAAATTCGTCGAAGGTCGCGGCGGCACTTCCATCGCTATGAACCGCGCCGGCCTCATCGCTATCGTGGATGAAAAGGGCCGCGAAAAGGAGCGCTACCACGTTGTTTACGGTGCGCGCCTCCGCTGCCAGGACGGCGAACATGTTGTCCACGGCCAGATTCTTGCCGAATGGGATCCGTTCACTTTTTCGATCCTCACAGAAACCGCGGGCGCGGTGAAATTTGACGACCTCAAGACCGGCCTGACGATTGAAGAGCAAGTAGACGAAGTGACTGGTCTCTCCCAGGACGTCGTCACTCTGCCGCCGGGCGATGAGAAGCACCAGCCCGCCATCCTGATCCGCGACTCTTCCGGCAAAGTCCGGAAGAAATACCTCATGCCTTCCCGTGCCCACTTGATGGTCAAGGACGGCGATGATGTCCAAGCCGGCGACGTGCTCGCAAAGATCCCGCGCGAAACCACCAAGACCAAGGACATCACCGGCGGTCTCCCGCGCGTTGTCGAACTATTCGAGACGCGCAAACCCAAGGACCCCGCCGTCATCAGCGAAATTGATGGCAGCGTTCGTTACGGCGATATCGCCAAGGGCATGCGCAAAGTCTACGTCGAGAGCCACGATGGCAAGACCACCAAGGAATATTCCATCCCGCGCGGCGTGCACATCAACGTTCAGGAAGGCGACCACGTCAAGGCGGGCGAAGCCCTTATTGACGGTCCGCTCAACTTGCACGACTTGCTCGCCGTACTCGGTGAAAAGTTCACGCAATCGTATCTGGTCAACGCCATTCAAGAGGTATACCGCCTCCAGGGCGTCAACATCAACGACAAGCACATCGAGACGATCTCGCGCCAGATGATGCGCTGGGTCAAGGTCGAGGACGTTGGCGACACTACGTTCCTCCTCGAGGAGCAGGTGGATAAGTTCCGCTTCCGCGAGGAAAACGACCGCATCATCGCCGATGGTGGCCGTCCCGCAACGGGCCGTCCGTTGCTCCTCGGTATCACCAAGGCGTCGCTCTCGACCGATTCGTTCATCTCGGCCGCGAGCTTCCAGGAAACCACCCGCGTTCTAACCGAAGCCGCCGTCGCCGGCAAGGTGGACTATCTCCGCGGCCTCAAGGAAAACGTCATCATGGGCCGGCTCATTCCTGCCGGTACGGGTCTCGAGCACTATCGCAGCATTCAGTTGCTGACGGAAATGCCCGCACCTGCTCCCATGGACGAAATTCCGGAAGCCGCTGAGCTCACCGCCGAAGAAGCGGCCGCGCTCGACTTTCTCCAGAAGGACACCGAGGCCGACGCGGCAACAGAAGTCTAATCCTTCGTTCAGGCTGGCTTTCTCGCTGGCCTAGAACCAAATCGTACGGCGCTCCGGCAACAACCGGGGCGCCGTTCTCGTTTCTGGTCCATCCGTACAGTTGTTCCTTAGGTACTCCCTGCTTCCGCGCCGATTGCCGCAGTCCACTAGGAATTCTTACAATTAGGGGTATCACTCTAATTGGCGGATGACCCCTGATCCTTCAGGGTCTCGCCGACCTTTATGCTCGACGAAAGCCCAAGCCGTCGCACATCTGGAATCCCTACGCAGGGCGCCAACGCGCGTTCTGTCATTTCCTCCCAGTTCGACCAGTTCGAGAAGCGCCAGAAAGCCCTTTGGCAGCTCACTTACACGATTCTCTTTTTTCTTGCCTTGGCTTATGCATGGACTTCCTGGGATTCCGTCCGTTCCCTCGCCCACGGCTTCGAAAAGCTGCCGATCTTTCTCGTCGTGCTCGTCGTCCTCTTCGGCGCCTACATGTGGAAGAAGATGCAAGAGCTCTCCGAGCTCCGCGGCTTAATGCGCGGCATGGAACACCGCGATGAAACTCCTCCGAGCGACAAGCAGCTCGATCAGCTCTTCGCCATGATTTCCAAATCCCAGCAAGGCTATCGCGATCTAATTGACTCTTTCGACGACGTCTTGCTCGCCGTCACCCTCGACGGCCAGATCCGCGCCGTCAATCGCAGTTTTTCCGATCTCGTGGACGCACCCTTTCAGCAAATTATCGGCAAGCCGCTGTCCGACTTTGTCCAGGAGAGCAACGGCGACGGCGACAAATTAATCGAGCGCGCCATGCCCCGTTTCATGGAGCGTCGCACTTGGGCCGGCGTCCTACAGCTTCGGCTGAAAAACCAGCCCGCGGTTTTCTACTTCGATTGCGTTGCCCATGCAATGATGCGCGACGACGAAGTCCTCGGCATCACCGTCCTTGCCCGCGACGTCTCCGCGCTTCGGAAAAACGAAGCTCGTTTCACCGAACTCTTCGAATCGCTCCAGGAAGGCATCTACATCACCACGCCCGAAGGAACCATTCTCGAGGTCAACCCGGCTCTCGTGCGCATGCTCGGCTACGATTCCAAGGAGGAATTGCTCAAGAGACAAGTTTCCGAAATCTTTGTCGATCTGGAGGACCGCAAGAGCGTTCTGGAACAAATCGATCGCCAGCCCATGATGCATGGGCGTGAAATCACGCTCATTCGCAAGGATGGCACTTCCATCGTTTGCCTCAATACCGCTGCTGCCGTTCGCGACAATAGCGGCCGCGTCGTTCGCTATCAGGGCGCCCTCATGGACATCACCGAGCGTCGCGAGATGGAGCGCCGCCTCCACCAGCAACAGGAATTCGCGCGCCGCCTCGTGGACAGCTTCCCTGACCTCATCCTCGTGCTCGATTCCGATTCACACTACACCTTCACTAGTCAGCGCTGCAGTGAAGTCCTCGGTTACGACGTGGCAGAAACTCGTCACATGCGGTTCGGCGACCGTACTCATCCCGAAGATTTGCCCGCCGTCATGGCGCTCTACAAAGACATCCTCTCCGGCAAGCAGACTCTCGCGTCCATGGAAATTCGCGTTCGTCACAAGATGGGAGACTGGCGCCGCATTCGCTTCAATTTCAGTCCGCTCTCTGATGAGAAAGGCATCATCGAAGGCGTGGTTCTCTCCGGCCGCGACGTCACCGATCTTAAGCGCCTCGAGGAACAACTCATCCAGGCCGAAAAACTTGCCGCCATGGGACAGATGCTCGCCGGTGTCGCCCACGAGTTGAATAATCCGCTTACCGCCATTCTCGGCGTCACCGAACTTCTTCGCGAACGTGGCGGCACCGACGAACCCACCAAGCGCCAACTGGAGCTCACGCATCGCCAGGCCCGCCGTGCCGCGCGCATCGTCCAGAATCTGCTCGAATTCTCGCGTCCCGCTTCGCCGCAAAAAAAGCCTCTGGATGTTCAAACCCTTCTCGATCGCACGCTCCAGTTGCACGAACACTCTCTGCGCCGCAACAACATCCAGGTGGATTTCCACGCCCCCGCCGGTCTTCCCGGCGTTATCGGCGATGCCAATCAACTCATTCAGGTTCTGTTGAATCTCGTCACCAACGCCGAGCAGGCCATCCGCGAAGTCCGCGAGGCCGGTCGCATCCAGATTCGCGCGGGACGAAATGGCAACCAGCTTACGATCACTGTTCAGGATGACGGTGTCGGCATTCGCCCAGAGGCCTTTCCGCGCATCTTCGATCCCTTTTACACCACCAAGCGTCCCGGCGGCGGCACCGGCCTCGGCCTCAGCATTTGCATGTCCATCATTCGCGAACACGGCGGAAACATCGAAGCCGAATCTCTTCCCGCCGGCGGCTCGGCCTTCACCATTTATCTCCCTGCCGCTCCGGACCAGATTCTCGAATCGCTTCCTTCCGCGCCCGAAACTGCCAGTGCCCCGGCGGAATCAATTCGGTCGGCGGCAGATCTTCTCAAAGGCCGCTCCGTCCTGGTTCTCGACGACGAAGAGAGTCTCCGCATGCTTCTTCAGGAAGGCCTTGCTGCCCGCGGCTTGCGCGTGGACTCCGCCGCGACCACCGAAGATGCTCTCGCTCTCCTCCGCCGCTCCAGTTATGACGCGCTTCTCTGCGATCTACATCTTTCCGCCGGCGGCTTCGCCGTGGACGGCCGCGACTCTGCCCGCCGCCTCCTCGAAGCTGCGGGAGTGCAAAAGCCTCTTGTTATTTATATGACTGGTGATTTGCTCGAAAGCGCCGGGGGCTCTGGCGACGGAAACGATCCGATCTGCTTGCAAAAACCTTTCCGCATCTCGGACGTAGTCGCGCTCTTGAGTGATGTTCTCTCCGCTGCTCCCGCGGAAACGCGCCGCAGCTAGATAGTCATCCCAGACTAGTCCAGCAATTCGTGGGGAGCCCCGGGATTTGCACGAATTCGGGCGACTCGCGCACTCATCAACGACAGACTTAGTTTTTTGTTTTTGCCGCCGCCGAAGGCTTCGCATCGCCGGCAGCGTCCACGCCAAAATCCCACACGTACAGGTTCAAACCATCCGGTAGCAACTCCGCCAGCGCATATTCCCCGGGCGGCAGGGCCTCACTTAGCGTGAAGCGATAGACGGTAGGCGCCACGTCCCACCGAAGCATCGAGATCGACGTCCGTTTTTGCTCCAGCTCTTGTCCGAAAAGGGTTCGAATGGATTCCAGCTGCCGCGAATTGCCCTTGACCGTTGCCCGCACCAATTCTACTTCTGGACCGGAATCGCCCGGTCGGCTGCTTTTCACGATGGCCGAATCGCGGTCCGCGTCCGTAGGTACTTCGCGCAAATAAAACTCCGCGTGCGTACTTTTTATCCTGATCGTGGAATGGCTCCCCGGTATCTGCACGTTCTGCTTGGTGGAAACAATTGGGATCGGCGAAAGCACCTGTTTCAACGTCTGCTTCTTGTCTCTCTTGGTCTCCGTGCCCACTTGCTCGAGGTGCATTATGTATTTTCCATCGATTAGAAACATCCCCTCACCAGCTGGCAGGAATACACCCGGCGCCACCTGTAGGCTCGCGTCCACGTCCATTACTGGTTGCATGTTCTGGGCTTGTTCCTGCGTGCGGATTTTCTTGGCGATGGCCTCTTCCTCGGCCTGTTCCGCCGCAGCTGCCTTTGCCGTAGCGTCCCAATCAACCAGCGACGCCGGAATCTCTTCCCAACCTCCGCGCTCCGCGCTCATGTACCGCACCCGTTCCCCGAGGCGCTGATAATCCCGAACCAGCTGAAAGCTTCCGTCCTTCAGGACGAGCTTCTTTCCCCGCGGCAAGGCCGGTATTCCTGCGGTCGCGTCTTGACCAGCGTTCTGCTTACCCGTAGTTGACTGCTCTTGGCTGCCCGTACGTTCACTGGCTTCCGGGCGGGAGCCAGGCGTGCCTGCCCAAGTCATCAAAACAGCGCAAATAATCAGAGCTGTGATTCTGAGTGATCCCATCCGTCTATCCTATGTTGTGCGATGCATGTAAGGCAGCCCGGTTTGCCCAGTCGCGAGCATACCCCCGCGCATTCCAAACTCGCAACCTGCCGTTTGGACGCCCTTAAAATAAAAATGGCTCCCCGGCCAAGCCAGGGAGCCATGCAAGATTGCGTTGTTCGAATGCCTTAGTGCGTGCACTTCGGAAACAGGGTCACCATGACCATCAGATCCGAAAGCGTGAACAGCCATTGATCGGCGCTGATGCCGGCCGCTTCCGCTGCCCTTGCGATGAACCCCAAATGACGCCTCTTCGCGAAATTGTGCACGTGCTCGACGCAAATCCCCGTCAAGCTGGCGACTTCCGAATCGGTGAAGATTTTTTGGCTAGACTTTACCGTTACCATGGCCCTTGCTCCTATGCTCCGCCCCAGATCCACCTGCACTTCTTTGATGCTGAATCCATCCTACGCGCTGCACTATTTCTAGAGCAATAGTCGTTCCGTTCTCCCAGGCAAAAACCATCCGCCTAGTACTTTCCCCCTAAATCCCAGCAAATACTGTCTTTTTTTGCACTTTTTTACTTTTTTCTGGGCTAGTACGAAGGGAAAGCAAAGCCTCCCTGGGTGGTAAAAAAGTTCACTTTTGCAGACTTGTTACGCTTTTCGGGAGGGCTTCGGCTATCTCTCTCATTTGCTTCGTATGGCGGATTTCGTGCGAGGCAATAAACTGGAGCCAGTCATACGCGTTCAGATTCCCCAAAAACGGGTGCGGCATGTTGTATTTGCTCAGATCGCGCCCCCGCGTTTCTTCGATGAACGCCATCGTCCGTTCCCGCACCGCGCGAAATTCCGCCAGCATCACTTCTTTTTCGCCCACGATTTGTGGTTCGACTGTGCTCGGCGCTTTCCGGCGGATCACGCGGCTTTCGACAACCATCATCGGCACGTGAAAACGCTTGTAAAAGGGCACTGGCTTTGGGGGTTTTTGCAGTTGTTTGTCGGCGCGGCTCAGGATAGCCCGCTCAATTTCACCGAGGTGCCCGATCAGCTCACCCGCCGACCATCGCCCTTCCACAGGCCTAATTCTCCACTGCTCGGCAGGCACGGCATCCGCCGCGCGCAGCAGTTCTGCCTGCGCTCGCGCTAGATTTTCGACAATGGTTTTCAGTGATGCCACGGACTCATTCAAAAATGCCCAAGAGAGACTTAGAGATCGGCGCCCCCGGCCTGTTCAAAAGCGTGAGCCAACTGCAGCACACGCGCTTCGCCAAATGCCGCCCCGAATATTTGCAGCCCCACCGGCAACTTCCCCTCAATCTTCCCGCAAGGCACCGAAATGCCCGGAATCCCCGCCAGCGAGCCCGTAACTGTATATATATCAGCAAGATACATCTGGAGCGGATCGTTCGTACGCTCGCCCAATTTGAATGGGGGAACCGGAGAAGTCGGCGTCAGGATCGCATCTACCTTGGTAAACGCGTCACGGAAATCCTTCGCAATCAGCGCTCGTACTTTCTGCCCCTTCAAATAATACGCGTCGTAATATCCGGCTGAAAGCACGTACGTTCCAAGCACGATGCGGCGCTTTACCTCCGCGCCAAAACCGGCCCCACGCGTCTTCCGGTACATCGCCAGCAGGGAATCATCGTCCACGCGTAATCCGAAGCGCACGCCGTCATACCGCGCCAGGTTCGAACTCGCTTCCGCCGTCGCAATAATGTAGTAAGTCGCAATCGCGTAGTCCGTGTGCGGCATTCGAATCTCGACCAGTTCGCATCCCAACTTCTTGAAAACTTCGATGCCGGCCTCGATCTTCTTGCGCACTCCCGCATCCATGCCTTCCGCGAAATAGTCTTTCGGAATTCCCAGCCGCAATCCCTTTACCGGCTTCTCGAGTTCCGCACGGTAATCCGGCACTGCCGCCGTAGTCGAAGTTGAATCATGCGGGTCGCGCCCCGCAATCGTCTGCAGAATCGCCCCAACGTCTTTCACATTCGTCGCGAAAGGGCCGATTCGGTCCAATGAAGATGCAAACGCGATCAGTCCGTACCGCGATACGCGTCCATAGCTCCCCATCATTGCTGGAATTCCGCAAAACGACCCCGGCTGCCGTATGGAGCCGCCCGTATCCGTCCCGAGTGACGCCACCGCGAGCCCCGCCGCCACCACCGCCGCCGATCCTCCGCTCGATCCCCCGGGCACCCGGTCCGTCGCCAACGGATTCTTCACCGGCCCGTATGCGGAATTCTCGTTCGAACTTCCCATTGCGAACTCATCGCAATTTGTTTTTCCCAGTATGACCGCGCCCGCCGCCTCCAACCGCTCCACTGCCGTCGCATCGTAAGGTGGAAAGTAGTTCTCCAGAATCTTCGACCCGCAAGTCGTCTTGATCCCGCGCGTACTGATGACGTCCTTAATGGCCACCGGAACGCCCGCCAGCGCCGGCAATGGCTGCCCCGCAGCCACGAGTGCATCAATTCGGTCCGTTTGCCTCCGCGCGCGCTCCGGCGACAACGTCAGGTAGGCATTAAGCTCCGGATTCTTCGCCTCGATCCGCGCGTAATAATCTGCCGCAAGCTCCCGCGCCGAAATCTTCTTCGTCGCCAGCGCTTCCTTGACCCCATCAATCGTCCAGCTCGTCGTCATCTTTGTAGCGCTGGCTTCCAGCCGGCGCCTTCCTCGCGAATGCCCTATCCAAATTAATCTAGCCAGCAGGATGCTGGCGCTACGAAAACTACCTCTCAATCACCTTCGGCACCCTGAAATACGGCGTCTCCGGATCCGGCGCATGCTTTAACACGTCCTCCGCCACCGCGGAAGGCACAATCAAATCCTCGCGCAACGTCGCATCCGCCGTCTGGTCGTCGCTCAACACCTGCGCCATCGGCGCAACGTTTGCCGTATCCAGCTCGTTCAACTTCCCGATGTATTCCAAAATCTCATCAATCTGCGCGCGATACATCTCCAGCTCCGCCTCGCTCAAGTCCAGATAAGCCAGCTCCGCCACCCGCACCACATCTTCTCTGCTGATTTTCAATGTACTTTCCTGCAATTCTCGCATTCGAACGAAGGCAAAATTCTAGCATATCCAAGAAGTGCACTGAGGCTGCTACTTCAAGCCACAAAGGTCTGGGGGCAGGCATTGAGACGGTGGTATGATGCGCAATCCTCCCGCGCAGCTTCCCACTTGCACTTTTTCCCTTAGCCTCTTACGCTTGCTTTTTTAAGGAGGTAGCCTACATGTCCCCTGTAAATCATTCCACCCCGGACTACGCCACCGACGGCGTCACCCGCCGCGAATTTCTCAGCGCCATGCTGACCACTTCGCTCCTCGCCGGTGTCGCCGGCCCTGAACTCTGGGCTGCCGGTGATGAAAAAGGCATACCTTATCGCAAGCTCGGTCGTACCGGAGAGCGCGTCTCCATCGTCGGCCTCGGTGGTTATCACATCGGCATGCAGTCCGACGAACAGGAGAGCATCAAAATCATTCGAACTGCTCTCGATCGCGGGATCAACTTCCTCGACAACTGCTGGGATTACAATGGCGGACAAAGTGAAATGCGTATGGGAAAAGCTTTGCGCGATGGCTACCGCCAGAAAGCCTTCCTCATGACCAAAATCGATGGCCAGACCAAAAAGGCCGCCGTCGCGCAGCTCGATGAATCTCTCCGCCGCCTCCAGACCGACCACATCGATCTTCTCCAGTTCCACGAAGTCATTCGCATGACCGACCCCGAGCGCATCTTCGCTGCTGATGGCGGTATGGAAGCCGTCCTCGAAGCGAAAAAAGCTGGCAAAGTTCGCTACATCGGTTTTACCGGACATAAGAATCCAGCGATGCATCTGCACATGCTGGAAACCGCGGCGAATCACAAATTCCATTTCGACGCCGTCCAGATGCCCCTCAACGCCATGGACGCCCATTTCGAAAGTTTTGGGCAAAAAGTACTTCCCGTCCTGGTGAAAAATGAAATCGGCGTTGTCGGAATGAAGCCCATGGGGGCCGGAATGCTCCTTCGCAGCAACACTCTTTCGCCCGTCGAATGCCTCCACTTCGCCATGAATCTTCCTACCAGCGTCGTTATCACCGGCTGCGAATCTGTCGCCAACGTTAAGCAGGCTCTCGACGCTGCACGCACTTTCAAACCGCTCAGCGCCGCCGATACCTCTGCCCTCCTCGCCAGAACCGAGCAAGCGGCTCGCAACGGCGAATTCGAAGGCTACAAAACCACTAACAGCTTTGATGGCACCGCCCACAATCCCCAATGGCTCGGCTAGGCCAGACAGATTCGCTGAGTGTTCGAATCAGTATTTGCCAACCAGAACTGAAACGCGTTTCAGTATCCCAAGCGTCTACTTCAATTTCGGTCTATGGTTGGAATGGGTGTTCGACGCAAAAACGTGTAGCGCGATCCTATACTTGCGCGGAAACGGTGACGGTCTTTCGAGGGTATTTCTTCGCGATGTAGTTGTCCACCAGAGCCTGAAACGCCACCGCCAGCTCATCATACGTTCCTTCGAGCGTGACGTCCTTCTGCCCATCAATATAAACCGGGCATCGCGGCGCTTCCCCCGTGCCTGGCAAGCTGATCCCAATATTGGCGGCCTTCGATTCCCCTGGCCCGTTGACGATGCATCCCATCACCGCCAGGGTCATATCTTCCACGCCCTCATATTGCGTCTTCCAGGTGGGCATCATGTCGCGTATATAGCCCTGAATGGCTTCCGCCAATTCTTGAAACGTCGTGCTCGTCGTCCGGCCACATCCTGGGCAAGCCGTCACGCTCGGCGCAAACGAACGCAGCCCGAGTGCCTGCAACAATTCGCACGCCGCGTAGACTTCCTCGCGCCGATCACCACCAGGCTTTGGCGTAAGCGAGATTCGAATCGTGTCGCCAATCCCTTCATACAACAGCACACCGAGCGATGCCGCTGACCAAATCTGCCCCTTCATCCCCATGCCCGCTTCCGTGAGCCCCAGATGCAGCGGCTGCTCCGTCTTCGCCGAAAGATCCCGATAAACCGTAATCAAATCCCTTGGCCGCGAAGTCTTGCACGAAATAATGATCTGGTCCTGCCGCAGCCCAGACTCCAGCGCCAGCTCGGTAGATTGCAGCGCCGAAAGCACCATACAATCGTTAATAATTTCTTCGGACTCTTTTCCCAGATTCTTGTCTGTATTCTCCTGCATTTTGCGCATCACCAGCTCTTGATTCAGCGAGCCGCCATTCACGCCGATTCGAACGGGCTTCCCGTTATCCACCGCGATTTTGCAAATCGTGGAGAATTGCT
>JBGPDI010000142.1:0-12279 GCA_041482215.1 Candidatus Acidiferrum sp. | reverse complement strand
CAGAGAAATGGGCGTGTAGCTCAGCTGGGAGAGCACCTGCTTTGCAAGCAGGGGGTCACCGGTTCGATCCCGGTCACGTCCACCAAATTTTCTCTTTTGTCTTTATTGAGTTAGCTGCCTTGGCACATCTCATACTACCAAACAAAAATGCTTGCTAGGCCGTTCTGATTAGCCGCCTAATCGGAAACTGGCAAAAACCACTTCTCCGGTAAGCGTGTCAATCGTCCAAGCGGATTGTGCCCGAGCATCGTCGTCCCATCAGGCTTGCCAACCGCGTCGGCTCTTGGCACAAGCCATTTCACACGTTTTTTGTCATTGCTACTACACCACGCGAACGGACTGGTTTCTTCAGAATGCAGCCGCACTCTACAAGAACTGACAGGTGCGTCGCACGCGCCCGTCTGCCACTCTCAAAAAGTGGTTCCTCTTCCGAAGTGCGTTGCTGTAGCTGGTCCGCATTCCGGTAGACAACCACGCCCGGGAACTTCTTAGCCCGAGACGGACGCGAAACATCGAACACAAGGAGAAGAACATGGCTATTTCAGCAGAAGTTCGTGAACAGATAGCAAACGAATTGAAGCAATTGGCAGGAGATCTGAATCTCTCGGACGACCAGAAAGAGAAGCTCCGCAGCTTCCTGGGCGAAGCCCACGAAAAGCTGCAAGACTACCGGGAGGAAAACCCCAACGCCAGCAAAGAAGACGTGATAAAGGAGATCGCCAAGAATCGCGGTGAGATTCGAGGACGACTTACAAAGTTCCTGACTCCGGAACAGCTCACGAAGTGGGACTCAGCAGTGGCCAAAGCCAAGGACTTTCTCGCTAAGGGAAGGGCGGCTTCCGCTTAATCGCAAGAGGAGTTTCCCTCGCGAATGCTGACGCGATCAAGACCAGGGCTGGCGGGGTCCCCGGGCAGCCCTGGTCTATGAACTATGAATCGTAGAAGGAAATCGCTCCCAGGCCAATCGGCAGCCGACTGCATTCATTGACCCGGATTGCTTCAATCCGGTAGCTTCGGTGCCGCGTGGAGGCGAAATCAAACGTCAATGAATTTACTGGTCTCGGTGTTTAGCCAATCTTTACTAGAGAGGGCTTATGGCGAAAAAGAAGCGGTCAACGAAGACTAAACCAAAGAAAAAGAAGAGTACACACTCGGCCCCAACGAATCTCCGGGCCACCTCTTCGTCAAAGTCGAACTAACAGCTGCCGAATCATCTGAGCCACGATGGCCTAGAACTATGTGCATTTGGGGTTTCCTACTTGATTCGGTTACCAAACACCGGAGATGACTCTGCTACCGCAGGATTCTAGGCTCTCTGGAAAATCGTTCAAACGTGAGCTTGAAAAATCCACTTCTCAGGTAAGCGCGTTTATTCGAACTTGAACTATTACTTCCAAGTAGCCACCAACCGCCCAATAACGAACGGATACAGAGGTTGTGAGTGCTATCGCGATTTTTCGGGGGACAAGTATGTTCAGAGACCTGAATTCATCCCTCCGGGCTCTCCTGCTCGCAATTGTGTATGGTGCGTTGCTGCTGGTCGGCTGCGGCAAAAAAGAAGCTACGCCGCAAGGCACCGACCAGGCTAAGCAACAAGGGGCCTCCCCCGGTCCGACATCGTCAACCACGACGAATGCTCTGTTGTTGCCGCTTCACTTCGAGCACCATACCGGCGATCTCGACGAAATGGTGAAGAGGCGCAACATCCGCGCGCTTGTCATTCTTAATCCCATCGGCTTCTTTTATGACAAGGGACGGCCCCGAGGCGCCATCTATGAATCGCTGGAAGAGTTCCAGAAGCTTGCCAACAAGAAGCTTAAGACTGGACCCATGCAGCTGAAAGTCGTATACCTGCCGGTCGCACCGCCTCAAGCGGAAGCCGCCCTCAGCGAAGGAATGGGTGACTTCGTCGCATACGCAGTTGCTGTCACTCCTGAGCGTGAGAAGCGGTTTGCCTTTTCCGTCCCGATTCAGACCAATGTGACCCACATCGTAGTGAGCGGACCCGGGTTCGGCTCGTTTTCCACCCTCGACGAACTTGCAGGTAAGGAGATCCATGTCAATCCGCTCACGATCGCCTACCAGGAACTGCGGAAGTTGAACGACTCGCTGCAGAAAGCGGGCAAGACGCCCATACACGTTCGGGAAGCTGACAAAAATCTTACCGACGACGACTTGGTCCAGATGGTCAACGCCGGCCTGATCCCCGCCACCATCACTACACGGGAGCGCGCCGAACTGTGGTCAAAGGTCTTCGATAACTTGCGGGTGCATCCCAATGTGCCGCTCGTCACCGAGGGACAGACCGCACTGGTTATGCGCAAGAACAATCCCCAGCTCAAACAGCTTCTGGATGAATTCGTCGCCAGCCATGGAATTGGTACGTCTTTCGGAAACACGATCTTGCGTCGTTATCTGAAGAATACCAAGTGGGTGAAGAATTCCACCTCCGGCAAAGAGATGGAAAAGTTTCGCGCCACCATGGTGCTGTTCAAGAAATATGCCGCGCAATACGATTTTGATTATCTGATGTTGGCCGCACAGGGCTACCAGGAATCCATGCTGAACCAGAGTCTGCGCAGCCCGCGAGGTGCGGTGGGCATCATGCAGGTCATGCCCAGATACGCCGCCGCCTCACCCATTAACATCGCCAACGTGAGCGTGGCCGATGCCAACATTCACGCCGGGGTTAAGATGCTGCGCAACATCGCCGACACTTATTTCAACGACCCCAAGCTGAATCCTGTCGACCGCACGATGTTCGTCTTTGCCAGCTACAATGCCGGCCCGACCCGCGTCGCACGCCTGCGCAAACAGGCCGCAGAAAGCGGACTCAATCCTGATGTCTGGTTCGGGAACGTTGAACTGATAGCCGCCAAGGACATCGGGCAGGAAACCGTCACCTATGTCCGAAACATTTACAAATACTACGTAGCCTACAAGCTGGCCGTCGAACAGGCAGGGCTACGAGAGAAGGCGGCGAAAGGCCAGTGACGCCCGGGTTCTGTCCCGCGTACGAACCGAACTCTAACGACGACGAATATTCGCAACCATTCCGCCACATCCAGTACAAGCGAACCGCCAGACGCCGTCTCATCGCGACCTTGGCAATGCAATTCAGCTAGCAGTCGCTCGATCGCGGGCGGTGTCCCTCAATACCTCAAGCCGAATCCGAATCGGTAGAGCGGGTGCGCCGTGTCGTGTGGCGCATCTTCTGCTTGGGCTTCCACTTCCGCCATTGATGAGGGCAACTCAAACGGGAGCCGGCCTTCGGGCGCGGCTTTGCCTGTCAAAACATCCAGCAGTGCAGAATCACTCACGCCAAAATTACCAACCACCGCCGCAATTTGGTCATTAAAGCTCGTCAAAATCGCCGGACGATCCAGGTACACCGTCACCACCGTAGGTACCTTGGCGCTGGTTTTGAGAATGGCTTCAAGATCCGCGTTGCCATTCGGGAAGCCGAGATTTCCTTCATGCTGCATGCTTCCGAAAACGTAGCCGGGATGCGGCCGTTCGAAAGGAGCAGCGACTCGCATGACAGCCACGTCGGCGTCTTCAGGTTTGTCCACGACAGTAAGACCATGTTCGCGGGCGGCCTCAGCACTTATCTTGTAGAGATAAACTTTTTTGGTTTTTGAAGCGAGCGGCAAAATGTGATTCTTGTTTTGCAAGAGAACCAGTGAACGCTTCTGCGCCGCGGCAGCCTCCTCGCGAAATTCCTGGCTGCCCACGACTGTCTTGGCTAGCGCCGTGTCCACGTAGGGGTTTTCAAAGAGCCCTTGCCGAAACTTTTGCAGCAAGATTCGGTAGACCGATTCATCCAGCCGAGCCTCGGTCAGTTTTCCAGCGCGCACGGCGTCGACCAGAATATTGGATTCCTCAGTTCCGCCGAACTGGTCAATGCCCGCAAGAACCGCTTTCACGAAACGATCTTCCTTGGACAGCGTCTCTGCACCCCAAGGCATTCCGACGGAAGCAAAGCTGGGCTTCTCGCCCGCCGGAGCTCCTTCGATGCACGCTCCGACGCAATCCTTTGTGATGGCCCAATCGCTGACGATCACGCCATCGAAGCCATACTGTCCACGAAGAAGTTCCGTCAGCAGCTGCCGGTTGAAGCCGGCGCCGACCTGTTCCAGGGGCTTGCCATCCAATTGAACGCCGCGCAGGATCGAATACGTTGGCATCACGCCGCCCACTCGGGCTGCAAACGCGCCTGTAAATGGAGTGATGTGGTAGGAGAAGTTGCCGCTGGGAAACACGGCATACTTGCCGTAAGACGAGTGACTATCGAGACCTTTTAGTTGGGCGCCGTATCCTACCCAGTGTTTTACAACGGCGACCACGCTCTCTTTATTGATTCCGTTCGCCCCATTCTGAAAACCTTCGATGTACGCCTGAACCATTTTCTTCGCAAGCTCTGCATCTTCGCCAAATGTGCCGGTGCCGCGACTCCAGCGCGGCTCCGTCGCCAGATCGGCTTGGGGGGAAAGAGCTTCCTCAATCCCAACTGCGCGATATTCCTGGCGCGCGATGTCGCCGAACCGTTTAACCAAAGTTGGATCGCCCACCGCGGCGAACCCCAAGGTCTCCGGCCATTGTGAAAACCCGGAGCTTGCGACACTCACTCCTTCGGTGAACTGAAAGTGATTCCGTGGATCGGTGCTAATGGTCAGCGGTATGCCCAGGCGCGTTTTTTCGCCAATTTCCTGCAGAGTATTGTTTTCTTTCGCGAGGTTCTCGGGAGCAACACGCAGGCGCGTGATGAAACTGTTCACTCTGGCACCAGAGATCAGTTTTTCGGCGCGCTCCAAGTCGTAATGATCGCCCGATCCCGGCGCGCCTGCAGGGCTGCTCGCAGGAACCGTCCCATGCATCATCACCCCGGCCTTTTCTTCAAGTGTCATCTGTTTGAGAAGATCCCTGGCGCGATTCTCCGGCGATTGCCGCCAGTCTTCGTAAATGTCGAGGCGGCCATTCTTGTTCAGGTCCTTGAACTGCAGTCCGTCTTGGGTTATGAGGCCGGCGGACCGATGCCCCAAGATTGGCTGGTCAACCGCCGCATGCACCGCCCCGTGAATCAGCGCAAGGCCCATTAGGCCGACCATCACGAGAACGACTAGTTGTTTCATCATCTTGTCACCAAGTCTTGATTTAATTTGTCGTCCGGTCAGTTGATAACACCAGCGAACGCCGATTCAGCTCTTCCGCCCACTTTGCGACCGAAGTGGCAGAGACGCCCCTCGAAGGATTCCAGTCACCCTCAAGCATCGCGAACTGTATCGTGAAATTCCCGATCGTGGTGCTCTCGGTCGATCCCAGAAAAATCTCCAACCCAGTGCGCTCCGCTGTCAGGCGATTAAGAAATGCATTTTGGCTCCCACCACCGACAATGAATAGGCGCTTCAATTTCTTGCCCGTGATCCGGCTGATTGAGAAAAGCACTTCGGCATAGCGGGCTGCAAGACTATGAAATATAGTGTTGGCAATGGAAGGAATCGCCTGGTCGTCCGAAGAGAACTTTTGCTTTCCCAGGTGTTCGCGCTGAACATTTATTTTGCCGGTAGTATTTCCAGGCAACATTAACTGGGGATCATCCACGTCAATCAAAACGTCGGGAGAGGGGAGGGAGGCGCAGCGTGTCAGCAATTCCTGGAGCGACCATTTGCTGCCGCGTTGTTCCCACTCCTCCATGGCTTGTTGCAGCAACCACATGCCGTTCACATTTTTCAGAAAGCAAATCTTTCCGCCCACTCCGCCAAGATTTGTGAAGTTTAAGGCGCGCGCATCGTCCGTCGCGCATGGAGCGTCGAGAACCGTTCCGACGAGCGACCACGTTCCCGAGCTGATAAATGCCCAGTCATCCCCTTCAGCTGGAATTGCGGCAATGGCCGAGGCCGTATCGTGACATGCAGGCACGATGAGCTTGGCATCGCGAAACGCGGGAAGCTCGGCCAGGTCACCGCTGATTGTTCCAACAATCGAGCCGCTGGGCACGATGTTCGGAGCCGCCGTAACATCCAGGCCCAGCTCTTGGAATATTTCTTCGCACCACTCGTGAGTTGCAAGCCGCACCAATCCCGTATGGGTCGCGTTCGTATATTCGCTCACACGTTTGCCGCCGAGCCGGTAGGTCATAAATTCCGGCAGATTCAACCACGGCATGGCTGGATCTACTCCAGCAGTTTTGTCTGCGAATAATTGATAGAGCGTGTTGATGCGGAGAATCTGAATTCCAGTAAGCGAATAAAGACGCGCGGGAGGCAGGATGGAGTGAACATCCTTTTCGGCGCGCTCCGTCCTTGCGTCTCGATAGCAAAAAGGGTTCGCGACAGCTTCGCCTTTTTCGTTCAGCCGGACATAGTCAACGCCCCAGCCGTCCACCCCAATAGAGGCGATTCCTTCGTATGCTTCTGCCGCACATAGTCTCAGTCCCGTCTTGATTCCGCGGAGAATTGCTTCGACATCCCAGCGTAAGTCGCCCGCCGTCGCCAGTGGCGCGTTTGGAAACCGGTGAATCACTTTGATTTCGGGTTCGCCTTGTTTCCAGCGGAGAAGAGACACACGGCAACTCTGCGCGCCTAGATCGACAGCCACCAGCGCTTTCAGGGTTGCTTCCAGATCCATAGAAGTCTACGCAGTCCCAATCGCAACTATTTCACGCGAACTTTTCTGATGACGCGAAGGGCCTACCTCAGAAAAGCTTCCGTCAAACCGCCATCCACGGGGATGAGATGACCAGTGGTGCACCGTGACTGCGGACCGGCCAGGAACAAGATCGCCGCGGCACAATCCTGCGGGTCAATGGGCTGGTGCGTCAGTGTGCGCTGGGCATAAAACTCAGCAAGGATGGAGCGAAGCTGTTCATCGGAAGCTGCGGCGTCAAACGGAATTGCATATTTTGTAAGCGATGCAATCACGCGTTCGCGAGGAAACATCGTCGATCCCTTGACCACGGTTGCTGGACTAATGCCGTTCACGCGCACCTTCGGCGCCAGCGATATCGCAAGTTCGCGCACCAGATGGTTCACCGCCGCCTTGCTGACGTCGTACGCCTCGCTGCCGCGCTTAGGCACCACCGCGTTCGCCGAGCTCACCAGCACCACGCTGGAAAGCAAATCCTGTTCCTGGAGGATTCGAAACGCCTCCTCCATCAGACGATGATTGGCCGTCACGTTGATGTCGAGCGTCAGTCCCCACTGCCCGTCGCTGATCTTTCCGTCCGGTGAAGAGGGGAAAATAGCCGCCGTATTGATGATGATATCCAGGCCGCCGTACGCCGCGATCGTCTCGCGCAGCGCCGTTCGAATCGATTCTCGTTCACGGATATCAATCGCCGTGGCTATGACCGTTTCCTTGCTTCCGATTTTCTGAGCTTCAGCAGCAGTCGCTTTGGCGGACTCGAAATCCTTGTCGGCAACCACGACGTGAGCACCGCGCTGCGCCGCCATCAGTGCCGTTTCGCGGCCGACGCCGTTTCCGCCGCCCACAACCAGGCAAACCTGCCTGCTCAATTCTTTTTCCGGTGGCTGCCGGCGAATCTTTGCTTCCTCCAACTGCCAGTATTCAATGCGAAACGCTTCCGAAGGAGGCAGCGCCACATAGTTTGAATAAACGCTGAATGCCTCTGTTGCTGCCGCAGGGCCAGCTTGCGGCAACACCGCGGGCTTGGCGGAAGTCCCGAGCGCCGTTGCCCCTTCCATAACGTGAATCGCGTTCGTGTAGAACTCACCGGTAACGCGCGCTTCGGTCTTGTTTTTGCCGAAACTCAACATGCCAATCCCCGGTATCAGCACCACGGTAGGATTCGCGTCGCGCATTTTTGGGGAATCAGCCAGCGCAAATTTTTCGTAATAGCTTCGATACTCTTCTCTATATTTCTGCAGCGCTTGCTCAATGCATCCCTTCAATCCGTGGAGGTCTGCACGAGGTTCCCACGGAACGAAGAGAGGCCGAATTTTCGTCCGTATAAAATGATCCGGGCAGCTCGTTCCCAGGTGCGAAAGCGCCTGAGCATCCTTTGCATTCACAAAGCGCAATACTTCTGGCAGATCGCTAAAATTTCCGATCAGGTGCTGGTGAGACGAAACGCGTCCGCGAATGAACGGAAAGATCTCCAGCGCCAGTTGGCGATGATTCTCCAACGTCGTTGTCTTGTTCCCGCCAAAAAGACCGCTCCCGCGCCTCTCCATGTGATCCAGAACAAATTGCCCGAGCTGGTCAATGATCGTGAGGGTGTTCAAGTAGCATTCGCGTTGCGTATTTCCCCAGGTGAACAAGCCGTGCCCGCCAAGGACGATCCCATCACAGTCCGGGGTTTGCCGCACCGCATCCCGCAGCATCATCGCCAATTCGAAACCAGGGCGCTGCCAGGGAAGCCAAATCAACCTGTGAGAAAAAGTCCGGTTGAATTCCTCCATCTTTTCGCGGCCATTCGCTGCTGCCGCCAATGCGATTCCCCAGTCCGGATGCAAGTGATCAATATGTTCGAAGGGCAGAAATGCATGCAGCGGCGTATCAATGGACGCCGCGACGGCGTTGCTCCCAAACGAACAAAGCGGGTACATGCCGACCATCTCGTCTTCAGCCGCCACGCCTCGATACCGCCCCGCGAGGCCCTGCACCTTGTCGAGATAAAGTGTGGCGAAGCCATTTCGCTGGATGCTGCCGATGTCGCCGCCGCTCCCTTTGATCCACAGCACATTCTTTTGCGAACCATCCAAGGGGTCCGAATCGCTGATCTTGGAGCTAGTGTTTCCCCCGCCAAAATTCGTGATTCGAAGATCAGACCCCAGCGCGTTCGAGCGGTATCGAAGCAGTTCCGGAGCATCCAGCGCGCTCGCCAGCCGGTCATCCCATCGATCTTCCAGATAGCGAAGTTTTTCTTGAACTTTCATCAGCAGCCCTTGGAAATCATGCGGGAGTCCACCGATCTCCTGAACGAGACGGAGGGGCAATACAAATCATCGGTAAACCTTGCACACCTTACCCGAATCCTGTTTGTGCCGCAATAGGAGCGGGCCTGCACGCAGAAAAGCTAAACCAGTGTTCCCTGCAGCACTTCGCGGAGCAGTTCCTGCTTTTGCGCGGTGAGCTTTTTCCCTTGCGCAGTAAGGTAGAAGACGTCAATGGCCTTGTGGCCTTCCGTATCAATCAGCGCGACTTCGATGTTGCAGCCGAGCCGCGCCAAAGCCGAGCCGATCTCGTGGAGCAATCCCGGATGGTCCTGCGTGACGATTTCGAGCAGTGTGCTGTGCGCTGAGGAAGCGTCGTCGAAATTGATGCGCGTCTCCACGGTAACTTTCGGTACGCGCCCGCGGGCGGCAATCTCGCGGCTCTTCAAAAGCGGCTCCAGCGGTGCCTTTCCGTTCACGACGTCCGCGAGGCTCTTGCGAAAGCGCTCGGCCTCGCTGGGGTTCAACTCCAGCGTACGATGCAAATCAGCGAAGTGAAAAGTATCCAGCACAATGCCCGCCGCATTCGCGAATGCATCTGCTTTGTTAATGTTCATGCCCCAACCTGCCAGCACACCCGAAATCGTTGCGAACAGCACAGGACGATCCGCCGTGAGCAGAGTGAGAGAGAATCCGTGACGCGTAGCAAGGAGTTCCGTTTGTACGGGATCAGCAGTCAGCTTTCTATACAGCGCAAAGTGTGCCGCAATTTCCGCCGCCGAGTGCACCGCCAGATACCGCCGCGGGAATCCTTCGAGGAACCGCTCGATCTCTTCGATGCTGGCGCCCGCCGCAAGCGCCTTGACCCGCTCAACCATAGGAATTTCATCCGGCGCATGCAAGCGGTCGCGATCCAGTGTGCGGCTGAAGTGGTTTGAAGTGGCCACAAAGAGCTGCCACAGCATTTCTGCTTTCCAAGGTGTCAGCGCCTCCGGGTTAACGGAGTGAATGTCCGCATAGGTCAGCAGGCACAATCTCTGCAAGCGTTCCAGCGTCCCCACGGACTCCGCAAAAGCAGACACGACAGCAGGATCAAAGATGTCCCTCCGCTGCACCGTGGCGGACATCTCCAGGTGATGTTCGATGAGGAAGTGGACTTCCTCTTTTTCTTCTGCCGAAAGATGCAATCTCTGTGCCGCGCTATCGAGCGCTGCGAGGCTTCCGGTGACGTGATTCTCCACCGGCATTCCTTTGCCAACGTCATGCAACAGCAGCGTGAGGATCAGCAAATCCCGCCGCTCGGCGGTCCTCCAGAGCGGCGCAAAATGCGCTCCGCGCTCATCCGGTGGCTCCGCCAATTCTTGTAAGTGCTCAATAGTCCGCAGCGAATGTTCATCCACCGTGTACCGATGATAGAAATCGCGCACCACCAGCGAATCAATCATCCCGAATTCCGGCAGCACTTCCACCAGCAGCCCCAGCCGCTGCATCGATCGCAAAGCTACGCCTGGATAATCAGAGCCAAGAATATCGCGCAGTGTGGCCCAGGAAATCTCAGTATTCTTCGGAGGGAGTTCCGGATGCGTCAGGATATAACCGATGCTGCGTTCTGCCTCGCGACTCAACGGAGTGCCCGTGCGCGCCGCCTCCGCGAATAGAGAATAAGTAATGGCACGGTCCGCCAGCGCCGGTTGATCCACCACTTCGATCAGACCATCGCGTAGCACGAAATACTTTCCGCCGCCCGATTCGAATTTTGCTGGCCGTGCTGCGTTAAATAGACGCTGCCGCAGAGTCTGTGGCACGGGAGCTTTCTGCTCAAGATAACGCAGTAGTTGCCGGTTCAGCGTGCGCGCGTGGCGAAAATACTGGCGCATCCATTCCGAAGGAGTTCGCGCCACGCCGTCACCCACGCCCAGCGCGTGTTCTGCTGCCGCCGCCTGCAGTTCATAAGTGAGCGTGTTGTCGTTCCGCCCGTTGCTGTAGTGCAGAAAACATCGGATAGCGCTGAGAAAATCTACTGCCGCTACGGAAAGCTCTTCTTCTGCAGCCGTGATGTTTCGAATCTCTTTCTTGTCGTCCACGATCTGCCGCAGCCAGATAGTGGCCTGATAATCCCGCATGCCGCCCGGCGACTCTTTCACATTGGGCTCGAGGTGAAAAATCGTATTGCCGTATCGCGTCAATCGTTCCCGGGTGAGCCTGTGGATCTGCGCTAGTAGAAAAGGCCGCGCCTGCTTTTCCGAAGCGGGCAGCACTTTTGTGTCCAGCTTCTCGAAGAGTGACTTGTCGCCCGCCAAAAATCGTCGATCCAGCAACGCCAGGTGGAACTCCGCATTGTCTTCTTCGATGCGCTTGCATTCCTCCAGCGTGCGTCCCGCCGAGCTGACGCGAAATCCAATGTCCCACAGCGTCCGCGAAAATTCCGAAATCAGTCCCCGCGATTCCTGCTCGGCTTTGTCGCTTCCCAGCAAAAACAAAATATCCAAGTCGGAGTAGGGAAACAGCATCTGCCGCCCGTACCCACCCAGCGCGAGCAGACAAAGCCCTTGTGGCTCACGGTTATGCACGCGCAGAACTTCGCCAAAAATTTGCTGAACGTTGCGGTCCGCCAGTTCGCACAGCCCGCGCAACGCTTCCCGCGCACTGGTACCGGTCTCAAATTGTTGCCGGATGCGTTGCCGTTCGGCGTCGGCCAGCGGACCGAGCACGGATAGGGGCGTCGGAGGACCTTGCATTTTATTTGTGGGCGGGATGTCCGGATCGAGACTGGGGCGTGCAGCGGTCGTCACTTTGATCGCCCTGCTGTCAGGTAGCTGGCTGCCCGGCGGCCCAAGGTGAAAGACTAGAGCGCGTTTTCACCGCGCTCCTCGTTGCGGATCCGAATGGCTTCCTCAACCCTTGATAGGAATATCTTACCGTCGCCAATCTTCCCTGTCTTGGCCGTCTTCAAAATTGTGTCCACAACCCGGTTTACCAGTGCGTCCGGCAGCACCATCTCCAGTTTTATTTTCGGAAGCAGGTCCACCGTGTACTCGCGTCCGCGGTAGACCTCGGTGTGGCCTTTCTGCCGGCCGTGCCCGCGCACTGCCGTCACCGTCCTCCCTTCGATGCCGATGTCGCGCAGCGCGTCCTTCACCGATTCGAACCGCGAGGGCTGAATGATCGCTTCAAGTTTCATCATGGAAATTTCTGCTCCCGCGCTGTTGCTTTACCGTAACCCCATTCTTCCAGCCTCAACTCTAACGGATCATCAGCTTTAGCGAACCCGCGAGGTACGCTAGAGGATCTCAAGTGTCAATGCTGCCCGCGCATGTTCCGAAAGGCATGCCTCAGGCCTCCAGGTTGTACGCCTCTTCCCCGTGCTGGGTAATGTCCAGTCCTT
>JBGPDI010000141.1:0-12508 GCA_041482215.1 Candidatus Acidiferrum sp. | reverse complement strand
CTCGACCTTCGCAAAGCCAATCGCGCACAGCTCCTCGCCGTCGGTCTCCGCGCCCCAAACATCTCCGTCAGCGACCTCTGCACCGCCTGCCGCCGCGATCTCCTCTTCAGCTACCGCAAAGAAGCCGCCCAAAGCGGCCGCCTCATGTCCCTCATCGGCATGCGCGGCTGAATCCATGCTCCCCTTATTGTTGGTCACACCATTTTCGTGCACACTATTTTCGTGAAAAATATCACTCTCAGCGCTGACGCTAACCTCATCGAACAGGCTCGTCCAGTCGCCATGTCCGAGCACAAATCGCTTAATACCGCCTTTCGGGAATGGCTCGAGTCCTACGCCCGCCGCAAAGGTGATGTGCAGGCCCACCGCTTGATGCGCCGCCTGAGCCACATCGACTCCGGCAGACCCTACACGCGCGATGAAATGAATGAACGATGGATTCTTCCTCGATACCAATATCCTGGTATACGCCTAGAGCAAGACCTTTCCGACTTGCGCGTCGTCAATCCCTTCCTCTGAAACTCCCGACTTTCCGTATTCTCGCTCGCCAGTCATGTCTATCTTCTCTCGGCTCACAGAGAGATTTTTGACACCAAATTGGTTAGTCTTCTATACGGACAACCCATGTTAAGCGTCGATTTCTTAGCGGAGTTCAAACGTGCCACGGAAGCGCGGTGGAGGAAGAGATCAATCGACCCGACGCTTTATGGCTTTCAGTTTCAACGTGGTACGAGCTGGAATGAAGGTTTATCCGACGGGATGGTAAAAGATTACGAAAGGATTCTGGGTGTTCGATTCCCCCACGATTTCACAGCATTCTTGCGCGAAATGAACGGAACGGACCTCGCGACTCTAAATGTTTATGGCTCCTGCGGCGAACCACATCGTGAATCGGTAGGAGTCTATTCGTATCCAAGAGACATTGAAATTGTAAGAAACCGGATTGAACACATTCGTGAGAGTCGGGCTGAAATAACTACCGACCTAGCCGAACAAGGCTTTGAACTGCACGCTCAGGCGCGCTTTGTCCCAATCTACTCCCATCGATATGTAGTCTGCACGTCAGACCTCAACAGCAGCGTAGTCCTGTCCATCGTGGTCAAGGACACCGATGCGATTGTTTATGGAAACTCACTTAGGGAATACTTGGAAAAAGAGTTTCTCCAAGAACTGGCCCCGATCGCCTAAAACCGCCTCCCCCTAATTCGCGTACCCCATTCCCGCCAGCACACCCCGCATAAAACCAAAACTCTCAATAACCCCCGGCATCGGATCATCCGCATGAATCTCATACTCCAGATCCACGAATCCCTTGTACTTCACCGCCACCAGCGCTTCAAAAATCTTCCGCACTGGCATGATTCCTTGTCCCACCGCTACCTGGCTCTCTTTGTCCGTGAAGTTCGTCAGGTCCTTTATGTGCATGTTCCACAGCCGCGGCCCCACTTCATGGATCGCCTGCACCACATCCGTCTCCGCCCGCGCCGTATGCCCCACGTCAATGCAGCACCCCATGCGCGGATCCATCCCCTTCATCGCCTTCAATACATCCAGTGGCGAATGCCAAATCTTGTCTTCCGGCCCATGATTGTGCAGTGCGAACCGGATGTCGTACTCCTTCACAAACTTCTCAATCCGCGGCAGCGTCCCTGGCTCCGGATCGCCCGCCACAATCACCCCAATCCCCGCTCTCTTGCAGTATTCAAACTTGCTCCGGATATCCGCATCCTCATCCTTCGGAAAATAAATCGTTCCCGCCGCATGCAGCTTCACGCCCGCCGCCGCATATTCCGCCACCGCTGCCGCTTCCTGCTCCGCATCCGTCGGCAGATGATCCTTCACATCCTTCGCATTCAAATCCGACACACGCACCTGCTTCAGAAACCCAATCACCTGCGCCCGGTTGAAATTCCGCAGCGTATAGCTGGCCACCCCCAATCGAAACGGCGCCGCTTCCTCAGCCACTGTTCGTTTAGAAGTCACTGCGAATATGTTGCTTGAAGCAGTGAACCCTGCTCCAACAAGGGCGCCCAGAAAGTCGCGTCGTTTAACCACCGTTTCCTCCGCTTCGGGCGACCCCTGCGAGGCTGTCACCGGCAGACAGCTTAGCTTGTGAACGCCCCGCGATTCCAGCTTTCACTAGTTTTCTTTAGGTTCTATTCATTTTTCCCTTGAAATCCATTAACGCCTAGGGTAAAGTACTTTCTAGGAACTATTCCATTCCTAATCTCGGTCAGAAGCTATTCGCCGCCGTTTTGAATTTCTTGCTAAGCCCTCAACTTTCCAATAGCCGCGGGGGATTCTATCTGCCTCAGGATTATATCGTTGAGGACGCCCCGCAACCATTACAAAACAAACGGCTTACAAACCCCTTAGAATCATATCTTTTGAAGACCCCCCTAGGCTAAACCTTTGCTGTTCACATTCTTTACTAAATCATGGGGGGTGGAGGGAGCTTGCCAATCACGGCAAATCCTATTTGATGAATTTCCCGGTCTCCAAGAGGTCCGAGCTTCTTCTTAAGTGGAATCCTGAGAGGCTGAAGAGAGAATCGAACTTAGTTCGCAAACAACCTCCAGGGCGCGGCTCCTCTTCCTCCTCTTCACTGAGGGCTCACAACTGACAACGGAGTCCCATCAAGCTGCAGCAGCGCCAACTGCCCGCAAGCGGCCATCACGTCACGTCCGCGGGAATACCTCGTAAACGTGGGAATACCTTTCTCCATCAGAATTCTGTGAAATTCATCGACGCTTTCCACAGTCGGCTCCGCATATGGCAATGCTCCTGGATTCCAGGGAATCAAATTCACTTTCACGCGCCCGACATCACTCAGCAGCCGCGCCACGCGCCGGGCATCTTCCGGAAAATCATTTACTCCCCCGAGCAAAACATACTCGAACGTCAGGTACTCCCGGGACCCTTTCGGGAAATTTCTGCACGCTTCCAGGAGCGCGCCCAGAGGATATTTCTTGTTGATGGGCATCAACGCGTCGCGTTGCTCGTCGTTCGATGCATTCAGCGAAATCGCGAGTTTGGGGCGCACTTTCTCCTGCCCCAGCCGTTCGATTCCCGGCACGATCCCGCTCGTCGATAGCGTCAGATGTCTCGGCGAAATCCCCACTCCGCCTTGATCGAGCAGAATCCGCACCGCCGCCATCACTGCCTCGTAATTCAGCAGCGGCTCGCCCTGTCCCATCAGCACGATATTCGTCTGCGGCACAAGCTGCGCCTTGTGTTCCTCGAGTGGCATTAGAACTTGTGCCAGGATTTCTCCCGCCGTCAGGTTGCGAATCAGTCCGAGCTGCGCCGTCAAGCAAAAATGGCAATCCACCGCACATCCCGCCTGCGTGGAAACACAAATCGTCTGCCGTCCCTCACTCGGCATGAACACCGCCTCTACGGACGCCGGTTTCTGCAAACGCCTTTCCGTTCCACTCTTCTCCGTGCCCTCCGTGCTCCCAGTTCTCTCTGTGACCTCTGTGTTAAATCCCTCGGTTTTTTCCGCCGCCCCCAACCCAAACAAATACCGCACCGACCCATCCGTTGACGCAAACCGTTGCTTCACCTCCGGCAATGTAATGCGTGCTTCTTTCCCCAGCCGTTCCCGCAGCTCCGCCGGCAGATTCGTAATCTGCTCCACATCAAATTTTCTTTCCGAGTACAGCGCATGATAAATCTGCCCACCGCGGTACGCCGGCTCCCCCAGCGCCACGCAAAGCTCGCGCAACTCTTCTTTCGATTTTCCGAGAAGTTCCATTTTGTCGTGATTGCTACTCATCATTTCATCATCCGGTTCATCCTACAGATTACCTCTTTTCGCCATCTCTTTACCTCGTTACCTCATTACTTCATCTTCGATTCACGCTATAATTCTCCAGCAATCCCCGCTCAAACGGAATTGCGCTGCAACCGCCCTGAACGCGCGCGAATCGGAGGTTCTCCATGGCACAAAAAACCGCGGCCGAACAACTCGCCATCGCCGATTGGGTTAAAGGTCTCGCCGCTCTTCCCGAGCGCGACTTTACTCTCGAAAACGTCCAGGACTACATCCTCCGCCACTCCGTCCGCCCGGAGACCCTCGACCAATATTGCTATTTTTCAAAAGGGAATTACACCCGCAATCTCATATTCAAAAATACCGTCTTCGAATGCATGACCATCTGCTGGGAAATCGGACAGGCCAGCCGCATTCACAATCATCGCGATCAGAATTGTTGGATGTCCGCGCCCATCGGCCGCCTGAAAGTCCAGAATTTTCGCGTTGACGATCGCGACAGCGCCCACGGCACCTGCCATATCATTCCCACCGATATCTACGAAATGGACGCCACCCATCCCGCCTACGTCAATCCCCTCGAACCCGTCCACCAGGTTTTGAATCTCACGGAATTTAATCAGCGCGCCGTCAGCATTCACGTCTACTCGAAACCCTTCGATACCTGTGAAGTCTACACTCGCGAAAAAGGCACCTACGGCGACGTCCCCCTCCACTACACCAGCGAATACGGCAAGCTCAATCCCGACGAAAAAATCCTGTAGCGCCGGCTTCTAGCCGGCAGTTTTTTTCAGACGACATCGCAAGGCTTGAACTGAAGTGACTGTTTGCTTGCGTTTCTTCTTTCCGCCTCGCCTGTGTCACAATCCATACTATGGCCACCGAGACGCGCGACATCCAGAAGCACGTATTGCCCAACGGCCTCGTGGTGATCGCCGAGACCATGCCCCACGTACGTTCCGTCTCCGTGGGTGTCTGGGTCCGCAACGGCTCCCGCCGCGAAGTTCCCGAAGAAAATGGCCTGGCTCACTTCATGGAGCACATGGTCTTCAAGGGCACCGAGCGCCGCTCCGCTGAAGCCATCGCACGCGAAATGGATTCCGTTGGCGGCATGCTCGATGCGTTCACTTCCAAAGAGCAAATTTGCTTCAACGCCAAGATTCTTGATGAGAACTTGCCGATCGCTTTTGACGTCATCGCCGATCTCGTCCTCCGCCCCAAATTCGATTCGGAAGATGTGAAAAAAGAGCGCCAGGTGGTCCTCGAAGAAATCAAGATGGACCTGGACAATCCCGAATATCTTCTGCACGAAATTTTCACGCGCGGTTTCTGGCCGCAACATTCGCTCGGCCGTCCGATTCTCGGCACGCCAGAAACCGTGAAAGCATTCAATCGCGATTCGTTGCGCGCGCGTTTTCTGGAATGGTTTGCGCCGGACCACATCGTTATAACCGCTGCTGGCAACGTCACTCACGACAAAGTCCTGGAATTAGTTCAGCGCGAATTCGGCCACATGAAACCCGCCGGCCCCGCCGAAAGCGACGGCGCTCCTCGCACCGAAGCACCCATCCATCTCGAAGCCAAGCGCGACCTCGAACAAGTGCATCTCTGCATCGGCGTTCCTTCGGTTCCACTCGGCCACGAAGACCGCTTTGGCATGGCGGTCCTCAACAATCTTCTTGGCGGCGGGATGTCCTCGCGCCTCTTTCAGAACATTCGCGAAAAGCAGGGTCTCGCTTACGCCGTCTTCAGCGAGCTCACTCCGTATTCCGACGCCGGCATGATGACCGTGTACGCGGGCACCGCCGCCGAAACCGTCGGCAAGGTAATCGATCTCACCATCAAGGAATTTCGCGCGCTGAAGGAATCACCGGTCACCGAAGAAGAACTTCGCCGCTCAAAGAATCACCTCAAGGGTTCGCTGATGCTCTCGCTCGAGTCCACCAGCTCCCGCATGTCCAATCTCGCTCGCCAGGAACTCTATTTCGGCCGCTTTTATTCGCTCGACGAAATCCTCGCCGGAATCGAAGCCGTCACCCGCGAAGAGCTTCAGACCCTCTCCCAGCAGTATTTCAAAGCCAATCAAATCGCCGTAACCGTCCTGGGCCCCCTAAACGGCTTCACCCTCGATCGCTCCCGCCTGTCTTGTTGAAAACGCGAGTCGCGACTCAATATTTGGAATAGCTGCAACGGCGATCAGTTCGGAGTCATAGAGATTTTGTTGGGCATCTTGTCAAACAGTGTGGCATCATTCTGAAAATCTGTTTCTGTTGGTTTTTTGAGGGGGAAGCGATCGGCTTACGGGTATCCATTTTGGCGTCGGGCAGCTCGGGCAACCTTACTTTGCTCGAGACCGAGCGTACCCGACTCCTCGTGGATGCTGGGCTCGGCAAGCGCGAGACGCTTGCTCGACTTGCCGCCGTCGAAAGAACCGTCGACCACATCGACGGAATCTTAATCACCCACGAACACACCGATCATTGCAACGGATTGCCGCAAATGCTCGGCTTGTGGAAAGCCCCGCTGTACGTTACCGAGCCCACGCTTGGCGCAATGCAACGCATGCTCCCGGAGACTTTTGGGAAGCGGCTTAAAAAAGTCGAAGCGATCCAGCCTGGACAACATTTTACTGTTGGTGATATTGACGTGCATGCGTTTGCAATTCCGCACGACGCGGCGGACCCGATCGGATTCACGTTCCGTTCGAACGGCGCGAAGATGGCCATTGTCACGGACCTGGGCTACATGCCGGAATTGGTGAAAGTGCATCTGCGCGGCGCGGATTGTTTAGTTTTGGAATCCAATCACGATCTCGACATGCTCAAGGTCGGTCCGTATCCGTGGGTTGTGAAGCAACGAGTCCTAAGCCGCACCGGGCATCTTTCGAATCACGCCGTCAGCGAATATCTTTGCGACCCCGACGGCTTCGACGCCATCGCGCGCTACCTGGTCCTCGCGCACGTCTCGCAGGAAAACAACAATCCCGATCTCGTGCGCATCTCCGCTGAAGAAGCCTTGAAACGCCGTCCCGCAGAGTCTGCCTTCACCGGCGAACTTCTCGTTGCGTCCCAGCACATCCCGCTCAAATCGCTCGAGCTGTAGAAGTTTTTTCGATTCATGGCATGCGAACTTTAGGGTTCGCTTTTTCGCGGGCATTCTCTTAAACTTAACCTTTCTTGGTAGAGGTGCGGAGGCCATAAGTAGCCGGGCACGCCATTCCGATCAGCTTCGGAAGCTCGAGCGAAAGGGGCATTCAAGTTTTTTGAGTTTTGTCCGCCGAAATCGCAGCGGTAGCTGAAACCGCAGTGGTTGGGGAACAGGTCCAAGGCCTGTTCACTGTCATCCGTTTATTAGGATGAAGCGCTATCGAGAGGCGGTAGCCCGATTTGTATCCTCGCGGTTCCTTCCTTTCGTTGCACTCATCCAGAAAAGATCAATTCGAATGAACGTTTTCGAACTGATACGCGCGCTCGTAGATATTGAGTCGACCACCAACAATGAAAAAAATGCGGGTGACTATCTCTTCGCGCATTTGTCCGATCTTGCTGCGCGCTACAACGGGCACGTCGAACGCATCGCAGTGGAACTGAATCGCGACAATATCTTTGCGTCGTTCGGTGATCCCGTCGTCACGCTTTCGACGCACATGGACACCGTTCCGCCGTTTTTTGCTTTCCGTGAGGACAACGAGTTTATCTGGGGGCGCGGTTCCTGCGACGCGAAAGGCATCATCGCGGCGATGATCGCGGCGGCGGAAAAACTTCTCGCTGCGGGCACGCGCAATTTTGGACTTCTCTTTGTTGTCGGCGAAGAGCGTGATAGCGCGGGAGCAAGGGCAGCGGCGGCAACTCCGCGCGGTTCACGATTTCTCATCAATGGTGAGCCGACGGAAAACCAACTTGCGCTTGGTTCGAAAGGCGCCTTGCGGTACGAAATTACTGCACATGGAAAACTCGCGCACTCTGCCTATCCCGAACTCGGCCATTCCGCCATTCACACATTGCTCGAAGTTCTTCACGATATTCGCCAGATTCCGCTGCCGAAGGATGACTTGCTTGGCGCCAGCACGCTGAATATTGGGACCATCGCGGGCGGCCGCGCACCGAATGTTGTTGCCGACCGCGCCGCAGCGGAAATCATGTTTCGAACCGTCGGTGATCCCACGAATATTCGCGAAGCGGTGTCTGCCGCGGCTGCGGGGCGAGCGGAAGCGCGCGAAGTTTTCTACACACCGGCGGTGCAATTGGCGAAGCTCGATGGTCTGCCGACGACGGTCGTAGCTTTCACAACGGATATTCCGAGTTTCGCAGGAACCTGGGGACAGCCATTCCTCATTGGGCCAGGAAGAATTCACGTTGCGCATACTTCGGAGGAACGCATCCCGAAAAAAGAATTGTCCGAAGCGGTACAGATTTACGCGCAGATGGTGACGCAACTCCTCGCAAGCGGCAGGGGCAAAACGTGAGCCTCGGCCTTGCCATCGTCGGGTACGGAAAGATGGGGCGGCTAATCGAGCAGCTCGCGCCAGAGTACGGATTTGAAGTGCGCGCAAAATTTGATGGCGCCAACAACGCACACGGTGTGGGGCTCACGCGCGAAGCGCTTCGCGGAATTGATGCAGCCGTCGAATTCACGACGCCGGATGCGGCTGTCGAGAACATTCTTTGGCTCGCTGCTGCCGGAGTGAATGCAGCGGTAGGAACAACCGGATGGATGGCGCAGTTTCCCGCGGTGCGTGAAGCGCTGGCTCGAAGCGGAACGGGGCTCGTCTGGGCGCCCAATTTCTCCGTAGGCATGAATCTTTTCCTTCAGGCCGTTGCGCATACGGCGACGCTTTTTGCAAAACAGAAGGAGTACGAAGCCTGGGGCTGGGAAATCCACCACTCGGCGAAGAAAGACGCTCCTTCGGGCACGCTGAAAAAACTTGCCACGGAGATGCAGGCGAGCGGTTATGACCGCACCGTGAGCCTGAGTTCGAATCGAGCGGGCGCGCATCCCGGAACGCATGAAATTGGTTTCGATTCAGCAGGGGACACCATCACGCTGCGCCATACTTCACGCAGTCGCGAAGGATTTGCGCGGGGTGCGTTGCAGGCGGCGCGTTGGGTGGCGGGCAGGAAAGGAATTTTCGAATTTCGAGAAATCCTCGGCGAATTGGGCTGAGAAAAAGAAAGGAACAGAAACATGTTTACAGGCACGGGTACGGCATTAGTCACACCATTTCGACGCGATGGTTCGCTGGACGAACTAACATTGCGGGCTTTAATCAAGCGGCAGATTGATGCAGACATCGATTTTCTCGTTCCATGCGGAACAACGGGAGAGAGCCCGACGCTAACGCACGAAGAGCATCTTCGTGTCGTACAGATCACAGTCGATGTTGCCAAGGGGAATGTTCCAGTCCTCGCAGGCGCCGGTGGATACAACACGGCAGAAGTGATCACACTCGCGCGCGAACTTGCTAATCTCGGTGTGGATGGGATTCTCTCCGTTACGCCGTACTACAACAAGCCGCCGCAGCAGGGGCTGTTCCAGCACTATCGCGCCATCGCCGAAGCCACTACGCTGCCCATCATTCTCTACAGCGTTCAGGGCCGCACGGGGGTAAACATCGAACCCACCACGGTAAAGCGGCTCGCTCAGATTGAGAACATCGTGGGAATCAAGGAAGCCTCCGGAAACGTTTCGCAGATGGCGGCGATACTCAATGCCGTGCCGGACAATTTTATCGTCCTCTCTGGTGACGATGCGATCACGCTTCCTGTGATTTCGCTGGGAGGACGCGGGGTAATCTCCGTGGTTTCGAACGAAATTCCCAAGGAAATGTCGCAATTGACGCGGCTTGCTCTGCAGGGTGATTTTCTTGGCGCGCGTAGTATTCACCGCCGCTATCATCCACTGATGGAAGTAAATTTCGTGGAATCAAATCCTATCCCGGTGAAAGCGGCGATGGCGGAGATGGGCTTGCTCGAAGCGGTATGGCGCTTGCCGCTGGTGGCGCCGAAAGCGGAGAATCAAACGCGCATTCGAGGCGTGCTCGAATGGCTCGGTTTCGTCGAGCCCGCCCCTGCCGCGGCGTCCCTCGAGAGGGTTCATGCTGCCAGCGCAAATTGAGAGATTGTTTGACGAATCTCCGGCGCATTACGAAGAAGAACATCAATGGCTTTTCCGCGATTTTAAAGCTGCGCTGAATCGAGGCGAGATCCGCGCCGCGGAACCGGATGGCTCCGCGAAATCGGGCTGGCGGGCGAACGCCTGGGTGAAGAAGGGAATACTGCTCGGCTTTCGAATGGGCGCCATCGCGGACATGTCCATTGACGCGGCGAAGCAGCCGTTCTTCGACAAGTCTACTTTTCCTGTTCACACCTTCACGGCATCGGATGGTGTTCGTATCGTTCCCGGCGGTTCCAGCATTCGCGATGGTTCTTACATTGGCCGCGGTGTGATCTGCATGCCGCCGATGTTCGTGAATGTGGGTGCTTACGTTGGCGATGGCACGATGATCGATTCGCACGCTCTGGTGGGGAGTTGCGCGCAGGTCGGACGCAACTGTCACATTTCAGCCGGCGCACAGATTGGAGGAGTGCTCGAACCTGTTGGTGCCTTGCCGGTGATCATCGAAGACGAAGTTTTGGTGGGCGGGAATTCCGGGGTGTATGAGGGAACGGTGGTCAAGCGGCGCGCGGTTCTGGGCACCGGAACGATACTTAATCGCTCGATTCCGGTTTACGATCTGATCCGCGATAAAATTTATACGGCTACGGAGACTGAACCGCTGATCATCCCCGAAGAAGCCATAGTTGTGCCCGGCTCGCGAGCCATCTTGCATGCGTCGGGGGCAAAATGGGGACTTTCGCTGCAGGCTGCGGTGGTTGTGAAATATCGCGATTCGAAAACGGATGAGCGCATCCAGCTGGAAGATTTGCTGCGCTAACACGATATACGAGAGAGCGGCTGGCCTCGGAAGGCCGGCCCTACAGGAACCGGAAAGAAGAGCCTTATTGAGTGAGAACTTTTTCGAAGAATTGTAGTGCGCGCGGATCGTTCGATTGGCCGAGCCAGAACATGGCTTGCTTGCGGACTTCGCGATTGTGATTGGATTGGGCGACTTCGATTAGTTTTGGCACGCCTTCGTCCTTGGGCAATTGGCTGAGCGCGAACACAGCCTTTTTCTTTACTTCGGTGTCGGGATCGTTTTCGATCGCTCCGGTGATAGTACCTACCGCTTTGTTCCCCGCTTTTTGCGCGAGCCAGAAAAGGGCTTGACCACGCACATGCGCGCTGGTGTCGTCGTGCGCCATGCGGATCATTTCATCGAGCGCGGCGAGTTCGTGGCTGACGGAGAGGGCAAAGGCGACGTGAGCGCGCACGTCGGAACTTGGATCGTTCTTGGCCATGCGTTGCAGAGTTTCAAAGCCAGCTTTACCTCGCGCTGCTCCCATCCAGAAGGCGGCTTGTTTGCGCAGTTGCTCGCGTTGATCCGGCTTTACAAAAGATTCGAGAGCGTGATCTGCCGACGCGTCCGCGTGAAAAGCGATCGCGGTCAATGCTCCGTTGCCGATCCGGTGCTCTCCATGTCCATCGAAATCCGCGCTGCCTACGTATGTCGCGAGAAGTGCCACGCTTTCCGGCGCTTTGACTCCGGTGAGCCAGATGAAAGGCAGGCCGCCTGCATCGAGCGTGCAATCTTCGGAGGCGACGCGAATTTGTTCGACCTGCTTCCCCTCCAAACGAAAGAGTACGATGAGCTCTCGGCCGCCTTCGAGCTTGGTGCTTCCATTCCCGGGGGTTGTGACGCTCATTCTGCCGCCTTCTTTTTCCAGACGGCAGGTACCGCAATTCCCATCATTCCAATTGCTGTTGCAGCATGCGCCACGCTCGCCGGCAATTTGAACGACGAGGTAGCCCACCCACTCTGGTTTCTCCGCTGTTTTTGCGAGGTCGCGCATGGTTGCGTCAAGACTTGCCCCAACAGTGCGTGTTTCCAGTTTTGCGTTCTCAATTCGCGGTGATTCCGCGGCCCGCGCGGTGGACGGGCTTGCTTGCCCCGAGCGGGACAGGGTTTCGCCTTTAGCAAACTGCACGGCGACACCACAGATTCCCGCTGCGATCATCGCGAGCCCGAGCAATCGTTGCAGCATCGAAAGAGTTTTTTGTTCTCGCATGGTTTTTCCTTACTTTTGCAAAAGTTCCATCAAGTAATCGGTGCCTTCCTTGGAATTCATGAGCGCTAATTTGGAGACCGCGGTCTTCTTCAGTTCCGGGTCCTTCTCGCTTCGCGCAATCGCCACCAATGCTTTGGCGTTGCCTTGCAGGAAATAGGCATTCAATACTTCAGCTTTGAGCGTGTGGTCCGATTCCTTGGCGTAGATTTCTTGCAGGGCCTTTCCGGAATCGTCTGAACCGATCAGGCCGAGGTTTCGAATTGCGGCCCGGCGCAATTCCGGATCCTTTTCCCCTTGTGCTGCCTGTACGAGCTTTGGGGCATCGCCCGCCAGGAAGAAGGCCTGGAGAATTTCACGGCGGAGTTCCGTCGAAGTTTCCGCCTTATACAATTCCTCGAGTTCGCCCGTGCCATGGACGAGGGAGACCGCTCTCACCGGGAGCAGTTGCTGGACACCCATACGGGCGAGCTGGTCACACTGCCCCGGGCTGCGCTGGATGCGGCTCTTTACGGAGGGCCGGTAGATTCGCTGTCCCCCGAGGCAGTCGCGGCGCTGCCCCGGGCGAAGG